>NZ_LRRB01000270.1 GCF_001646865.1 Aldersonia kunmingensis | reverse complement strand
CAGCGTCTCGGTCGTGTGATAGACCATCTCGGGCGATCCGGCGATCTGCACCTGATGGTCGGCCCACGAACCGAAGCTGGCGACGATATGCCCGATGACTCCGGTCAGCCTGCGATGCATGCCGGGGGGCGTCTCGGGCGGGGGCTCGGGATGCCACCAGGGATTCTCGGCATTCTCCGCGACCGGAACCACAGAGAGCCACGGATTGATCAGCGACAGCCGCCACATGTTCTCGAGGTCGTAGAGATCGCGGGGGAACAGCCCGCCGAGGAACATGTGCACCTGCGGGTTCACGCCGGACTTGGCCATCTCCATGACCTGCGCGCGCAGCGGCGCGATGCCTGTGCCCGAGCCGATCATCAGCACCTGTCGGCCGCTCTCGTAGTCGACCCGCAGCCCGCCGAGGGGGGCGCCGATCTGCCAGCGATCGCCGGGCTTGGCTTCGTTGACGATCGCCCCGCTCACCAGGCCGCCGCGCACCTTGCGGACGTGAAACTCGAGCTCGCCCGTGGGGTTGGAGGGGATCGCTGGAGACAGGTAGCGCCACACCTTGGGCACCTGGGGGATCTGGACCGGCACGTATTGGCCGGATTCGTAGGGAATCGGGCCGTTGGCCTGCAGCCGTACGAGGGTGAGGTCATCGAGCAGGTGATGTGCGCCGACGACGGTCGCCTCCCATCGCGCGGGCATGTCGTCGGTCTCGGCGCCGCGGATCATCGCGTCAGCGATCAGGTTTGTGACGCCGCGCCAGGCACGATCGAGTGCCGGAGTCCACAGTGATTCGCCGGTGTGGTCGCGCAGTGACAGGAACAGTGCGTCGGCGGCGGGCCGGTAGTGCGACGACTGGACGCCGTACTTCCGGTGGTCGCGTGCTAGCTGCTCGAGAAACTCTTCAGCCGCTCCGGGCTGGTCGAGGATGTCGAGCACGAACTGCAGCGCGACGATGAACCGGTGCCGGGTGACGTCCATCGCCGCGGGAAAGTACTGCCGAAGCTGGGGGTCGCGGCCGAACAGCCTGCCGTAGAAGGCGTTGGTGAGCTTGCCGCGGCTGTGCGCCGAGTAGGACACAGTCCGGAAGTTGGCGCGAACCAGCGAAATATCACGCGAGTCCACGAATGTGCGCTCCCTATGACTGGCGAGGGCGAATGGTACGCACGCAGAGTAGCTGCGAACACAAGTCGTCGCCAGCCGCGATTCCCGCACGTCGCGACGATTCGGGCATCGCGACGTGCGGGGTGGTCACCGAGGAATATGGCGTGTGCGACGAGTGAGAGTTGCGCGATCACGCCCGCGCGGGCACCGCCCCGAGGTTCGGGGCGAGCGCCGGCTGCGCCGTTCCCGTCCCGCTGCTGCTACGCGGCACAAACAGGGTGACGAGCATCCCGACGATCGCGACGCCGGCGAAGATGTAGAAGGTGACGCTGTTGCTGAGTCCCGCGGTGACGATCGATCCGCCGATGATGGGCCCGAAGATGCCCCCGAGACGCCCGAATCCCGCGCACCAGGCGACTCCCGCAGCGCGGGCATTCGTCGAGTAGTAGTTCGATACGAAGCCGTAGATCAGAACCTGTGTGCCGATCGTGCCGGTTCCGGCGACCGCGACGAGCGCGAGCAGGACCGCGATCGGGAACCCCATTGTGAACAGCACCAGTGCGACGGCGGCGAGGCCGAACGTCGTCGCGACGACGTGCTGCGGGCCACGGCGGTCCGCGTAGCGGGAGGCGATCAGCGTGCCGAATACCGCGCCACCGTTCAGGACGACCAGAAACAGCAGGGACCCCTTCGCGTTGTAGCCCGCGTCCGCCATGATCTTCGGCAGCCAGGTGGTCAGGCCGTAGGTCAGCATGAGGCCGACGAAGCTCATGATGCCAAGCAACGTGGTTCCCAGCGCGTACCGGCGGGTGGCCAATGCCGCGAAACCCACCTTCTGCGAGTGCTTTTCGGCTTCGAGTGCGTCCGGCGACGGCAGCGGGATTCCGGTGCGTGCGTGCACGAGGGCGGCTTCTTCGAGGCGGCCGCGAGACACCAGCCACCGCGGGGATTCTGGGAGCTTCGCAAAGGCCAGCGGAAGCAGGATCACCACCGGCAGTGCGCCGATCAGGAAAAGCCCGCGCCATCCGATGACGTCTCGCAGTGCGATCGCGAGGACGGCGGCGAGGATGCCGCCGGCCGGTACGCCGCTGTACACAATCGCGTTGTAGAGGTTCTTCTTCTCCGCGGGCACGCACTCGGCAACGAGGGCGGCGGTGGTTGCCAGTAGGCCGCCGATCCCGATGCCGGTGAAGAAGCGCAGCACAGCGAACGTCTCGATCGAGGTCGACAACGCGGCCAACGCCATGCCGGTTGAGAACCACATGATGTTCACCAGCATCAGCCGGCGTCGTCCCAGGTAGTCGCCGATCGCGCCGTTGACGAGCGCACCGATCATCACGCCGATCAAAGCCCAGGAACCGAGCATTCCCGCCTGCTGCGCGGAGATCTGGCCCAACTGTTCCGGATCGTCCATCAGGATCGGCAGGATGGTTCCGTACACCACCAGGTCGTATCCGTCGAAGAGGATTGTGAGGGTTGCCAGGGCCACGATCCACGCCACGGTCTTCCGATATCTGGCGTCGGTTTCAGTCGTCGAACTCATCACTGCGCTCCTCGGGGCTGATGGTGGGCTGGTCATCAACAGTCGAGGTTTGTGTGCCGAGTCACACCGGGCGATTGGCTAGTCCTGGCCCGGGCGCGGATTGATATCGAAAACCGACAAATCGGATCGCGGGATCGATCGTGGTCGGATGGGAAGTTCCAGTGCTGAACCCGTCGCCCCGCGGCGCAGAAATTCGCTAAACTTGAGCGGAACAGACTCAACCTTTGCGACGTTGTAGCTACTGACATAACCGCCGGGTTGATACACCTCGGCGCAACTTTAGACCCGACTCGAGAAGAAGGTGAGACATGGAGTCGTTCAATCCCACCACCAAGACCCAGGCCGCGTTGACGGCTGCGTTGCAGTCGGCGTCCTCTGCGGGCAACCCGGATATCCGGCCCGCGCACTTGCTGGTGGCGCTGCTCGAACAGGCCGACGGCATCGCCGCGCCGCTGCTCAAGGCGGTCGGCGTCGATCCCGTGACGGTTCGCAACGAGGCTCAGATCCTCGTCGACCGCCTGCCGCGCGCCACCGGCGCGACCACCACCCCGCAGCTGGGCCGAGAGGCACTGGCCGCACTGACCGCTGCGCAACGGCTGGCCACCGAGCTGGACGACGAATATGTCTCGACCGAGCACCTGCTGGTCGGCCTGAGCGAGGGCGACTCGGATGTCGCAAAGCTGCTGGTCGGCCAGGGTGCGACCGCGCAGGCCCTGCGCGAGGCATTCACCACCGTGCGCGGCAGCGCGCGCGTCACCAGCCCGGACCCGGAGGGCACGTACCAGGCATTGGAGAAGTACTCGACCGATCTCACCGCGCGCGCCCGCGAAGGCAAGCTCGACCCGGTGATCGGCCGCGACACCGAGATTCGTCGTGTCGTGCAGGTGCTCAGCCGCCGCACCAAGAACAACCCGGTGCTGATCGGCGAGCCCGGCGTCGGCAAGACCGCGATCGTCGAGGGGCTCGCACAGCGAATCGTCGCCGGTGACGTGCCCGAGTCGCTGCGCGGCAAGTCGGTCATCTCGCTTGACCTCGGCTCGATGGTCGCGGGTGCCAAGTACCGCGGCGAGTTCGAGGAACGGCTCAAGGCCGTGCTCGACGACATCAAGAACAGCGCCGGCCAGGTCATCACGTTCATCGACGAGCTGCACACCATCGTCGGTGCGGGTGCCACCGGTGAGTCCGCGATGGACGCCGGCAACATGATCAAGCCGATGTTGGCCCGCGGCGAGCTGCGGCTGGTCGGTGCGACCACCCTCGAGGAGTACCGCAAGTACATCGAGAAGGACGCCGCGCTCGAGCGTCGCTTCCAGCAGGTGCTGGTCGGCGAGCCCTCGGTTGAGGACACCGTCGGCATCCTGCGTGGCCTCAAGGAGCGCTACGAGGTGCACCACGGCGTGCGCATCACCGACTCCGCGCTGGTCGCGGCGGCGACGCTGTCCGACCGCTACATCACCTCGCGCTTCCTGCCAGACAAGGCCATCGACCTCGTCGACGAGGCTGCGTCTCGGCTCCGCATGGAAATCGACTCGCGTCCTGTCGAGATCGACCAGGTTGAGCGGGCCGTGCGCCGGCTCGAGATCGAGGAGATGGCGCTCGAGAAGGAGACCGACGAGGCGTCCAAGCAGCGCCTGGAGAAGCTGCGATCCGAACTCGCGGATGACCGGGAGAAGCTGTCTCAGCTGACTACCCGCTGGCAGAACGAGAAGCAGGCCATCGACTCGGTGCGCGTCATCAAGGAGGAGCTCGAGACTCTGCGTGGTGAGTCGGAGCGGGCCGAGCGCGACGGCGACCTCGGCAAGGCCGCCGAGCTGCGCTACGGCCGGATTCCGGCGCTCGAGAAGCAGCTCGGGGAGGCCGAAGAGGCGTCCGGCACCGCAGGTGATGGCGACGTGATGCTGAAGGAGGAGGTCGGCCCCGACGACGTCGCGGACGTGGTGTCGGCGTGGACCGGTATCCCCGCGGGCCGCATGCTCGAGGGCGAAACCGCCAAGCTGCTGCGCATGGAGGACGAGCTGGGCAAGCGCGTCGTCGGCCAGTCCGAAGCGGTCACCGCTGTGTCGGATGCGGTGCGGCGTGCCCGGGCCGGCGTCGCCGACCCGAACCGCCCCACCGGTTCGTTCCTGTTCCTCGGCCCGACCGGTGTTGGTAAGACGGAGCTGGCAAAGGCGTTGGCGGAGTTCCTGTTCGACGACGAGCGGGCGATGATCCGAATCGACATGAGCGAGTACAGCGAGAAGCATGCGGTGGCTCGCCTCGTCGGTGCGCCTCCTGGTTATGTCGGTTATGACCAGGGCGGTCAGCTCACCGAAGCGGTGCGGCGTCGGCCGTACACCGTGGTGCTGTTCGACGAGGTGGAGAAGGCCCATCCGGACGTCTTCGACATCCTGCTCGCCGTGCTCGACGAAGGCCGGCTCACCGACGGACAGGGTCGCACGGTCGACTTCCGGAACACCATCCTCATCCTGACGTCGAATCTGGGTGCGGGCGGTGATCGTGACCAGGTCATGGCCGCGGTGCGCTCGGCGTTCAAGCCTGAGTTCATCAATCGGCTCGACGACGTGGTGATCTTCCACCCGCTGTCCGAGGGGCAGCTCGAGAACATTGTCGACATCCAGTTGGCTCAGCTGCAGAAGCGGCTGGCGCAGCGTCGACTCGTGCTCGACGTCGGCGAGGGTGCCCGGATGTGGCTGGCAGTTCGTGGCTACGACCCGATCTACGGTGCGCGGCCGCTGCGCCGACTGATCCAGCAGGCCATCGGCGATCAGCTCGCCAAGGCGCTGCTGGCCGGTGAGGTGCACGACGGTGACACGGTCAAGGTCAACGTCACACCCGACGGCGAAGGATTGATCGTCGGGGCATAACCAGAAAGTGCGATTGCGCGGTCCGCTGAGCGGGCCGCGCAATCGCACATTTACCAGCCGGTGTGCGGAAATCCGGGGCGCCGAGTACCGCCGAGTGTGCGTACCCTCGTGGCATGTCCAATCCGAATGACCCGTGGTCGCGCCGCCCGGAGGAGCATCAGTCGGGCGATCAGCCGACCGAGGGATTCGGTGCGCCGACCGAACCGTACGGCGGTGGCTCAGCGCCGACCGAGCAGCACCACACCGCGGACCCGTACCAGGCGTACGGCGAAGTTCCGCCGACCCAGGCGTATCCGACCTATGAGTACGGCACCGGGAACCAGCCGACCGAGCAGTACGGCGGCTATCAACAACAGGGCTACCCGCAGCAGGGCTACGGCCAGGGGTACCCGCCGCCCACCAACCCGACGATGGCCTACGGGACTTATGAGCCGGGCCAGTACTCCGGTGAGGTCCCGCCACTCGAACAGGAGCCGGGCGGACCCAAGCGCAATAACACCGGATTGATCGTCGCAGGCCTGGTTGTTGTCCTGCTCGCCGCGATTGCCGGTGTTGCGTTCCTGCTCGCGGGCAGCGACTCCGACGATTCCTCCACGCAGGCCTCCGGCGATGCCGTCCCGACGCGGGTGCTGCCACCGTCGGCTACCGGTCGGCCCTCGCCCACCCCGCCGTCCGATTCACAGTTGCCCTCCGGTCTACCGGCCATCCCGGAGCTCGGCGATGCGTTCGGCGACTTCGGGGTTGCGATGGGCACGATCACGCGCATCGACGGGTCGACGGTCGAAATCAAGGACATGCTCGGCGGTGCCGTCACCACTATCCGTACCGATGGCAACACCCAGATCGTGACGCCGGACGGCAGCGAGATCTCGGACCTGAAGGTCGGCGAACAGGTCGCGGCCCAAGGTGAAAAGAACAGCGACGGCACCTTCCAGGCCACGGTGCTCGTCTCGATGGCGCTGCCCGATCTGGGGGATTTCGGTGACTTCGGTGGTTTCGGCCGTTAAGACCCACGGTCGCGCACCATCCGACGGCACGACTGGTTAGGGTAAGCAGCGATGACCGGAATGTGGTTCGGACTAGCCGCGATCGCGCTTGCCGGTGCGGCGGCCCTGCTGTATCTCGACCATATCCAGCGCCGGCGCACCGGACGCGTACGCGAGCACTGGGCAAAGGCGCATGGCGACAGCTACAAGGCGTCCGACGAGACCCTGCCCGCAACCTGGCAACGTGCGACGCTGGCCAAGCAGGACTACCTGCCCGCGATCGACATCGTGAGCGGCATCCGGCGCGGCCAGGAATTCGTGATGTTCGACCTCGAGGAGAACGCGACGGTCATCGCCGTGCGTCGTGAATCTGGCTCGATCCTCGATCTGGATCTGCGGCTGAAAACGATGGCACCGCCACGGGATGCGGACCTGGAACTTCTCGGCGCGATCGGCGAGCGCTTGCTGTTCTCGACCGATCTCGAAGTCGCGCGGCGGTTGTGCGACCAGCGCATGGTCGGCTTCGTCGAAGCTCTGCCGGACTGGTTGCAGGTGATGTGGACCGAGGGCGAGTGGACGCTGGGCTCGATTCCGGTGACCACCGCGAGTAAGGACTGGGATCGCGCGGTCGAGGCCGTTGCCCGGCTGTCCGGGATCCTGCACGCTCTGCCGCCGATCGATGAGCCGGAGGGCCTCGAGGAATTCGCGCACGACCCCGGCCATCCATTTCCGCGCTTCGTCGCCGGTGATGTCGACACCGATGACCCGACTGTCGCGTTCCGCAGGGTCACCGCGAGCGCCGCGCCGGTGTCCGAGCCGAGCCAGAGCCATCCCGAGCAGGGACCGCCGCCGCGGCCGTGAGCGGCCCCTCGGATACAGCCGTGAGCGGCCCCTCGGATACAGCCGTGAGCGGCCTCCCGCGACCGCGGTAAGCCGATAGGGTGACGGCCATGTCATCGAGTTCGATTCGCCCGGTCGCCCTGGTCACCGGCCCCACTTCAGGTCTCGGCGCGGGCTTCGCCGAGCGGCTGGCTCGCCGTGGCTACGACCTCGTCCTCGTCGCGCGCGACAAGGAGCGGTTGGCAGCGCTGGCCGCCGATCTCGAGCAGCGATTCGATTCGCACTCTGAAATCATCGCCGCCGACCTTGGTACCGAAGAGGGCCGACGGGCCGCGGCTGAACGCCTGCACAGGGGCGTCGATTTCCTGGTCAACAACGCGGGCTTCGGTCTGAGCGGCGAGTTCTGGACCGCCGATCCCGAGGTTTTGCAGTCGCAACTCGACGTCAACATCACCGCGGTGACACAGCTGACCCGCGCGGCGCTTCCGAGCATGCTCGGCAACGCCAAGGGCAGCATCGTCAATGTCGCCAGCGTCGCGGGTCTCGTTCCCGGTCGCGGCTCGACATACTCGGGCACCAAGGCCTATGTGGTCTCGTTCACCGAGGGTCTCGCCAACGGGCTCGACGGCACCGGCGTGAAGATTCAGGCGGTATGCCCGGGATTCGTCCGCACCGAGTTCCACGCTCGCGCCGGAATCGAGATGGAGACGATCCCGAACTTTATGTGGCTCTCGGTCGACCAGGTCGTCTCGGCGTCCCTCGACGACCTGGAAAAGGGCAAGGTCATCTGCGTTCCCGGCCTGCAGTACAAGGTCATCACGTCGGCGAGCAAGCTCGTGCCGCGTGGCCTGTCCCGCCGGGTGACCAAGGTGGTCGGACGGGGTCGCGGACGCACCTGAGCGGGCGAAACGTAGGGTTGAACCCGCTTATTCAACAATCGATCGACGCGGGAGTCCTCAAATGAGCGAGCGGGAGCGGCTGGCCGAACTGGTGCGCGAGCTGGCAGTGGTGCACGGCAAGGTGACGCTGTCCTCGGGCAAGGAAGCCGACTACTACGTCGACTTGCGCCGCGCCACGTTGCACCACGAGGCAGGCCCGCTGATCGGCAAGTTGCTGCGAGAGTCCGTGGCCGACTGGGACTTCGACGCAGTCGGCGGGTTGACCATGGGCGCCGATCCGGTCGCCATCGCGATGATGCACGCCCCCGGACGGCCGATCGACTCGTTCGTTGTCCGCAAGGCGGCCAAGGCGCACGGCATGCAGCGACAGATCGAGGGCCCCAACGTCGTTGGCAAGCGAGTCCTCGTGGTCGAGGACACCACCACGACCGGCAACTCGCCGCTTACCGCGGTGAAGGCGCTGCGTGACGCCGGCGCGATCGTGGTGGGTGTTGCCACCGTGGTGGACCGCAACACCGGCGCGGACAAGGTGATCGCCGCCGAGGGCCTGGACTACCGCCCGCTGCTCGGGCTCGCCGACCTCGGCCTCTGAGCCCAATCCCCGCTCGAAAATTTGCACCCGTTTGACTGTCCTTCGTGAGTGCAAATTGTGTTCGTGGGTGCGAAGTTTTGGCCCCGTTTACAAATTTTGCACCCGTTTGGGCGGTGCTCAGCCGGCCGACACCGCGCGGGGGACATCTGCGCGCAGCGTGAACTCCGTGACGAACTGACCGTCCTTCGCCGAGAAGCGCTCGCGTGGGTCGTGGTCCTCCACCCGGAACGAATTCAGCACGGGGGAGTGGGTGTCGACGGCCATCGTTCCCGCATCCAAGTCGAACTGCAGTAGCCGCTGGAATCCGGTGCTGCGCTTACCGTCCACCGTGAAGTACTGATAGTCGGCGAGCATCTGCACGACGGTCCGGTCGGTATCGCCGACGTTGCGTTCGATCATCGTTGCCTGCCCATCGGCGTGGCCGGACAGCACGAGGAACACCGAGTCATAGGGCCGCACAAGTCGATTCCAGATGATCTCTCCGGAGCTGGCCTGAATATCGTTGAAGCCCATGGATTTCCGGGTGCCGTCTTCGTCCAGATAGTAGTGCGTGCCGATCACCACGTTGCGGTCGCGGTGCGAATCGAGCACGTCCTCCGCCCAGCGCAGCACCTTTCCGGGCGGGTTGTAGCCGATATAGAGCATCAGGAACTTTGCACCGGCGATATCCAGCACGTCGTAATGGGCGGAATTGTCGCCGTCGCTGACCGAGCCGCCCCAGAAGGGCCGATCGCGGTAGCGCTGCGGCCCGAAGAACTCGTTGTAGAGCGCGTGGTTCTTCTCGTGCATCTCCGGCACGAGCCGGCCCGCCACGTTCCACAGGTTGTCGTGATTGCCGGGTAGCACGCCGTTCGGGACACCGGCCTCATCGATGGTGCGCATTGCTTCGCTTGCCGCCTCGAATTCTCGGCGCGCCTGGACATCCGACGATCCGGGCCGGATCCAGCTCTGCACCAGATCGCCGGTGTGCATGGCGTAGGCGATCTTCAACGGATCGGCATTGTCCGCGATCCACTGGGTCTGAGTCCGGTACACCTGCGGGTCGTCCCGCGAGACGTACTGAGTGTCGCTGAAATGCTCGAGCGCGAAGTCGTAGCCGGCCGGGTCGGCGAAGCTGTCGTCGGGAATCGCATTGCGCTCGATGAAGCTCCGGTCGGCGCGGGGACCGTCCATGATGAGCAGGTCGACCGTCCCGTCGGCGGCCACCGGGACTGCCGCGGCCAGGAGGATCGGTCCACCCGGAGTGCTCGGGCGGGCGGTGACGAGTGCCGGACCCCAGCTGCTGTGACTGGGATTCCAGGCGTGCAACGCGAGGTCGTTCAGATTTACGGAACTGCCTTGCCACTGGATTGTCGCGGTTGGCGTGCCGGGCGGGAATGTCGCGGTGTAGCGCAAGTACGGGTACTCGTCCCACGCGTGGGTGCGCGCCGCCGATTGCGCGAATTCGTCCGTACCGGTGCGATTTTGGAGCACCGGATTCGCAGACGTTCCGGCTGTCATAACGGTGGAGAGCGCGACCGGCTCGGTGACCAGGCCGACCGCATCGAGCGTGATCGAATGCGGTGCAGTTGGGGCCTGCCGTGCGCGCTCGGCTCCCGCGTCCGCAGCGGCGAAGCCCGTAACCAGGCAGGTCACGAGCACGCCTACGCCGACCGATGCGCGCACGGCTCCAGCCTAGGCGTTGAGCCCGACTCGGGAGCTCTCAGTCATCGCCGAGCGTGATCGCTTCGGCCTCCTCGACACTGTGTGCATCTACGTGCGCGGAGCGAAGCGCATTGCGCCCCAAGTAGAGTGCGCCGACCGAAGCGACCGTGCAGACTGCGCCGACCCAGAACGGCAGATGCAGATTATGCTCGCCCATCTTGCCCGCGAGGTATGGCGCGGCAGCACCGCCGGCGAAGCGCACGAAGCTGTACGCGGCGGATGCGGTGGAGCGTTCCACCGGCGCCGAGACCATGACGGCCTCGGTGATGAGGGTGTTCACCACACCGAGGAACAGGCCGGCCACGACGACGCACGTAATCAGCACGGGTTTGTATTCGACGAACACCGCCATGACGGCGAGATCGGCGGCGAAGGCGAGCAGCGCGGCCATCATCATCGGCACCGTGCCAAATGCTCGCTGCAGCCATGGCGCGAAGAAGACCGATGACACCGCGAGGCATAGGCCCCAGCCGAAGAAGATGAAACCGATTGCGTACGTGCCCATATCGAGCGGGAATGGTGTGAACGCCAGCAGTGTGAAGAAGCCGTAGTTGTAGAGCAGCGCGGTAATTGCGACCGTCAGCAGGCCGGGGTAGCGCAGCGCCTTGAAGGGCGCGACGAGGGACGTGCTGAGCTTCGGTGCCGCACCTGTCCGCGGCGTTGCGGGAAGCATGACCGCGATGAGGCAGAACGCGATCGTCATCAGGACCGCGACGCCGAAGAACGGTCCCCGCCAGCTGATATTGCCGAGTACGCCACCCACCAGCGGGCCGGTCGCGATACCGATGCCGAGGGCGGCCTCGTACAGGATGATTGCCTTCGCGACGCCGCCGCTGGCGGCGCCGACGATCGTTGCCAGTGCGGTCGCGATGAACAGCGCGTTGCCAAGGCCCCACCCGGCGCGGAAGCCGACGATCTGGCTGATCGTGTCGGACATGCCGGCGCACGCGGAGAACACCACGATCAGCGCCAGTCCGGCGAGCAGTGTTTTCTTCGCGCCGAATCGGCTGGATACAACACCGGTGATGAGCATGGCGATGCCGGTGACCAGCATGTATGACGTGAACAGTAGCGACACTTGCGAGGGCGTCGCGTTGAGTTCTTCGCCGATCGGCTTGAGGATCGGGTCGACGAGACCGATGCCCATGAAGGCGATCACCGAGGCGAACGCGACGGCCCACACTGCACGCGGTTGCTGCAGGATGCTCGGTTTCTGCTCGGTCTGTTGAGCAGTCGCAGTAAGGGTGCTCACAAGATTCCTTTTGCGTCGTTCGTGGCGTCGGGCATGTCGTCGCGACCAGGAGTTTGGGTCGGAACGACCACTGAAGAATATTACATAGGCTAACTATCTAATTCGACGGGGCAGAGGAATGGTTGGATGTAGGCGACCCAAGGAGGAATCGATGGAGTCTCCGACCACTGCTGAGCGGGCGGTCTACGCGACGGCGGTCACCCTGACCGTGGTGGGTGCGCTGACCGAGCGAAAGGCCCTGCAGTGGGTTGCCAAACCCCTGATCGCGCCAGTGCTCGCCCGTCGGGTTTGGCGGCTTCGCAATCGCGTCGCGCCGGTGGACGCCGCGTTGCTGCTCGGTGGACTGAGCGCGGCCACCGTCGGTGACGTGCTGCTGATCGAGCCGGATGACGACCGGCGTCTCGTCCGGGGCGCGGCATCGTTCGCGATCATGCAACTCGGGTACGCCGGAGTGCTCCGCCGCGCGGGTGCGCGGCCCACAAAGAACGCTGCGATGCCGCGGGTGGTCGGCTGGCTTGCGGCCGCCGGACTGCTCCGTAAGCGCGCACCGCATCTCGCCGCGCCGCTCTCGGCATATGGGCTCACCCTCGGCACCGCGACCACACTCGCGTCGGACCCGGAGTTGGTCCCGGGTGCGCCGACCGTGGGAGGTCTGGTTGTGCCCCGCGGCCGGCCCGCCACCGGGCTGGGTCTCGGCGCTCTGCTCTTCACTGTCTCCGATGCGTTGATCGTGGTTCGGCGTGTGCTCCTCAAAGGCTCGACGTCCCGGCGGCTCGCGGAGGCCGCCATCCTCTCCTCCTATGCGGCGGCGCAGGGACTGCTCGTCGAGGGCATCCTCGATGTCGCCGAGATGCCGGGCCCTCCCGGTCCCGCACGACCCCGCTGAGTCGGGTCCGCGCGCCGGAGTGAGGGAATAACCTCTACAAACATGAGCAGACCAACGGTGTTCATCAGCGGCGCTGCGGCCGGCATCGGCCACGCGACCGCGCGGGCGTTTGCGGACCTCGGCTACCACGTGGGTGCGTTCGATATCGATGAACCGGGCCTCGGCCTGCTGCGCGAGGAGATCGAAGCCGCAGGTGGCAGTATCACTGTGGGCGCGCTGAATGTGACCGACCCGGCGCAGTGGGACGCGGCCATGGAGAAATTCCATGCCGACGAACAGCGGCTCGACATTCTGATCAACAACGCGGGCGTACTGAGCTCCGGCCCCTTCGAAGAGATGGCTACTGCTGCTCATCGGCGCCTGGTCGATATCAACGTAAACGGCGTAATCTACGGCAGCAAGGCGGCTTTCCCCTACTTGCGCGATACTGCGGGCGCACAGTTGGTGAACCTGTGCTCGGCTTCGGCGATCTACGGTCAGCCCGAGTTGGCGACCTACTCCGCAACGAAATTCGCGGTGCGTGCGCTCACCGAGGCGCTCGATCTCGAGTGGCGTCCGCACGACATTCGTGTGCTCGCGGTGTGGCCGCTTTTCGTCAACACCGCGATGGTGGACGGAATGGACATCGGCACAACGCGTTCGCTCGGTATCCACCTGACGGCGAAGGATGTCGCCGACGGAATTGTTCACGCAACGCGTACTCGGTCCCGCCTGCTGCACAAGGTGCACTATCCGATCGGTAGACAGGCAAAGATCATGGCCAACCTCGCCAAGTTCTCCCCCGACTGGGCGGTGCGGATGTCGAACAAGCGAATGAGCCACACCTGACGTGTCCGAAGACGAAGTAGGCCCCACCGAATGGGGCGAGAATCCGCATGGCGTCGGACCGTGGGATGCCGAATACGACGGCCCGAGACCGACCGACCCCCGTTACGACCCGGAGCTGCTCGACAACGGTGATCGTCGCAATGTCGTTGACGCATACCGCTATTGGACGCGCGAGGCGATCGTTGCCGATATCGATGCGCGGCGGCACCCGTTCCATGTCGCCATCGAGAACTTCGCGCACGACGCGAATATCGGCACCGTGGTGCGCACAGCGAACGCCTTCGCCGCTGCCGAGGTGCATATCGTCGGACGGCGCCGGTGGAACCGTCGCGGAGCCATGGTGACCGACCGCTATCAGCACGTTCGGCACCACACCGACCTCGGCGAACTAGGGGAGTTCGCGAGCGAGCGTGGCCTCGCCGTGGTGGCGGTGGACAACGTGCCCGGTGCGGTTCCGCTCGAGACCGCCCAGCTCCCGCGCGACTGCGTCTTGCTTTTCGGGCAGGAGGGCCCTGGCATCACCGATCACGCGAAAGACATTGCTGCCCTGACTGTTTCGATCGCCCAGTTCGGATCGACGCGCAGTATCAATGCCGGGGTCGCGGCCGGGATCGCGATGCACGCGTGGATCCGGCAGCACGCGGACCTGGATCGCGCGTGGTGAGCGGCGATGTCTCGGTCGTAGAGTGGGCGAGCCGTGCCGGTCTGGCGGAAACGGCTGTGCAGGAACGGAATGTGCGGCGGCTGTGGGCGATTCCGGGAACCGCGCTCGGAGTGGTCGGTGCGCCGCCGACGCCGGGCGAGCGGGTGTTCGTGGCGTGGGACTACTGGTGGCAGGCGCACCTGATCGACGTGACCGTCGATGCCGAGGTTCGGGCGCCGAGCGAGGAACGCAAGCGGCGTATCACCGAACTGTCCCGTGGTGTGCACGGTCGCAACTTCCTGCGCTGGACCAACTCTTACTACGACGACATGGCCTGGCTGGCGCTCGCGCTCGAGCGCGCACAGCGGCTCGTCGGTCTCGACTTCACAGGCCCATTGGCCGAGCTCACTGCGCGGCTGTACGACGCCTGGGCGCCCGCGCGCGGCGGCGGCATCCCGTGGCGGATCGCGTCGGATTTCTTCAATGCGCCGGCGAACGGCCCGGCCGGGATCGCGCTTGCCCGAACAGGCCGATCCGACCGCGCGGTCGATATGGCGGACTGGCTCGATGCCACGCTGCGCGATCCGGACACCGCCCTTATCTTCGACGGTGTTCACCTGCCGAGTGAGCGCCTGGAGCGGGTGATCTATACGTACTGCCAGGGCGTCGTGCTCGGGCTCGAGACCGAACTGGCGCAGCGGACGTCCGATCCGGTGCATGCCGAACGGGTGCATCGACTCGTCGACGCGGTCGTGACGCGCCTCGCGCCCGATGGTGTGATCGTCGGTGGCGGCGGAGGCGACGGCGGTTTGTTCAACGGCATCCTCGCGCGCTACCTGGCGTTGGTTGCGCTGCAGTTGCCCGGTGATTCGGCCGCCGATGCGCGCGCCAGGGAGACCGCCGGAGCGCTCGTGCTCGCCTCGGGGGAGGCGGCGTGGCGCAACCGCACAGATATCGGGGAACTGCCGGTGTTCGGCGCGGACTGGTCGGTGCCGGCGCGCACGCCGGCACCAGGGTTACCCGAGCGCGATCTCTCCGTGCAGTTGTCGGGCTGGATGTTGCTCGAAGCCGCGCACCGGGTCGCGGGTGCGTAGACCTGGCGCTAGTCGACGGCAGATTCCGACGACTCCGTCACCGTCGCCGGAGCATTCTTCGCCGCGCGACGGCGCTTGTACGACTCCCAGACGATCGGCAGCACCGAGACCAGCACGATCACGATGAAGATCGGCTCGATCAGCTTCTGGATTAGTTCGAACTGGCCGAGCCAGTAGCCGAGCAGGATGAAGCCGGTGCTCCACACGATCGCGCCGACCACGTTGTAGAGGAAAAAGACCGGGAACTTCATCCGCGCCGCGCCAGCGACAATCGGCGCGAGGGTGCGCACGATCGGCACGAAGCGGGCCAGGAAGATCGTGATCGGACCATGCTTCTCGAAGAACTCGTGCGCCTCCGTGAGGTACCGCTCCTTGAGGAACCGCGCGTCCGGCCTGAACATGCTGGTCCCCGCGTAGCGCCCGATCCAGTAGCCGATCTGCCCGCCGATGATGGCCGCCAGCGGCACGAGGATCAGCAACTCCCAGAGCGAGGCGAACTTCTCGACCTCAGTGGTCTCACCCGCGACCACCATGCCCGCCACGAACAGCAGCGAGTCGCCGGGCAGGACGGGGAACAGCACGCCGGATTCGATGAGCACGACAACCAGCAGTCCGACCAGCGCCCAGCTGCCGAAGTAGCCGAGCAGGGTGATCGGGTCGAGGAAACCCGGAAGCAAGGCCTGGTTGGTGGTCGTCTGGACTGCGAGGGTCTCGATCACGCCTGCCAGGGTACCGGCGACGTGGCACTACCCCGGATACCCCTGTGACCTACCTACCACCGTTGGGTCCGGCGGGCCTTTGTCATAGGGTGAGCAGCACAAATAGCCCAAAACACGACTTGGAGGTCGGTTTCAGTGCCCATCGCAACTCCCGAGGTCTACGCCGAGATGCTCAGCCGGGCCAAGGAACACTCCTTCGCTTTCCCGGCTATCAACTGCACGTCCTCGGAAACCATCAACGCCGCGATCAAGGGCTTCGCCGATGCGGGCAGTGACGGCATCATCCAGTTCTCCACCGGCGGTGCGGAGTTCGGTTCCGGCCTCGGCGTGAAGGACATGGTCACCGGTGCGGTGGCACTCGCCGAGTTCGCGCACGTGATCGCCGCGAAGTACGACGTGACGATCGCACTGCACACCGATCACTGCCCCAAGGACAAGCTCGACGGCCTGGTGCGCCCGCTGCTCGCCATCTCGCAGGAACGCGTGAACAACGGCCAGAACCCGCTGTTCCAGTCGCACATGTGGGACGGCTCGGCCGTGCCGATCGACGAGAACCTCTCGATCGCGCAGGAACTGCTGCAGGCCGCGGCCGCGGCGAAGATCATCCTCGAGGTCGAGATCGGCGTCGTCGGCGGTGAAGAGGACGGTGTCGAGGCCGAGATCAACGAGAAGCTGTACACCAGCTCCGAGGATTTCGCGAAGACCATCGACGCGCTCGGTGACGGCTCGAAGGGCAAGTACCTGCTCGCCGCGACATTCGGCAACGTGCACGGCGTCTACAAGCCGGGCAACGTTGTGCTCAAGCCCGAGGTGCTCGCCGAGGGCCAGCGCGTCGCGTCCGAGCGTCTCGGCCTGCCGGCCGGCTCGAAGCCGTTCGACTTCGTCTTCCACGGCGGCTCCGGCTCGCTGAAGAGCGAGATCGACCACTCGCTCGAGTACGGCGTGGTGAAGATGAACGTCGACACCGACACGCAGTACGCGTTCACCCGCCCTCTCGCCGCGCACATGTTCGCCAACTTCGACGGTGTGCTCAAGATCGACGGCGAGGTCGGCAACAAGAAGTTCTACGACCCGCGTAGCTACCTGAAGAAGGCCGAGGCCTCGATGAGCGAGCGTGTCGTCCAGGCCTGCAACGACCTGTCCTCCGCGGGCCGTTCGGTATCCGCCGGCTAGTCAGTTCGGTTTTCTGAGGCGCACTTGTCGTCGCGATATCCGCGACGGCGAGTGCGCCTTCTGCGTTAAGCGGGCGGTTCGCAGACCTTCCAGCCCTCGGGCGTCTTCAACAGGTTGAACGTGCGCGCCGAGGCGGTCGCAGGATCGAGCGGTAGGTGAGCGGTGACCTGTGCGATCGCGGTCTGATCGTTGGTCACCTGCACGATGTCGACGCTCTCGAGAACCGGGATGCTGCCCTGATCGGAGCTGGTCTGGTGCACCTGCGCGAACTTCTCCGGCGGCACGGTGCGGTAGTAGTCGCTCAGCGGGCCGCAGGTGGCCGACTGAAGGGCGGGTAGGTCGCCGGAGGTCAGTGCCGTGCCGTAGTCACCGATCGCGCCACGGATCAGGTCCTCGTTGGTCGGCGCCGGATCGGGCCGGACGATGAGCCAGAGCAGGCTTGCCGCGAGCGCGACGACCACAACGAGAGCTGCTGCGACGGCGGCAAACCAGCGGCCGCTCCTGCGTTTCGGGGCCGGCGGCGGGGTGGTCGGTTCGATCCGCTGCGGTTGTGCGCTCGGCCTCGGCGCTTCGGTTCCTTGCCGTGCGGCTTCGAACGGCGGGGTTGCTGCAGACAAGGCCTCGGTCTTCGTCTCGTCGTCGGTCACCCGATAACCCCTCGCGTCTTTCGAACTCCGTCGCGGCAGTGTGCCCGCCTGCCGCGCAGCCTAACCGCCATCGACGTTCTCACCGAGTAGACCTGCCAGAATGGGCGGTATGACATCTTTCGGTGATTTGCTCGGTCCTCAGCCGACGCTGCTGCCCGGCGACGACGACGCCGAGTCCGACCTGCTCAACAAGCGCGACCCCGCTGAGGTTGCCGCCGACCACCCCACTGCCTCGATCGCTTGGGCCTACCTGGCCGAGCAGGCACTGGCGGACGGCGCGACGATTACCGCTTACGCCTACGCCCGGACCGGCTATCACCGCGGCCTGGATCAGCTGCGGCGCAACGGCTGGAAGGGTTTCGGCCCGGTGCCGTTCAGTCACGAGCCCAACCAGGGTTTCCTGCGCTGTGTAGCGGCGCTCGCACGCGCGGCGAAGACCATCGGGGAGGCCGACGAGTACGCGCGCTGCCTGGATCTGCTCGAAGATTGCGATCCGCGCGCGGCCGAACAACTTGGCCTCGACCACTAACTTCGCCAAACGCCAGCGCGCCCGTCTCCGCACCTCCACGGAGCGGTTGCGGGCTTCCGCGCTGCCAATCGTGCAGTGCGGCCTTGCCGCGGGGATTTCCTGGTGGGTCGCCTTCGACCTGCTCGGGCACCCGCGTCCGTTCTTCGCGCCGATAGCGGCGGTCATTTCGCTCGGCATCTCGCTCGGGGCGCGGCTGCGCCGCTCGGTCGAACTCGTCGTCGGCGTCACGGTGGGCATCGGCATCGGGGACCTGATCGTCACGGCGATCGGCACTGGGCCGTGGCAGATCGCCGTGGTCGTCGCGCTCGCGATGGCCTCGGCCGTCTTGCTCGACGGCGGTCCGATCATCGCCATGCAGGCCGCGAGTTCGGCGGTGCTGGTCGCGACACTGCTGCCACCGGGTGATGCGGCCGGCTACGAGCGAATGGTTGACGCGCTGGTCGGCGGCCTCGTCGGGATCGCAGTGGTGGCAGTAGTGCCGACGCACCCGGTCCGCCGCGCGCGGCAGCAGGCCGCCGACGTACTCGCGGTGATCGTCGACGTGCTGCGCATGACCGCGGATGGGTTGACCGAGCAGAACCCGGCGCCGATTCGCGCAGCGCTGGACCGCGCGCGGGCGACCCAGGGGCAAATCGACCGGCTGCGTTCCGCGATCGAGGGCGGGCAGGAGATCACCCGGATCTCGCCGATGTACTGGTCCACACGCGAGCGGCACGACAAGCTCAGCGCGACAGCCGATCCGCTCGACAATGCGGTCCGCAACATTCGGGTGCTGGTGCGTCGCTCGCTCACCGTCGTGCGTGACGACGAGATTCTCGACCCTCGCCTCGTCGACGAGATCGAGAAGCTGTCGCACGCGGTGGATGTCTTGCGGCAGATGATGCTCGCCAACCCGGGCGAGCAACCGGACCAGGCAGAGGCCGCGCGCGTGCTCCGCTCGGTCGCGACTGGCGCGCGCCCGGAACTGGTTGAGCATGCAGGACTGTCCGCGCACGTGGTGTTCGGCCAATTGCGTTCCGCGCTAGTGGACTTCATGCAGGTGGCCGGGCTGCAGCGCATTTCCGCTCTCGCGCTGCTGCCTCCGACGGTCGCGAAACCCGGTGTGCCGTCGGAAGATTGAGACCGGCTACTTCACGAAGCGCTCGACCTCGCGGCCAGGTCTCCATAGGTCGACATAGAGGTGCTTGTCGTCGACCGTGATGTGCGTGGCCTCGTCGACATCGAGCACAACCATGTGGGCGCCGTCGTCCCCTGCTGCCGTCTCGCCGCCGTACTTATCGGCGTAGGCGGCGACGATCCAGTCTCGCTCTTCGCCCGTCGCCTCCCGCGCGTGCCCGGATAGCTTGGCATCTCCGCCGGTCATGGTGTGGTCGCCGGGGTTGCTGTGCAGCGCATACCGGGGATCTCGCAGCAGGTCGCGCACCTTCATCGCGCCTGGCATCGAGCCGATCACCAGTTTGCCGTCGAAGATCTCCACCTCGGTGCCCGACAGTCGCGGCGATCCGTCCTTCCGCAGCGTCGCAAGCAGGTGGTGCTTGTGCGCCTTCAGCCTCGCCTCGATTGCCTCTGCCAACTCGGGTGCTGCCGCGGAGAACTCCAGCCAGGTTGCCATCGCCTCAGTGTGCCTCGCGGTACCGACAGGTCCGCCGCCAAAGCGAGCAGACTTTGCTCACGTTTGGCTGGCGTTCCCGAGTGCAAATTGTGTTTACGAGTGCGAAGTTTCGACCCCGTTGACAGGTTTTGCACCCGGGAACGACAACTGTCGCCGGGCTACGAGGCGGCGCTCAGCGAGTCCGGCGCCGGCAGCGCGGAGGCGGCGATGGAGCGCAGCGTCTGCAGGATGGCCGCGATACCCGGGTCCTTTTGCCTGCCCGGCCGGACGACAGCCCTGATGGTGCGATTGTCGAGATTCATGTCGGGAACGATCAGGCTCTCCAGGTGAGCCGGGATCGACAGGCGCGGCACGATCGCCGATGCCGTCTCGGTCGCCGCGAGATCGCACATGTTCTGTGCACCCAACAGTCGGTGCTTGATTTGCGGGGTGAAGCCGGCCCGCTCGCCGGCGCGCAGCACGGCTACGTCCAGCCCCGAGTGCGGCGCGCCCGTCACCCACGGACTATCGGCGAGCGCCGCGAGCCCGAACTTGCGGATACGCAGATGCGTCTCTGTCGGAGCCATCAGCACGAGCGGCTCGACAAGCAGAATCTCGCTGATCATTCCGCCGAACCCGTCATCACCGAGGAAGTCGTAGTGGCAGGTGATGGCGATGTCGATCTCGCGCTGGCGAAGCAAGCGCAGCGCGGCACCAGTCTCTTCCTGCCGAACTTCGATGCGCAGGTCGGGTTCCTCGGCGCTGAGCCGGCGAACCATCGGAGCGGCAAGCGTCGGTACGGCCATGTTGAAGGCTGCGACCGCGATCTGTCCCGAGAGTCGGTCCCGGGTCGCCGCCACCGCGGTCATGGCCTCGTCCACCGCGGCCAGCACATGCCGGACGTGCTCGGCGAGCACCTCGCCGCTGCGGGTGAGCCGCAGCGTGCGCCCGTCACGCCGGAACAGTGCCGCGCCCGCTTCTTCTTCGAGCACCCGGAGTTGTTGCGACACAGCAGAACTCGTGATGCTGCGCCGGGCGGCGACGGCGGTGACCGTGCCGAGCTCGGCGAGATCGTTGAGCAGCATCATCCGGCGCAGATCAAGCATCATGCACCGACCGGAGCGTCAAAGGCGCACAAGGACATCGAGCTGGCGGAACCATCGATCGGTGACATGTGACCTCGTCAGGTGGGTGCCGGATACCGATCGGCGATGGGTGGGCGATCGGCGAATTCGCGAGCTGGTCAGCGACAACAGATCGCGCTGGAGGCACGCATCAGGTCGACATGGTGCCGAGCGATGAGGCCAACCGAGATCACAACAGAAGATCTTGACACAGGTGTGCCCAGTGCGCATCTCGAGAAAAGGCATCGGCGGGTGTGCGGATTAAGTTGTACTGCAAGGTTTCCGTAGCCGAACGTCCTTGTTCGCGAGACGCGATGGCCGCGACGCTGTGTATATCGCCGCTGCACAGCCACTTTCCGCGGCGTCCCATCGTCTCGACTTGGAGCCAGCCCATGACCGAACTGAAGGACGCCAGCCTCGGGCTGGATGTCGTGCCGCTCGCCGGTTATATCGGCGCGGAGATCCGCGGTGTCGATCTGCGCGAGGCGCATGAGCCAAGCGTGGTCGAGGAAATTCAGAACGCGCTGCACGCCCACAAGGTGATCTTCTTCCGTGACCAGGAGATCGGGCACGCCGAACAGATCGCGTTCGCCCGGCAGTTCGGCAAGGTGACGGCGGCGCATCCGCACGAGGAGTCGCCACCGGAGGGTTTCCCGGAGATCCTGCCGATCGACAGCCGCCGGTACGAGTCGAACCTCGGTCGCAAGCGCACGTCGTACGACAGCAGCTGGCACACCGACGTGACGGCGCTGATCAACCCGCCGGCGGCGTCGATCCTGCGTGCCGACATCCTGCCGCCCTTCGGCGGTGACACCGCATGGACCAACCTCGTCGCGGCCTACGAGAACCTGCCGAAGGAACTGCGCGATTTCGCGGACACCATCGACATCAAGCATCAGTTCAGCACCAGGGCGGCGGCCGGCAGCCAGCGCGACCGCAAGGTGCGCGAGGCGAATCTGGTTACGTACCACCCGGCAGTTCGTGTGCATCCCGTCACTGGCGAGCGGGCGCTGTTCGTCAGCCCCGGGTTCACTCGCGGGGCGCGCGAGATCCGTGGCTTCACGCCGTCGCAGAGCGAGGGCATCCTGAAGGTGCTGTGGGAGGAGGCCACCCGGACCGAGTACACGGTTCGCTTCAAGTGGGCTCCGGGCAGCGTCGCCTTCTGGGACAACCAGGCCACGTCTCACCTGGCAATTTCCGACGCCGGACATCTCGGCTACGACCGCGTGCTGTACCGCGTGACGCTCGAGGGCGATGTCCCGAAGGGCGTCGACGGGCGGTCGTCCGAGTCGGTTTCGGGTGATCCCTTCTACGGTTCCTGAGCACGGAACTCCTGCCCGCCGGGTGATCCTCGGCGGGCGGGCCGCCGGGAGTGGGCGTGGCGCAGGGTAGGTCATCGGCGAGGTGGGCCGGTGACTTCATCGCGCGCCGCGCCCACTCCCGGCGGTAGTTTCGAGATTGATGAAGCGCGCCTGGTCGATCTGGATCGCCGGCGTCTTCGCCTACGTTGTCGCCGTGCTGAACCGGACCGCATTCGGGGTCTCCGGGCTGCAGGCGCAGGAGCGATTCGACGTCGAGCCCTCCGTGCTGGCGACCTTCGTCGTACTGCAGGTGGTGGTGTACGCCGGGATGCAGATTCCGGCCGGATTGCTGCTCGATCGGTTCGGCTCGCGATCGATGATCGCCGCGGGCGCGCTGTTCATGGCCGGTGGTGAGGTCGCCCTGGCTTGGACCGAATCGGTACCGCTCGCAGTGTTCGGACGGGTGCTGGTCGGCACCGGTGACGCATTCACCTTCCTCGCGGTGCTTCGCCTGGTTCCCGAGTGGTTCTCCCCCCGCCGAGTGCCGGTGGTGTCCCAACTCACCGGCATCCTCGGTCAGCTCGGACAGGTGCTCTCTGCGGTTCCACTGTTAGCGCTGCTGCGCGCGCAAGGCTGGGAGACGGCCTTCCTGTCCGCCGCTGCGGTCGGCGTGTTCTCGGGCTGCCTCGCGTTGGCCGTCATCAAGGACTCACCGCACCCCAAAGAATCGCCGCCCGACGCCGGGAGCAGCCTGCGCGAACTCCGCTCACAGATCGCCACCGTATGGCGACGACCCGGTACTCGGCTCGGCTTCTTCAGTCATATGGGCACCCAGTTCTCCATCACCACCTTCGCACTGATGTGGGGTGTGCCTTATCTCGTTTCCGCGCAGGGACTTTCGCTGTCCGCGGCGGGCGGAATGCTGGCCGTCTCGGTCCTGTCCGCGATCGTTGTCGGCCCGATTATCGGCATGCTCACGGCCCGCTATCCGTTGCGGCGCTCCTGGCTGGTACTCGCCAGCATCACCGGCACGGTGACGATCTGGACGGTCGTGCTGGCCCTCTCGCACCCCGCGCCGGTCTGGCTGCTGGTGTTGCTCGTGGTGATCATCTCGGTTGGCGGTCCCGGTTCGGTGATCGGTTTCGACTACGCCCGCACCTCGAATCCGAGCACCAGCATGGGCACCGCACAGGGCATGGTGAACGTCGGAGGGTTCGCCGCGACGCTCGTCACAATAGAGGCGATCGGTATCGTGCTCGATAAGGCGGGCGGATTGACCTTCGACGCCTTCCGACTGGCGTGGCTGGTCCAGTACCCGATCTGGGCGATCGCCATCGCGGGAGTACTCATCTCCCGCAACACCGCACGACGCGAAGCCGCGACGCAGGGCATCTATGTGAAGCCACTGCGCGAGGTTGTCGCGCGCATACGTCACCGGCCGCCGAACGAGCCGGGAGCCGACCCGAAGGAATGAGATGACCACCGCCGAGCGTGCCATCGAGCGTGACGCACCAGCACAGCGCACCTCACGGACGTTCGCGGCAGTACTCGCTGTGCTGTTCACGGTCGGCTGGATGGCGAACCACTTCGTCTCGGTCATCCCGGTGCTGCGTGAGCACGAGCAGTTGTCCGACGCGGTGCTCGACGCGGTATTTGGGGTCTACGCGATCGGCCTGCTGCCCGGTCTGCTCGGCGGCGGCGCGCTGTCGGACAAGGTGGGCCGAGCGCGCGTGGTCCTCCCCGGCGCGGCGATCACCATCGCCGGATCACTGTTGCTGCTGGCCTGGCACGACGGCCTTGGGTTGGCCGTGGGCCGGCTCGTGGTCGGCATCGGCGCGGGTCTCGCCATGGGCGCCGGCACCGCATGGGCGGCCGATATCGGTGGCGCGCGCGGCACCACCGTGGCCGGGGTCGTGCTGACCGCAGGCTTCGGCTGTGGCCCGCTGGCCTCGGGACTGCTCGGCGAGTTCGTACCCGCCCCGATCGTGGTGACGTTCGCGGTCGCCGCAGGTCTCGGCCTCGCCGCCCTCATTGCGGCGATTGTGTGGACCGGTTCTGCGCCGCGACGGACGCGCCCGGTCGCGGCAGACCATCCAGCGTCCGCAGGTCAGGCACTGAGTTGGGCGTTGCCGCTCGCGCCGTTCGTATTCGCCAGCGTCACCATTGCGTTCGTTAGCCTGCCCGCACGCCTGCCGGACAGCTACAGCGGTCCGCTCGTGCCGGGCCTCGCCGCCACGCTCGGCCTCGGTTCGGGCATCGCGGTCCAGGTGCTCGCCCGCCGCAAGGCCTTCGGTCCGCTCGCGGGGTCGGTCGGTGCGGGCCTCGCCGCGCTCGGCTATGTGCTTGCCGCGCTGTGCGGTGCCGAACCGCCGGTCTGGGCGCTTCTGCCGTGCTGCGTCGTGCTCGGCTCCGCCTACGGTCTGTGCCTGCGCACCGGTCTGCTCGACATCGAGCAGCTGACGCCACCGTCCCACCGCGGCGCGCTGACGGGCGTCTTCTATGTGGGCACCTACCTCGGTTTCGCCGTGCCGCTGACGCTGGTTGCGCTCGAGTCCAGCCTCGGCGACCGGCTCCCGCTCTTCGTTCTCGCCGTGCTCGCCGCGGTCGTTGCCGTGCAGCGGACGATGCGAATCCGGCGCGGCGCCTACCCGGTCTGACGAGCCCGGACGCCGCCCTTAATGGGTGCAAAATGTGTAAACGGGGCCGAAATGTCGCCCCCACGAACAAGATTTGCAGCCGTTAGAGGGGCGCTTACGAGTGCGAAATGTGTAAACGGGGCCGAAACCTCGCCCCACGACGAAGTTTTGCACTCGTTAGGACAGGTCGCGGAAGGTCATCAGGAAACCGGCAAGGCCGACGAGGGCCGCGGTCACGATGATTACTCCGTGCGCGGCGATCGGCATCTCGACCGCCGCCGTGAGGCTTGCCGTGACGAAGGCCGCGATCATCATCACCGCGCCATATAAAGGCGTGCGCTGCGGATGATCGCCGCGGCCCATACGTCCGGTGTACCCGCTCGGACGACTATTGATCGATCCGGTAGAAGCGGAAGAAGTCGTGCTCAATGCCCAGGTCGGCGACCGACCCGTAGCCGGCGGCCGTGGCCCACTCGCGGACGGTCGATGCCCGCAGGACCGTGCCGTTCGCCACCGAGGTGGACTCCGCCATGGTCGCGGGCAGGCAGTGCAGCACGCTGAAGGCGTACTGCACTCGCTCCACTTCGCCTGCGGGCGAGATGAATTCGTCCGACACCCGCTCGTCCGCGACGAGTAGCACCCCATCCGGAGTTAGCGCGGACCGAATCGAGGCGAGTGCGCCCACCGGGTTGCCCATGTCGTGCAACGCCTCGAACACGAAGGCGAGATCCGCACTTATGCCGTGCTCGCGCGCGTGGTCGTGACTTTCGGCGGCATTGCCCACCGAGAAATGGACTCGGTCGCCGAGTCCGCGCTCGGTGGCCAGCGCCGTCGCTTCCGCGACCGAGGTGGCGTCGAGGTCGATGCCGTGCACCTCGATGTCCGGAAATGCCTCTGCCAGAGCAATACTCGACCATCCGGTGCCGCAGCCCGCGTCGAGCACGACCGCGCCGGACCGGAGCCGTGCCGACACGTCGGGCATCGCGTCGATCCACTCACCGATCATCTTCGCGAAGCCGGGCCGGTTGAACGAACCGATGCCGTGGCGCAGTTCCTCGCCGTAGGCCTCGTACGGCACCCCGGATCCCGCACGATAGGCGTCGACCAGGGCGGGGACCGCGAGCGCACAACCGGTGAGCATCGGAGCCGCGCCCATCATGTGGGAGAGGTCCTCACCGTCGAGCAGCACGGGAATGTAGGCCTGGGGCAGGGCGTATCGGCGGGCCGGAGCGTCGGCATCCATCGGGCCGTGTACCGCGAGCAATCCGGCGGCGGCCTGCTGCTCGAGCCATTCGCGTGCGTACCGTTCGGCAATCCCTGCGGCGGTGGCCAGTTCGGCCGAATTGAGCGCGCCCATCTCGGCCAGAGTTCGGTAGAGCCCGAGCCTGCGGCCGGTTTCGATCGTGAGTAACTCCATTCCGCCGAGCAATGCTCCGAACAGTCGTTCCGCGAGGGCGTCGCGGGCTTCTTGTTCGGCGGCATCGAGTTCCGGCGGGTCGAGGCGTGGTTCAGCGGTCGAAGAACTGGTCATGGCAGGACCTCTCGGAGGGGTGCGGGGTACGTCGTTGTCAGATGGCGACCCAGATGGCCTCGGACTCGGCCACGATGTTGCGGTCGTCATCGATCAGAGCGGCGGCGGTGTGATGCTTGCGGCCGGACACGGACAGCGTCCAACCCACAGCGACATAGCGCTTTCCAACCGTGATCGCCTGCCACTTGGTGACAGACAGCGTGCCGAGCAGGCACAGCGTGTCCTTGAATGCACTCGCCGGGTAACTCGAGCAGTCCAACGCTGCCCAGACGATTTCGAGCGGCACGGTGCCACCGGGATCGGCGACGGTGTCGTCAGGAACGAACGGTGTGGCGGTGACGGCCGCATCGGGTTCGAGCGGGCCGGGCGTGACATGCAGGCCGTCGCTGCGCTCCGGTCCGCAGACGAAGCAGTCCGACAGCATGTGCCGCTGCCCGCGCCACGGGTGTGCCGCAGTCGCGCGCTCGGCCTCGGCGAAGGTCGGCCACGTCGGTGGCACGACGACGCTGGGGGCCGCTGGTCGTGCCTCGGCAATGAGACCACCCTCGTACAGCACCGATACGACGTCGCCGACGCGGTGCACGGCGAGTTCGGTCTCCAGCGGCGGGGGCTTGCGCAGGACGACTCGCGCCGGTCCGTCGATGAACTGCGCGATGGAACCGCAGGCGTAGCCGCCGTTCGCCGAATCGGGGGGTCCATTGAAGCGACGGCCGATCCAAATCGAGCCGATCTGCGCCGCAGTATCGATCACCTCGGTCATGGCTACTCCCCGTCGTGCTGCTGTATCGGACCTTTCCAATAACATCGCGCGGCACGCGCAAACCGCATCGCTCAATCCGGCCAATTCGGATATGGCCGAAACGGGCAATAGGCCGGCGGATGGCGTTCGGGGGAGTGAAATTCCAGGTCAGCGCCAGAATTGCGTGAGATAGCTGCCGAATCTCGACCAGTCCGCAGGCACCCCGGACAGTTCGAATAGCCAATACACCGCGTCGAAAAAGGCGGCATTGATGGACGGCACCCAGAGCAGAGCGAGCACCGCGAGCAGGCCCAGCGGCTTGTATTGGTCGAGCGCTCGGCGGGTTTTTGGCGATAGCGAGGGCTCGATCGCGCCGTAGCCGTCGAGGCCGGGAATGGGCAGCAGGTTCAGCACGGCCGCGGTGATCTGCAGAAAGGCGAGGAAGCTCAGCCCGAACCAGAACGCGGCGTGAGTGCCGTCGGCGAGGATTCGGATGGCGGCGAGCAGCGCGATCGCGAGCACGACGTTCACTGCGGGACCGGCCAGGCTGATGCGCCGCTGCATCGCCGGGCCGAACAAGCCTGGTCGGACGTACACCGCGCCGCCGGGCAAGCCGAAGCCGCCGAGCGCGATGAAGGCGATCGGCAGTGCGATCGACAGCACCGGGTGGCTGTAGCGCAGCGGGTTCAGCGTGAGGTAGCCACGCACCTCAACTTCGTGGTCACCGGCCCGCCAAGCGGTGTAGGCGTGCGCGAACTCGTGCAGGCACAGGCTCACGATCCAGCCGGCGACGACGAGCACGAAGACGCCGGCCCGCGCGGCGTTGGACGTCGTGTCGCTGCGCCATGCCAGAACTCCGCCCGCCGCGGCCAGCGCGACAATGCCGAGGAAAACAGGACTCGGCCGGACCGCGCCGGAAATTCGCGCAGTACTCAGCGGACCAGCTTCCACGGTTCGGTGTGCCGATAGAACGTCGAGCGGCGAACGGTCCGATCGCTGGAAACGCCGTCCCGCGTGACCACGATCCCCTCCGCGCCAACCTGCGCCGCCCGGCCAGGCACCCACCTGAGCCGGCGCAACTGCCCGCGCACCGCGCAGGCGCGAAGACCTGGAAACTCGCCGGTCGGGGAAATATGTACCGAGTTCGCTTTGCCCTCGAAGATTTTTGTGTCGTCAACAAAACCCTCGCCGAACAGGGTGTCCCCGTCCGGGCCGTCGATGCGGGCCTTGCCGACGAGCACGATGCCCATATCGTCGCGAATCAACGGGACATCGGTCGCCTTGCCGCTCACGGCCCGCTTGGCCGCCGCAGCTCCGGTGCCGGTGCGGTAAATCGCGGACCCGGCCGATCGCTCCACCGGGACGTAGGCGATTTCGATATCGAGTCGTTCCAGGCGCATGAGGCGGGTGAGGACCGCGGCGAGCGCAGCATCACGACCAAGCACGATGAGCCGAGGAGCGGAGTCGGTGTCGAGGGGTACAAGCGTTTCGTCGATCTCGTCGTCGAGCGGGATCGGTGCAGCCGATGCGGTGGACAGTGAGGCGAGCGTGATCGGCACCGGCACGTCTCCGCAGCGGAGTACGAACCTGGTCAAGCGCTCTCCCTCCTCCGACAAGCCGGTCGCAACGACACAGTTCCGATCGCGCCGGGCTCGACAGCCACCTTAGCCGTCGACGAATCGGGGCAGCCGAACGCCAAGGCACGACGCGCTCGACCCGGCGGCTGCGGGATGTGGCGACCGACGATCAGGCCCGGCCCGCGGGGGTGAGGTGCCCGCGAGGTGTGTTCGGTTGGAGTAGGACACGCGTACTGCACTAGACTGGCCTCCCGGCCGATGCCTCTCGACGGCAGACGCTGCAGCTTGCGAAGGTGCGCTGCAATTCGACTCGCAGGAGAGACCATGCCGGCAATCGTCCTCATCGGCGCCCAATGGGGCGACGAAGGTAAGGGCAAGGCCACGGATCTACTCGGCGGCCGGGTCGATTGGGTCGTCCGCTATCAGGGCGGCAACAATGCGGGCCACACGGTCGTTCTGCCGAATGGCGACAACTTCGCGCTGCATCTGATCCCGTCCGGCATCCTCACCCCGGGCGTCAAGAACGTGATCGGCAACGGCGTAGTTGTGGATCCGGGCGTGCTGCTCGACGAGCTGGCGGGCCTGGAGAAGCGCAACGTCGACACCTCATCGTTGCTGCTCAGCGCCGATGCGCACCTGATCATGCCGTATCACGTGGCCATCGATAAGGTCACCGAGCGCTTCCTCGGCAATGCCAAGATCGGCACAACCGGCCGCGGCATCGGGCCGTGCTACCAGGACAAGATCGCCCGCGTCGGCGTTCGTGCCGCCGATGTGCTCGACGAGAAGATCCTCGCCCAGAAGGTTGAGGCCGCGCTCGAGATCAAGAACCAGGTCCTGGTGAAGATCTACAACCGGCGCGCGCTCGACCCGGCCCAGGTTGTCGACGAGGTGCTGGAGCAGGCCGAGGGCTTCGCTCACCGCATCTGTGACACCCGCCTGCAGCTCAACACCGCGCTCGAGCGCGGCGAGACCGTCCTGCTCGAGGGTTCGCAGGGCACGCTGCTCGACGTCGACCACGGCACCTACCCGTACGTGACGTCCTCCAACCCCACCGCCGGCGGCGCCGCGGTGGGCAGTGGCATCGGCCCGAACCGGATCACCACCGTGCTCGGCATCCTGAAGGCGTACACAACTCGCGTCGGCTCAGGCCCGTTCCCCACGGAACTGTTCGACGAGTCGGGTGCGTACCTCGCCAAGACTGGCGGCGAGGTCGGCGTGACCACCGGCCGCGCCCGCCGCTGCGGCTGGTTCGACGCGGTTATTGCGCGCTACGCCACGCGCGTCAACGGCATCACCGACTACTTCCTCACCAAGCTCGACGTGCTCTCGAGCCTCGACACGGTCCCGATCTGCGTTGCCTATGACGTGGACGGCGAGCGCATGGACGAAATGCCCATGACGCAGACCGGTTTTCACCACGCGCGGCCGATCTACGAGGAGATGCCGGGCTGGTGGGAGGACATCTCCGGTGCACGCAGCTTCTCCGATCTGCCGCAGAATGCGCAGAACTACGTGCTGCGGCTCGAGGAACTGTCGGGCGCCCGGATCTCGTGCATCGGCGTTGGGCCGGGTCGCGATCAGACGATCGTGCGGCACGACATTCTCGCCTGAGCCGGCGTAGATCAGCGAACCGGCATGGTTCCTCGCCGGGCGCTTCCGAGCAGTGGGATCGGCTGGCGTAGTTGGATCACCTGCCACACCGGTAGCTTTCGACTGCGCTGGGCGACCTGCCCGCGCGGGGTCACCGCAAGCGAGACCGTGGCCACGCATTCGCCGAACCGCAATTTCTGCAAGGCGGCGTTTTCGACAACCATATTGACACCATCGACCTCGAGCGTCGTTCTGATTTCGAAATCGATGCGGCCAATCGGGACGCCGTTCGAACGCAACTCGATCCACGGCCGGTGGGTGGCCTCGACGCGATGCCGTGCAAGGGGAACGCACTCGCACCCGCCGTGAAGGGTGTTCGCGGCAGCTCTTCGTAGCTGGTCGTAGCGCAGCCAACCGCCGATCAGCACGTCGCTCAGGTCGATATCGAGAAGACTCGAAGCGGCTGAATTGATTTCGCGTTCAACCATATTGCGGGCGCCGTCGCTGAGCGTCCGCGTTGCGCGTCCCGCAAAACCGGCCAGATCCTGCGGACCGAGCAGATCTGCGAGCGCTGTTGCGTGTTCGCCGGAACCGAACATGACGTCCGCAGCTGTGGTTCTCGATTCGGTACTCATCGGTCCACCTCCTTGACCGTTGTGGTGACTTCGCCCGGGAAGGCGTCAATGCGAATGGTTGGCCCAGGGTCCGAATTCGGATCTGGGGTTGTGCTGACGACCGGCGCCGAATCAACTTGGGGCAGGGCGGCGATCCTGCTATCGACCGGTCGCTTGCCGCGGCGAATCTGATGGCGGAGCAGGGCGCCGGCCCCGAGTGCGACGAGCACCGCCGCGGCGATCCACGGCAGGCTTCGGTCGCCTGGGTCCACCTTCTGTGATGTCGTCGTTGTTGTTGGTGTCACGATCGGTGTGGTCGTCTCGACCGGCGTGGTCGTCTCGACCGGTCGGGTTGAGGTCGTCGTTGTCGTCGAGGTGGTCGCTGCCACGATTCGCACGTCACTCTCGCGCGAGTAATCGACGGCGGACGAATCCGAAGACTGGTAGTTGGGGCACGAGGACGTCGCAGTGAGGGTGTGGAATCCGATCGTTGCGGTGTCGTTGACGGGAACGGTGACTGTGAAGCCCCCGCCCGGTGCCGAGTCCGAATAGCCAAGGGAATCGGCGGTGATCGTGACGGTGCACAGCGGCCAGCCGAACCCGGAGACGGCAAAGCTCTGCCCCTGCGCGGCCGTTGCGGGCGCACTCAGGACCGGGTTGTAGGTGAGTGGCGGGTCGGTGGTCCCGCAGTTCTCGCCGCCACCGGAAGTTTCGCCGCCACCCGTGGCGTCGGGATCCGAACCGGCGGTCGTTGTCGTCGGGACGGTTGCGGTCGAGCAGTCTTCCCCGGGGTATGACTGCCCCCCAGCCCACCCCGGCGACACCAGTATCGCCACCGCGAGGCCTATGAGCACCGCGCCGATCATTCGGTTCGTATCGATCTTCATCTCGCCTCCCCGACCACTCGGGTGCGGCTTGTGGCCGCATCGATGAATCGAGAGTGCGCGCGTTGGAATGAATGGTCGCGAGTAGCGCGACACTCGTTATTTCCCGATCGCGGCGAAGCCCGGCATGACGTGTACTCGGGAAATACACTCGCCGCATGCCGACCGCATGGCCGACAGTGGTGAGACAGCGGCACGTCGAGACGGTTGCCGCACAACTTCGTACCCGCAACGGTCATACCGGCGTGGTCCTGGTCGGCGGACCCGGTGTCGGGAAGACGACTCTGGCGCGCAGCGTGGTCAAGGCCGCGCGGGCGCAGGCACGCTGGGTGGCCGGAACCGAAACGGCGCGCGGGATTCCGCTTGGTGCGCTCACCCATCTCGTCGACGTCACGGGTGCCGCCGAACCGCACACCGTTCTCCGTGCTGCCCGTTCGCAGCTGCTCGGGGACAACAAGGAAATAGTCATCGGCGTCGATGACGCGCACATGCTCGACGAGCTGTCCGCGACGCTCGTGCACCAACTCGCGATGGAACATGCCGCGGCGTTCATCGTCACCGTCCGCAGCGGCCAACAGATTCCGGACGCGATCAGCGCGCTGTGGAAGGACGATCTGCTAACCCGCGTCGATCTCATGCCGTTCACTCGCGCGGAGGTTGGTTCGGTCGTGGAGTCCGCGCTCGGCGGCCCAGTGGAGTCGGTGAGCGCCGACCGGATCTTCGAAACCTCGGGTGGGAACCCGTTGTTCCTGCGGCATCTGGTGGAAGGCGCTCAGCAAGCGGGCCAGCTGCGCGAGGTGGCCGGGGTCTGGCAGTTGCGCGGTGAGACGGTGATTACCGGTGAACTGTCCGCACTGGTTTCCGCGCGGCTCGACGTTATGCCGGAGGGCGTGCTGCAGGTGATGGAGACGCTGGCTTTCGGCGGGAGCCTGGATTTGGATGTGCTCGTCGCACTGCGCGGGCGTGAGGCCGTCGAGGCGGCCGAACGGGTGGGCATGGTGCAGCTCGGCGGACCGCCGAATCGCCTGAGCGTCACCGCGAGTCATCCCATCTACGGCGAGGTGGTGCGCTCGGCCACCGGGGTGCTGGAGGCCCGGCGGATCAGAAGCGAACTGGTACAAGAGCTTTCGCGCCGATCTGCGGATCACGTGAGCGACAGGATCCGCATCGTCGATCTCGCGATCGGTAGCGACACCCCACCGTCGGTAGAGGCACTGACGGTGTCTGCTGCGGACGCCCTCACGCTGGGCGACGTCGTGGTGGCCGAGCGGTTCGCCCGGCATGCCTGGGCCGATGGCGCGGGACTGCCGGCACAGCTGTTGCTTGCGGTGTCGACCGCCTGGCAGGGCAAGGCCGCGGAAGCGGAGGCCGTGCTCGCGCAGGTTGACACGGAAACGATGAACGATTTCGAACTCGTGATCCTCGGTACCGTGCGCGCCTCGAATCTCTTTTGGGGACTCGCTGATTCGGAACGGGCGACCGCCGTCCTCGAGGAACTGCGGCCGCGGCTGACCTTCCAGGCCGGCGCCGATCTGGTGGAGATGCTGGAGTCGCAATTTATCGGGCGGCTGCCGGATTCACTACGTGCCGCTCGGGCGGTGCTGGATTCGCAGCTGCGCCTTCCGGTTGTGCGCGGGTGGGCCTCGTTCATCGCCGCATCGGCGCTGAGCCAGATGGGCGATCTCGGCGAGGTGAGCGCGCTCGTCGACGACGGCCTCGAAGCCGCTGCGCAGGGTGCATCAGGGCTGCTGCGGTTCAACGTCGGGCTCGCGGAGGTCCCGATGTACCTCGCGCTCGGCCCGTGCGACGACGCCGAGCAGGCCGCCCGGCGCTACCTCGATTTTGCGATCGGGCAGCAGCCGGCGCGGGCCAAGGCCGGTGTGCTGCTCGGGTTTGTGCTGTCGCGGCGCGGCCGATTGCGCGCGGCGAAGGCTGAGTTCACCCAGGCCATCGCCGCGCTGCGCGGCGTCGGGTACGTCTGGGAGTTCCTCGCATCGAGCTATCTGTGCATCACGTGCGCCGCGCTCGGGGATGCGGATGGAGCCGAGGAGGCGCTCGTCAGGGCCGAGCGGTTGGTCGGGGGTGTTCGCGGATTGTTCGCACCCGACGTCGAACTGGCCCGGGGATGGCTCGCGGTGACGCGCGGTGAGACGAGCGCCGCGATCGCGCACGCCCGCTCGGCTGCCGAGCTAGCGTCCGCGTCATCCCGGTTCACCGTTGAGACGGATGCCTTGCTCACCGCGGCGCGATTCGGCGACCGCACGGTCGCCGAACGGCTGTCCGAGCTCGCCGCCGAACTCGACGGGGAGACGGTGCGGGTGGCTGCGGCGCATGCCGTGGGAGTGGCCGAGCAGGATGGGCTCGCATTGGCTGCGGTCGCGACCCGCTGGGAGGAGCTCGGCGTGCTCGTCTGTGCCGCCGATGCCGCCGCGCAGTCCGCCGCTGCCTACGACCGCGCGCACGATCGCCGTTCGAAGACCAATCAGTCCGGTATCGCTTTCCGGCTCGCCGCGGCATGCGATGACGCGCGGACGCCGGCGCTGCGCGAGGTGGCGCAACCGTTACCGCTCACGGGCAGGGAGCGAGAGATCGCGTCGATGGTGGCACAGGGTTTGTCCAACAAGAAGATCGCGGAGAAGCTCTACGTTTCGGTCCGCACAGTCGAGGGCCATATCTACCGTGCGTGCAGCAAGCTCAATGTCTCCGACCGTGACGGTTTGGCGGAGGTCATCAAGCGCGCAGGGTAGGTCGGCACGAGTAGTCCGAACGCGTATTCGCTGTGGCTCGTTCGGTTTTCACTGCGGGATTGTGCGTGATTCGAGTAGTCGACTACTCGTGAATGTGCGTGCGTACGGGGTCATGCTCGAGTCCTGAACCGGCCGCGATGTCCGCGGGAACAGGCTCAGTGCAAAGGCGATCGGGCATCGTCGCCCGATCCACAGGATTCCGCGCTAGCGCGCGGCGAACTATTGGACTGAATTTCGATGCCACTGACTCTAGAATCACAAGATATGGCGATCAGCTGGCCCTTGGTCGAGCGACGCACCGAATTCGACGTCATAAAATCGGCACTGTCCTCGCGTGCGGATCGGTGTGGCGTCGTGCTGACCGGTGACGCCGGGGTTGGCAAAACAACCCTCGCGCGCACGGTCACGAAGTCGCTCGGCTCCGAAGTCCGCTGGGTCGCCGGCACCGAGTCCGCGCGCAGCATCCCACTTGGCGTATTCGCCCATCTGGTGAGTTCCTCGACGTCGCGTGATCCGGTCACCTTCATGTCAGCGGCCCGCGAGTCGCTGCTCACCGGCGATCACTCGGTGATCGGCGTCGACGACGCGCACTTGCTCGACCAGCTCTCCGCAACGCTGCTGCATCAACTGGCGATCGACCGGGCTGTGCGCATTGTCGCAACGGTGCGCAGCGGCGAAACGGTGCCCGACGCGGTCACTTCGTTATGGAAGGACGGACACCTCGTCCGTCTGGACCTGTCGCCATTCACCAAGGAGCAGAGCATCGGATTCGTGGAGAAGGTGCTCGGTGGCCAGCTCGAAGGGCTCTCCGCGGATGTGATGTGGGAGTCCTCGGGCGGCAATGCGCTGTTCCTGCACCATCTGGTCGAGGGCGCTCAGGAGTCCGGCGCGCTGCGACAGGTGCGTGGCATCTGGCAACTCCGCGGCCGCACCGAGATCACCTCCGAACTCGCCTCGCTGCTGGAAAGCCGGGTCGACCAGTTGCCGAGCGAGGTCCTGCAGGTGCTCAAGCTGCTGACCTTCTGCGAGCCACTCGATCTCGATGTGCTGTGCGAACTCGCCGGTGAGGAGGCCGTCGAGGAGGCCGAGGCGCGGCATCTGGTGAAGATCGAGCCAGACGGTGCGACGCTGAACGTCAGCTTCAATCACCCGCTGTTCGGCGATGTGATTCGTCGCCGTGTCGGGCTCGCCTCGTCGCGACGCCTGCGCGGGCAGTTGGTCAGTGCGCTGCGGACGCGTCCGCTGGACACCGCTTCGGCCCGAATTCGACTGGCGGAGTTGGCACTCGACAGCGACCAGCAGGCGGACGCGGAACTTTTCACGAGCGCGGCGGTAGATGCGACGTTGCTCGCGGACCACCCACTCGGCGAACGCCTCGCCCGCGCAGCGTTCGATACCGGCGGTGGCTTCGATGCCGCAGAGGTGCTGGCCCGCACTCTGCTGTGGCAGGGGCAGCCGAACGAGTGCGAGCGGATCCTGGCCTTCTTCGATCCGGACACACTCGATCAGGTGCAGTTGGTCCGCTGGGGCAGTGCCCGAGTGTCGAATCTGTTCTGGTCGATGTGTGATTCCGAGCGTGCCGACGAGGTGCTCGCGCTCGTGCAGCCACGCATAGACAACCCAGCGCTCGCCGAGATCATCGCTGGGCTAGGTTCTGCTTGCGCGGCATTCGAGAACCGGCTCGACGACGCATTGAGTCAGGCTCAAACGGTGCTGGCTAACGACAGGGCGCTGCCCGCTGCTGTCGAGTGGGCATCGTTCGGGGCGATGTGGTCGCTCGCGCTCATGGGCCGGTGCGCCGATGTTGCGCCGATCGCCCAGCGGTTCCACCGGTCGGTGGCGAAGTCGGATGCCCTGTTGCGATTCCCGACGGAAATGGGCGAGATCCTTTCCATGACTTACTGCGGTGATTTCGCAAGAGCTCGATCGCAGGCGGAACGGGGTCTCGATTTCTCCTCGGCCGGACAGTATTTGGCCTGGGGGATGGCGAATTTCCTGATTGCCACCGTCGACCTCGCCTCGGGCCGATGCCTGGACGCGGCAACTCGGATTGAGCAGGGCCTCGCCGCCACGGTGTCCGATGCGCAGACAACCTGGACCTATCCCGCGCTGGCGGAGCTCGTGCAGGCTTACGCGGCACTGGGGCGTTGCGATGACGCGACACGCAACCTGTCCGAGGCCGAACATCGGGCCGGGCGGCATCTTGCCATCTTCGCACCGAAGCTGAAGCTAGCCGAGGCATGGCTGCGCGCCGCGGAAGGTGCCGTGACAGGCGGTATCGAGACCTGCCACGCCGCAGCGGATTCGGCGGCAAGCGCGCATCAGTTCGCGGTTGAGGCCGACGCCCTTCATTCCGCCGCTCGGTTCGGGGACCGCACAGTCGCCGAGCGCCTTGGGGCGCTGGCCGCGCAACTGGGCACCCGGCTGATCGGCATACACGCCCGTCATGCCGCGGCGGTGGCTGCGGACAACGGAGCCGAATTGGATGCCGCGGCAGCCGAATACGAGCGAATCGGTGCGCTGCTGTCGTCGGCCGATGCGTCCGCGCAGGCGGCGAGCGCGCACGAGCGGGCCGGCAACAAGCGCGCCACGGCAGAATCCGCTGCGGCCGCAAACCGCAATGCCGCCGAGTGCGGCGGCGCGATGACGCCCGCGCTGCGGACCTCCGCGCAGCCGCTGCCGCTCACGGTTCGAGAACGCGAGATTGCGAACCTCGTCGCCGCAGGCTTATCGAACAAGCAGATCGCCGAACGTCTCTACGTCTCCGTTCGGACGGTCGAGGGGCATATCTATCGGGCGGGCGGGAAGCTTGATGTCGCCGATCGGGAAGGGCTTGCCGCGCTGATCAAGGCGGGCGAGCAGAAGCCGCCCGGCGCGCGGTAGGAATCAGAACAACACGGGCGCCGAGCGCTCAAAATAGGACGGGCTCGCCGAAGCCCGGCGTGCGCTCGATCGCGAGCAGCGTCGTTTTGGTCACCGCACCACCGAAGGCAGAGAACCCGCCGAGGTTCGCGCCGGAGGCCAGGACGCGGTGGCACGGCACGATGATCGGGATCGGGTTTCGCCCGAGTGCCTGCCCAACCGCCTGGGCGGCGCCGGGCGCGCGCATCCGCTGTGCGACGTCGCCGTAGCGCAGCGTGTGGCCCGGTTCGATCGCGCGGGCAATCGCGTACACCTTCGCGTCGAATTCGCTGACGCCGCCGAGGTCCAATTCGATCCAGCACAGGTCGTCGAGTTCGCCCTCCAGGTGCGCGCGAACCCCATCGAGTGCGGTCTGCACGGCCTGCGGCGGCGAACCTTCCACGGCGCCGCTGCGTCCGATGCGGATCCGGGTGGTCTCGTCGTCCGATTCGGGCAATTGCAGACGGGCGATGCGGTCGCCCTTCCAGGCGAGGCCGCACCGCCCGATCGCGGTATCGAACAACGTGTAGGCCAGCACATCGTCAGTGTGCGCGCTGGGACCGACAGACCTGTCCTATTGACCAGTCCAGTTGCGTCGAACTGGACTGGTTGGCGTGCTCAGGATGCTGGATTCCGGCTCCCGAGCGTGCACGGCGAGAAGATCGGCGTAGAGCCGTTCCTTGTCGTGGTCGGCCGGAAGCAGGCCTGCGAGCGGTGCGGCCGGCCGGAACTGATCCAGGCGAAACACCTTTCTACTGGTGGAACGGGGTGCGAAGGAGAAGATCGCGGTGGCGAACAGGGCCAGCACGATCAGCGTTGCCAGTGCTGTCATGACAACCATGCTGCAGAAATCTGGACTTTGATTAAATAGCCAGTAGCGACATACTGGCTTTATGGCTGCACGAGTGCTCGGCGTGACAACACTGGTCCGCGATCTGGGTTTGTGGCGACCCGACGGTGGCCGCGGCGCCCGTCCCACCTACGTGGCTCTCGCCGAGGGAATCCGGATGCTCATCCACGATGGGCGGATCCCGCTCGGCGCAGCACTGCCGAGCGAGCGTGACCTTGCGAGTGCGCTCGAACTGAGCCGGACCACCGTCACCTCGTGCTACGCAATGCTGCGCGAGGAGGGTTACCTGCTCAGTCGCCAGGGTGCGCGCGGCGTGGTCGCCCTGCCGTCGTCCACAACCCCGGTGGGCGTGGGACTGCCCGCGCCGAAGGTCGCGCCAGATCTTCCCTTGGTCGATCTGACCTATGCGGCGCTACCCGCACCGGAGGAGGTGCACGGCGCGTATTCGGCTGCACTCGAACAACTTCCGTCGTACCTGCCCACGCACGGTATGGATCCGCTCGGGATCCCGTTGCTGCGCGAGACAATTGCAGCGCGCTACACAGAGCGCGGCCTGCCAACCGATCCGACGCAGATCCTTGTCACCCTCGGCGCGCAGCACGCGCTGCGGCTGTTGTTCACCATGCTCACCGCACCCGGCGAGCGGGTGCTGATCGAACATCCGACCTACCCCAATGCCATCCAGGCGATCCGTGATGTGGGCGCGCGGCCGGTCCCGCTGCCGCTGCGGCCGGAGCGCGAGGGCTGGGATCTCGATGGAATCCGCAGCGCGGCAAGGCAAACCGCGGCACGGCTGGCATATCTGGTGCCGGACTTCCAGAACCCAACCGGGCTGTGCCTTGGCGTCGAGGGCCGCGCGGAGCTCGCCTCGATCGCGCGGGATACCCGGATGACGATGGTGATCGACGAGTCGATGGTCGATCTCGGACTCGATATGACCCCGCCTCCGCCGGTGGCGTCGTTTGCGCGGGGGCCGGAGGTCATCACGGTCGGGTCGATGTCGAAATCCTTCTGGGGTGGGCTACGGGTCGGCTGGATTCGCGCGAATCGCACAGTGATCGATCGGCTCTTGGGCAGCCGCGCCTCGATGGACCTCGGCACTCCGGTTATGGATCAGCTCGCGGCGGCGGATCTGCTCGCCGATCCCGACGGCCCGCTGGAGCGTCGGCGGGAATTGATCCGCGGGCGGCGGTCAGCGCTGCTCGATGCGCTGTCCGAGCAATTGCCTGATTGGCGGGTCGCGCCGGGACCCGGCGGATTGTCGTTGTGGGTGAAGCTGCCGGGTCCGATGTCGAGCGCGCTGGCCGCGACGGCACCCAACTTCGGCGTGACGCTTGCCGCGGGTCCGCGCTTCGGGATCGAGGGCGCATTCGAGCGGTTCATCCGGCTGCCCTATGCCCAGTCCGAAGCGGATCTGCGGCTTGCGATCAGCGGGATCGCGGCGGCCTATCAGGTGGTCGCGCCGCGAACACCAGCGGCGGCGACTGCGCCGCCGCTGGTGGTCTAACGATTTACTGCCTTACTTCCAGACCTCATCGATCGGGGTGGCGACGCGCGGGGGAGCGGTCGGCACGCCGTTCGGCGTGCGCGAGAAGCGCGGTGCAGGGAGGTGCTGAGTGACACCGTCCACGTCGATCAGGGCACCGCGGGCCGCGATGTGCGCGTTCTGCGGAGCCTCTGCGAAGGTGAGGATCGGCGACGTGCAGGCGTCGGTGCCCTCGAAGATCGCCGCCCACTCGTCGCGGGTCTTCGACTTGAACTTCTCGGTGAAGATCTTGCGCAGCGTGTCCTGGCCGGCCGGGTCGAGCTGACCCGGCAGATCAGCGGCATCGAGCTCGAGCAGACGCAGCAGCTCGGCGTAGAACTGCGGCTCGATCGCGCCCACGGCCATGTACTTGCCGTCGGAGGTCTCGTAGGTGTCGTAGAACGCCATACCGGTGTCGAGCAGGTTGTTGCCGCGCTCGTCGTTCCACATGCCCTGGCCGCGGAAGCCCCAGATCATGTGCGACAGCGCGAGGGCGCCGTCCACCATCGCGGCGTCGACAACCTGGCCCTTGCCCGAGCTCTGGCGCTCGATCAGCGCGGCGAGCAGGCCGAAGATCAGGAACATCGAGCCGCCGCCGAAGTCGCCGACCATGTTGAGCGGCGGCACCGGGCGCTCACCCTTGCGGCCGATTGCGTGCAGCACGCCGGTCAGCGAGATGTAGTTGATGTCGTGGCCGGCCACGGGCGCGAGCGGGCCTTCCTGGCCCCAACCGGTCATCCGGCCGTAGACCAGACGCGGGTTGCGCTCGAGCGTGACATCCGGGCCCAGGCCCATGCGCTCGGTGACTCCCGGGCGGAAGCCCTCGATCAGGATGTCGGCGCGATCGATGAGGCCGAGCACCTTCTCGATATCGGCCGGATCCTTGAGGTTCGCCTCGACGATGGTCCGGCTGCGTAGCTGGGCGTCGGTCGGGACACCCTCGGGGCGGAGGCCGCCGGCCCGCTGGACGCGAACCACGTCGGCGCCGAGATCGGCGAGGAGCAGCGCGGCGTGCGGACCGGGTCCGATGCCGGCGAGTTCAACGACGCGGATGCCTGCGAGTGGACCTTGCTTGCTGGTCACGGTGCTCCCTCGGGTAGATCAAGTTGACGGGATGACAATAACCCGGACATTACTAGCGCTCGCTAGGTCGCCGCGGCTCGGCCAAGAGTTCTCGGCGTCACTCGGTCACAATCCTCAACGTGGGTGTTATGGGTGAACTCTTGGTTGGGCTCGCGATCGCCGTCGGTCTGGTCGGCGTCGTAGTGCCGATTCTGCCGGGCACGGTGTTGATCGCGGCGGCACTGGTGGTGTGGGCGGTTGTCGAGGGCACCGGCGCTGCCTGGCTGGTGTGCGGCATCGGTCTGGTGCTGCTTCTCGTGAGCGGGGTGATCAAGTACACCTGGCCGGGACGGCGGCTGCGCGATGCCGGTGTGCCGAACCGCTCGATCATCATCGGGGGACTGCTCGGCATCGTCGGCTTCTTCATCATCCCGGTGGTCGGGCTGTTTGCCGGGTTCGTGCTCGGCACGTACCTTTCCGAGGCCCAGCGCCGCCGCGATGCTCGCCTCGCCTGGCCCGCGACGATGCACGCGATGAAAGCCGTTGGGCTGTCGATGTTGATCGAGCTCTTCGGCGCGCTGTGCGCTGCGGGGATCTGGCTCGGCGCGGTGGCTGGTAGTTAAACCGGTTGCGGCGGTTCGATTTTCGACATTTGCCCAGTTGGCAAGGCGTGGCCGGGCCCGTCCTTGCGGTGAGGGCCCTCACACTTGCCGGGCCGAGAGGTGTGAAGCACTCACTCGTTGTTACTGTTCGGTAGCTCGGGGGAGGAACGTCGGGGGAATACCGTTCTCGACTCCCGGTGAAGTGCTCGCGCGATGGCGCGCATGGGCAATGAACACGGAGACAAAATGCAACCAGGTAGTCAGTCAGCCAGTCGGCGGGCCATGTCCAGGCTTCGCCGCGTCGCTGCGATCGCGTTGCTTGGCGTCGTTGGCGGAGCGACGCTCGGCGTGACGCCGGCCGCAGCAGCACCGGTCGGTCCCTTCTACACCCCGCCGGCGCAGTACTCGACCGAGCAGGGCGCGGTCATCAAGACCGAATCGGTGGGCGTTCTCGCCGCGGTGCCGGTGCGCACGGGCTGGCCGGTCCCGGCGCAGAAGGTGATGTACACCTCGCGCCTGCAGGACGGGACGCCGACCGCGGTGACCGGAACGTTCATCGACTCGAGCGCGCCGTGGAACGGGCCGGGTCCCCGCCCGACCGTCGTCATCGCCCCGGGTACGCAAGGGCAGGGTGACCAGTGTGCGATCTCGGTGGCGCTACCCACCGGCATGATCGTCGACCCGGGCGGGCTTTCGCTGTCTGCGAATCAGGAACTGCCGGGGGCGGCGCTCTGGAATCTGATGGGTGCGCGGGTATTCATCACCGACCACATCGGACTCGGCACGCCCGGCGTTCATACCTACGTCAACCGCGCCGAGGGTGCTCACGCGGTGCTCGACGCGGCTCGCGCCGCGAACCGTCTCTCGAACACGGGACCGGAAACGCCCCTGCTGTTCTGGGGATACTCGCAGGGTGGCGGTGCGACCGCCGCGGCAGCCGAGTTGCAGCCCACGTATGCCCCGGAACTGAATCTGAAGGGCACCTGGGCCGGCGCGCCGACGGCCGATATCGGCGCGGTGCTCCGGAAGGTGGACGGCGCTCTCATCGGCGGCGCGATCGGGTTCGCCATCAACGGACTTGTCGCGCGCTATCCGGAGTTGCAGGGGTCGGTGGACCGGATCGCTTCGCCCGAGGGCCAGGCCTTGCTGGCGACGCTCGGCAACGAGTGCATCGGTGACGTCATCTTCAAGCACCCGTTCATGAAGACCACCAGCCTGACTGCCGATCACCGACCGCTCTTCGAGCATTTGGCATCGGATCCCGCCGCCATGCGCGCCATTGCCGACCAGCGCATCGGCCGCCTGACCCCGACCAGTCCGGTGCTGATCACCAGCGGCATCAACGACGACACGGTGCCGTATCCGCAGGCTCGTCAGCTTGCCGTGGATTGGTGCGATAAGGGTGCCCCGGTCACCTTCCGCACCAACCACTTCCCGCCGCTCGCGCCGGGTACCACGATCCCCGGCCACTTCGGGCCCGAGATCGTTGACGCTTACGTCGCCAACAATGTCGTCCCATACCTCATGGATCGCTTGGGCGACAAGCCTATTGGTGGCTGCAGTATCGCCTGAGTCGGACTGCGCTCCGACTGCGCGGCGTGGAGTTCACTGAACTCCACGCCGCGCAGGTCTATCGCTTGGCGGTGCATCGCGCTTGTGCCGGGCAGCGCGAACCCGTTCCGCACCAAGTGAGTTGACGATCGGGCGAGTTATCCGGGCGTGCCCGGCTCCGGGTCGATGGCGGGCAGCGGCTTGGTATCGCCGCCGGCCCGCGCGGCAACCGCGGGCATCTCGAGCGTGCGATCGCCACCAGGTGGCGGGGTCGGCTCGACAGGCAACCGGTAGAACTTCCGGGCGTTCGTGCGAAGAACCGCCTCGAGATCGTCGCCGACGCAGTCCGCGATCAGATCGATATCGGCCTCCTCGAACGCACGCCGCGCCCTGGTGCCGGGCAGGTCGGAGCCGAACATGAGCGCCTCGGGATTGACCCGGTGGATCTGCCGAAGCGCTTGGGAGACATCGAGATTGACCCGGCCGAAGCCACTGGCCTTCACCCGGACACCGCGGTCGACGAGGTTGAGCACGTACCGCATGGCGTTACGGGACATGCCGACGTGGTCGATGCTCAGCGCGGGCAGCTTCACCAAAACCGGTTCGAGCGAGCCGAGAATCTGTCCGTCGGTGTAGAACTCGGCATGCCAGCCGGCGAGCTCGTGTGCGCGCAACGCCTGCTCGGTGAGCCGCCCGATATCGGTGGCACCCCGTTTGAGGTTGAAGCGAATCGCGCGCACGCCGAGCCGATCGAGCGAGATGATGTCGTCATCGGTGGCGTCGGCGTCGAGCTGGGTGACGCCGACCCAGCCCGGTCCGAGCTCGCGCAGCGCCGCCACCAGATAGCTTTGGTCGGTGCCCTGGAACGACCCGCTCACCACGGCACCGCCGTCGACGCCGAACCCGGACATGCGTGCGCGATAGTCCGCAATCGTGAACGGTGCCGGTAGGAAGCCGTCGTTCTCGACGAGTGGGAATCGTGGATCGATGATGTGCAGATGGGCGTCGAACACGTCTACCAGAATGCCGTACGGGACAAGTCCGCCCGGAACCGGGCGGATGTCCGGATTGGGTGACTTCGCGGCCCGCTAAGCCTTGTGTGGTTCGCTCGCGCGGAACATCTCGTCGCGCTCGACGACCTTGACCCGCTCGCGTCCCTCGGGCTCGCCCAGCGACCGCTCGTGCGCGTCGAGGCGGTACCAGCCGTCCCACGTGGTGTAGGGCACCTGCTTGCTCTCCAGGAACTCGACGATGGCTTGCTCGCCGGGTTCCGCGGCTCCGGCGAAGCGCTCCCGATCTTCGAGCAGGCACGCGATGGTCTCGTTCGCGTCGCCCTTGGTGTGGCCGATCAGGCCGATCGGACCGCGCTTGATCCACCCGGTGACGTACGTGGCGGTCATGAACCGATCCGCGTCGTCGGCGTCTTCGTCAATCAAGACGCGGCCGCCCTCGTTCGGCACGGTGCCGGCCTGATCGTCGAAAGGCAGTCCGGGGATGTTCTGCGACAGGTAGCCGACGGCGCGGTAGACCGCCTGCACATCCCAGTCCCTGAACCGGCCGGTGCCGCGCACATTGCCGGTGCCATCGAGTTCGGTGCGCTCGGTGCGCAGTCCGACGACCTTGCCATCCGCACCGACGATTTCGGTCGGTGACTCGAAGAAGTGCAGGAACAGTTTGTGCGGACGGTCGCCCGCGTCGCGAATTGCCCAGTCCTGCAAGGTGTTCGCGACCATGTCGACCTGCTTGGAATGGCGCCGCGCAGCCTCGGAGCCTGCGTCGTAGTCGATGTCCTCGGGATCCACGATGACTTCGATGGTGGGGGAGTGGTCGAGTTCGCGCAGTTCGAGCGGGGTGAACTTGGCCTGGGCCGGTCCGCGGCGGCCGAACACGTGCACCTCGACGGCCCGGTTGGTCTTCAAGCCGGCGTAGACGTTTGGCGGGATCTCGGTGGGCAGCAGTTCGTCGCCGGTCTTGGCGAGCACCCGGGCGACGTCCAGTGCGACGTTGCCGACACCGAGCACTGCGACCTTCTCCGCCTCGAGCGGCCACTCGCGCGGCACATCGGGGTGGCCGTCGTACCAGGACACGAAGTCCGCGGCGCCGTAGCTACCTTCGAGTTCGATGCCGGGGATCTCGAGCGCGCGGTCGGCGTTCGCGCCGGTGGAGAAGATCACCGCGTCGTAGAAGCGGCGCATGTCTTCGATCGTGATGTCGGTGCCGTAGTCGATATTGCCGAGCAGGCGCACCTCGGGCTTGTCGAGCACCTTGTGCAGGGCGGTGACGATTCCCTTGATCCGGGGATGGTCGGGCGCGACGCCGTAGCGAATCAGGCCGAAGGGCGCAGGCATCCGCTCGAACAGATCGACGCTGACGGATGCATCGGACTTCATCAGGGCGTCCGCGGCGTAAATACCGGCAGGGCCGGCGCCGACGATGGCAACACGAAGCGGGCGGGTCTGATCAGTCATCTGTGTTTTCGGACCTAACTCGATAGGGGGTCGTCAATCGAATAACTTAGGGTAGCTTTACCTTACCTGATGGCCTCCTCCCCGCGAGTCGCGGTGCAAATCTGCGGCGGTACGAGCCATGCTGCGAATGCCCAATTCTATCGGCCCCGAGTCATGCCGCATGCCGCATGCAAGGAATGATCTCCGTCATGAGTGACGACGAGGCCGAGCCCTCCGGCTACGACAATCAGCGCGATTTGCGCACGATCGTCCCCTTCCTGGCGGCCGCTGCGGCGATCCTGCTCGTCGTCGTCTTCATCGTCGTCGCCAACCTGACCTCGCCGGCCGAGGACAACGTCACCGACGTCGACCTGATCGGCACCGCGGCGCAGAGCCTCGCCGCTGCGAAGCGTGACGACAACGAGGACCGCATCAAGTCGGCTACCTGTGCCGGGTTCGCGATCGACTCCTCGCCTATCGCAAATGGCGGTGAGATCAACAAGATTGAAAACGTCCAGGTCGATGGCGATAAGGCGACAGCGGACGTGACCGTCTCAGTCGATGGCAACGAGACGGCGTCGGCGTGGCAATTCACCCGCGTGAACGGGCACTGGGTGGTGTGCAGCTGACCCCGCTCGGTTTGACAAACCCACTGCTCAGCCGGTAAATACCAGGTCAGGTCAAGAGCATCAGCGGCAAGCCCCGGCTCGCTGATCGGCAACCCTCCTCCGCGGTGGGGTGCTCCGGGTGACGACCAGGCCGTGTTCGAAGTGGACCCGGCAAGCGCGGACTCCATGGCAATTCGTAGTGCCAAACGAGTCCCTGGCACGTGAAAGGCAATCGAACGTGAGTTACGCGGGCGATATTTCTCCGAAGCAGGCGTGGGACCTGCTGTGCGAGCATCCAGACTCGGTCCTGGTGGACGTGCGCACGGACGCCGAGTGGCGGTACGTGGGCGTGCCCGACACTTCTTCGATCAGTCGGCCGACAGTCCTCATCGAATGGGTGAGTTATCCCACCGGTTCGCGCAATGACAATTTCGTGGACCAGTTGAAGGAGGCGGGCATTTCCGGCGAGCGGCCGGTGGTGTTCCTTTGCCGCTCCGGCCAGCGCTCGATCGGCGCTGCCAAGGCCGCGACCGCGGCGGGCATCGGCCCGTCCTACAACGTCCTCGAGGGTTTCGAGGGTGCGCTCGACGAGAACGGCCACCGTGGCGCCGAGGGTTGGCGCGCGATCGGCCTCCCGTGGCGGCAGTCATGAGCGGCGGCCCCACCGGCGGCGCGTTCGAGAAGAAGCTGCCCAATAACGTCGGCCCCGGCACGCTGGCCGTGCGCGGCGGCGTGAAGCGCTCTGGTTTCGAGGAGACGTCCGAGGCGCTGTACCTGACCTCCGGCTTCGTTTACGAGAGCGCCGGCGCCGCTGAGGCCGCCTTCACCGGTGAGGTCGAGCACTTCGTCTACTCGCGTTACGGCAACCCGACCGTGGCGATGTTCGAGGAGCGCATGCGGCTGCTCGACGGCGCCGAGGCGTGCTTCGCCACCGCGAGCGGCATGAGCGCGGTGTTCACCGCGCTCGGCGCGCTGCTCGGTGCGGGCGACCGGCTGGTCGCAGCGCGCAGCCTGTTCGGTTCGTGTTTCGTCGTGTGCAATGAGATCCTGCCGCGCTGGGGCGTGGAGACCGTCTTCGTCGACGGCGAGGATCCCGACCAATGGGAGGAAGCCCTCTCGAAGCCCACCACCGCGGTGTTCTTCGAGACTCCCTCCAACCCGATGCAGACTCTCGTGGATGTGCCTCGGGTGGTCGAGCTCGCGCATGCAGCTGGCGCAAAGGTGGTGCTGGACAACGTCTTTGCCACGCCGCTGCTGCAGGACAGCTTCGCGCTCGGTGCGGACGTCGTGGTCTACTCCGGAACCAAGCACATCGACGGCCAGGGTCGTGTGCTCGGCGGTGCGATCCTCGGCGAGAAGGACTACATCGACGGCCCGGTGAAGAACCTGATGCGGCACACCGGCCCGGCGCTGAGCCCGTTCAATGCCTGGACGCTGCTCAAGGGACTCGAGACCATGCCGCTGCGCGTGCGGCAATCGGTGTCGTCGGCATTCGAGATCGCCAAGTTCCTCGAATCGAACGAGGCTGTGAAGTGGGTCAAGTACCCCTTCCTCGAATCGCATCCGCAGTACGACCTCGCCCGTCGGCAGATGAGCGGCGGCGGCACCGTGGTGACGTTCGAGCTCGACGCACCGGAGGATCAGGCCAAGAAGCGCGCCTTCGAGGTGCTCGACGCACTGCGCATCGTCGATATCTCCAACAACCTCGGCGACGCCAAGTCGCTGATCACCCACCCGGCGACCACCACGCACCGCGCGATGGGACCCGAGGGGCGCGCCGCGATTGGGCTCACCGACGGAACGGTGCGGATCTCGGTCGGGCTCGAGGACGTCGAGGATCTGCTCGCGGATCTGGATCAGGCGCTCAGCTAACCCAGGCAGCCGTTGACCCAGGACGGTGGATCGTCACGCGGTTCGACAACATCGTCGTGCCCTACACCAGCGGCATTGTGGATGAACCCGGCGCAACCAACCACACACTCCAGGATGTGTGTGCCCAGGACTTCGCCGACCACCTCTCGATCCTCGGCGACCACAACGCACGCCAACTCGTGCGCAACGCCCTCGACCCCGAACATGCACAACCGGTCGAATGCAGTTTGGTGCTGCCGATCATCGGAGCGATACCAGGCCTGCCCACGGGCTGATCCGAGCACGCGATATCGCGCTAGGTCGAGTGCTCGTCCGAACGCTCAGAACCGCCGGATTGTGTTGATCTCGAAATTCGACAATGGGGTGAGCCCGACCGGAACCCCGCGACCGTAGGCGTTGAACACCTGGCCGAAGCCTGTGTAAATGCCCACGTGTGAGGCGTCGCGGTTGAGGATGATGACGTCACCCGGCATCAAAGCCCAGAGCGGTACCTTCTGACCGACTTCCGCCTGTTCCCAAGTGGTGCGCGGGAGGCTGACGCCTACCTGGCGGAAAGCCCATTGCACCAGCCCTGAGCAGTCCCAGGCATTCGGCCCGGTGCCGCCCCACAGGTAGGGCTTGCCGGTCTGGGTGGTCGCTGCTGCGAGGGCGCCGAGTCCCGCAGGGCTCGGCACAGGTAGTGCGAACCCATCGGATGATCCGGCGCTGCCCGACCCGCTGCTGCCGCCCGACCCGGAGCCACCGCTCCCGGTGGATTGAGCAAGCGCCGGGGCGGCGGGGAGAATCACGGTCGCGGCTATTACCGCGGCGGTGGTGAGAATTTTGCGCATTTTGGGATCGGACATGACGACCGCCCTTCGTTCTGCGGTTGTTATGCGCGTGGCCGGGAAGGTCGCAAGAAGATTACTGCTGTTAGTGGTGTGCCCGATGTGAAATGACGGGAAATTGTGGCGACGAACTTCACCCGTTCGATAGCGAAATTGTTGCCCAAACTAATGTCGTGGTGAGTGTTGCGAGACACAGCCGTGATCGAAGGAGCAGACGTGCCGGAACTCAAGCTCGGATACAAAGCCTCGGCGGAACAGTTCGGACCCCGTGAACTCGTCGAATTGGCAGTCGCCGCGGAGGAGCACGGGCTCGACAGCGCCACCGTGAGCGACCACTTCCAGCCGTGGCGTCACAAGGGCGGACATGCCCCGTTCTCGCTCGCATGGATGACGGCGGTGGGTGAGCGCACCGAGCGGATTCTGCTCGGCACCTCCGTGCTTACCCCGACCTTCCGGTACAACCCCGCGGTCATCGCCCAGGCGTTCGCGACCATGGGCTGCCTGTACCCGGGCCGTGTCATGCTCGGTGTCGGCACCGGTGAGGCGCTCAACGAGATCGCCACCGGCTACGCCGGCGAATGGCCGGAATTCAAGGAGCGCTTCGCGCGGCTGCGCGAATCCGTCGCACTCATGCGTGAACTCTGGACCGGTGGCCGGGTCGACTTCGAGGGCGAGTTCTACAACACCAAGGGCGCCTCGATCTACGACGTTCCCGACGGCGGCATTCCGGTCTACATCGCGGCAGGTGGCCCGGTGGTCGCGCGCTACGCCGGCCGGGCGGGCGACGGCTTTATCTGCACCTCCGGCAAGGGCATGGAGCTCTACAACGACAAGCTCATGCCGGCGGTCGCCGAGGGCGCGGAGAAGGCGGAGCGCAACCTCGACGACGTCGACAAGATGATCGAGATCAAGATCTCCTACGACACGGATCCCGAACTGGCGCTGGAGAATACGCGCTTCTGGGCGCCGCTTTCGCTCACGCCGGAGCAGAAGCACAGCATCGAGGACCCGATCGAGATGGAGCGCGCGGCCGACGAACTGCCGATCGAGCAGGTCGCCAAGCGCTGGATCGTCGGCTCGGACCCGGACGATGTCGTCGCCCGCGTCAAGCCCTACCTCGACGCCGGCCTCAACCACCTTGTCTTCCACGCTCCCGGGCATGACCAGCGCCGGTTCCTCGACCTGTTCGAGCGCGACCTCGCACCGCGCCTGCGCGCGCTGGGCTGAGCACCGCCGCATCCAACAACACCAGAGCGCTCGGCGAGCCGAACCGACCGGTACGGAACGCCGAGCTATTTGGTCGCTCCGCAGGCTCTGCTCCTGCGCACCCTTGCGTCGTAGCAAACCCCTGGCGGACGATTGTTTCGGAGTGGCCGCGGCCGTGGGCCGTCGATTTGAGGCGACGAAGACCCGCGACGGGTCGGCCACCGCCGTTGTTTCACTGCGGGTGATCCCCGCAAGGAGGCAATCGATGTTTGTTCAATGCTTTCACGGCAAGGTTTCCGATTCGGACGGACTACAGCGCTGTATGGACCGTTGGGATCGTGATTTGAGGCCCGGCGCGAGCGGCTTCCTCGGGAGCACCATGGGCATGTGCGACGACGGCACGTTCGTCGCGCTCGCCCGATTCGAGTCTGAGGAAGCGGCCCGCCGCAACAGCGAACGCCCGGAACAGGGTGCGTGGTGGGCCGAGACGGAACGGTGTTTCGACGGTCCGGTGTCGTTCATGGATTGCCCGAACGTCACGGAATGGATGGGCGGTGGCTCCGACGAGGCCGGCTTCGTCCAGGTAATGGAAGGCCACACAACCGATGCGGGCCGGCTCCGCGAGATTCTCGATGAGACCGCAGACCGGCTGCACGAAGTGCGCCCGGAGATCATCGGCGGAACGATCTGCACCAATGGCAACGACGACGTCGTGGAAGTTGCCTACTTCACCTCGGAGGAAGCGGCTCGCGAGGCGGAGAAGATCGAGATCCCCGACGACCTCCGATCGCTTTTCGAGGAAGAGCAGCGTCTGATGGGTGACATCACCTACTACGACCTGCACCAGCCCAAGCTCATCTCCGGATAGCACACCCGCGCTGAGCCGACCGGTGCTCGCTTCATCGGTCGGCTCTCTTATGGCGGGCTAGGCTTCCCCTATGGCTGCCGGGACCGCGCACCACACATCGAGTGTCTACATCGCCGCACCGGAGGGCGATACCGGTAAGTCCACCGTGGCTCTCGGTGTGCTGCAGATGTTGTGCACGCACGCGGCCAGGGTGGGCGTCTTCCGGCCCATCGCGCGCTCCGCGGACAAGCCCGACTTCGTTGTCGAACTCCTGCTCGCCCACGTCACCGCAGACCAGAGCTACGAGGACGCGATCGGCGTTGGGTACGACCAGGTGCACGCCGACCCGGAAGCCGCGATCGCCGAGATCGTGATGCGCTACCACTCCGTCGCCGAAGAATGCGACGCCGTGGTGATCGTGGGCAGCGACTACACCGATATCGCGAGCCCGAGCGAATTGAACTTCAACGCGCGCATCGCGGTGAACCTCGGTGCGCCAGTACTACTCACCGTGCGCGGACTGCACCGGACGCCCGACGAGATCCTGCAACTCGTGGAGTTGTGCCGCGCCGAACTCGCCGTGGAAAAGGCTCATCTCATGGCTGTCGCCGTGAACAGGTGCGAGCTGTCGGATCTCGAACAGGTCAGGTCGGCACTCGCCGGTCTCGCGGAACCGTCCTGGGTGCTGCCGGAAGTTCCTTTGCTTACCGCGCCGACGATGGCCGAACTGAGCGACGCGATCGACGGCGAACTGTACAGCGGTGACCCGGAACTGCTGCAGCGCGAGGTGCTCGACGTGATGGTCGGCGGGATGACTTCCGAACATATCCTGGAACGGCTTACCGACGGCCTGGCCGTGATCGCACCCGCAGACCGCTCCGATGTGCTGCTCGCTCTGGTGAATGCCCATGAGGCCGAGGGCTTTCCGTCGCTGGCCGGAATCATCCTGAACGGCGGTCTGTTGCCGCATAAGTCGGTGGCCCGGTTGGTCGAGGGGATCAAGCCGCGGCTGCCGATTCTCACCACGCACCTCAATACCTATGCCACCGCACGGGCCGCCGCGACGACCCGCGGCCGGGTGGCGGCCGGATCGCAGCGCAAGATCGATACGGCGCTGAATCTGGTGGAGCAGCACATCGATGCGGCAGAACTGTTGCGCCACATCGAGGTACCGATTCCATCGGTGATGACCCCGCAGTTGTTCGAGTTCCAATTGATCGACCGCGCCCGGCAGGACCGCAAACACATTGTGCTGCCCGAAGGTTCGGACGATCGCGTGCTGCGCGCGGCGGGACGGGTGCTGCGCCGAGGCGTCGCCGATCTGACATTGCTGGGCAACGAGTCGGCGGTGCGCAGCCGTGCTGCAGAACTCGGCGTCGATCTCGACGAGGCGCGTGTCGTCGATCCGGTCACGTCGGAGCACGTCGATGAGTTCGCCCGCGAATACACCCGGCTGCGCGCGCACAAGGGCATGACCGAAGAGCGGGCGCACGAATTCGTCACGGATATATCGTATTTCGGCACGATGATGGTGCACCTCGGGATCGCGGATGGCATGGTTTCCGGCGCAGCGCACACCACTGCGCACACCATCCGGCCGTCGTTCGAGATCATCAAAACCCAGACCGGGGTATCGACGGTGTCGAGCGTGTTCCTGATGTGCCTTGCCGATCGGGTACTGGTCTACGGCGACTGCGCGGTCGTGCCGGATCCGACGTCACAGCAATTGGCCGATATCGCCATCTCCTCGGCGGCTACCGCGGCCCAGTTCGGTATCGAGCCGCGCATTGCGATGCTGTCGTACTCGACAGGTGAATCGGGTACGGGTGCCGATGTCGACAAGGTCCGCGCTGCAACCGCACTCGTGCACAAGCGTCGTGCGGACCTGCTCGTAGAGGGCCCGATCCAGTACGATGCCGCCATCGAACCCAGCGTCGCCAGCACCAAGTTGCCTGGATCGCCCGTCGCGGGGCAGGCAACCGTATTCATCTTCCCGGACCTGAACACCGGCAATAACACCTACAAGGCGGTACAGCGCAGCGCCGGCGCGGTCGCGGTGGGTCCGGTGCTGCAGGGCCTGCGCAAACCTGTCAACGACCTATCGCGCGGGGCGCTCGTCACCGACATCGTCAATACGGTGGCCATCACCGCGATTCAGGCACAGGGGATGGCGGAGGAACACGCATGACCGCGACGCTGGTCCTGGTCATCAACTCGGGGTCGTCCTCGATCAAATATCAGCTCGTGGATCCTGTCGGTGGCGATGCGGTTGCCAGCGGACTGGTGGAGCGAATCGGAGAACCCGAGGGGCACATCCGCCACAAGGTCGGCGAGCGCACTGTCGAGCGCCGGGGCAGGATCGCCGACCACACCGAGGGCCTGCGTCAGGTATTCGACCTGTTCGCCGAGACAGGGCAGGACCTCGCTTCCGCAGGTGTCGGGGCCGTCGGGCATCGCGTGGTACACGGCGGCGAGGAGTTCAATGCCCCGACGCTGATCGATGACGACGTGCTCGCCGAAATCCACCGCCTCCGTGAGCTTGCGCCGCTGCACATGCCTGCGAATGCCGCTGGAATCGAGAGTGCGCGGGAACTCCTGCCGGACGTGCCGCAGGTGGCGGTATTCGACACCGCATTCTTCAACGGCCTGCCAGCGGCCGCACGCACCTACGCGATCGACGCGAAAGTCGCGCGCGAGCATGGCATCCGGCGCTATGGGTTCCACGGGACGTCGCACGAGTTCGTGTCCGGCCGCGTAGCGGAGATCCTCGGCAAGGATCCAGCCGAGCTCAACCAGATCGTGCTGCACCTCGGCAACGGCGCATCCGCGTCGGCAATCCGTGGTGGGCGCGCTGTCGACACGACGATGGGGCTGACGCCGCTCGAAGGCCTGGTGATGGGTACCCGGTCCGGCGATATCGACCCAGCGATATTCGGCTACCTCCAGCGGGTCGCCAGTATGGACACCGACTCTGTCGACGACCTCCTGAACCGCAACTCAGGTATCAAAGGACTGAGCGGGGTCAACGACTTCCGGGAACTCGGCGAACTGGTCGAGCTCGGCGACGTTGCCGCCAAACTCGCGTTCGACGTCTACATCCACCGACTGCGCCGCTATATCGGTGCGTACATGGTGGAACTCGGCAGGGTGGACACGATCACCTTCACGGCCGGAGTCGGCGAGAACGATGCGGTTGTGCGCGCCGCAGCCCTGGCCGGTCTGGAAGGCTATGGCATCAGCGTTGACGAGGCTCGGAACAATGCGAAAAGCAAAGTAGCCAGAGTTATTTCGCCCGTCGCCAGCCCGGTTATCGTATTTGTTGTCCCGACCAACGAGGAACTCGCCATCGCGCGCGCCGCGCTGCGCCTAGTCAGAAATCCGGGGCCGTCATAGCGTCGGCGCGCAGATGCGTCTGCCCGGGCCGCAGCAGCGACCCGGGCAGAGGAATCAAGTGCTCTCGTCAGTTGAGCTGGTGTGGATTATTACGACCCGAAGGCCAGGAGTGCTAGGAGGGCGAGAAGCGGGTGGTGGTGGTGATGATGATGATGATGGAACCTGACGTCGTGAATGAGCGGATTCATGAGTAGCCCCTTCTTTCGCTATTCGTGGCGTCGGTGCTGTACTTGATCACCGGCGATGCGTAGTCTGGCACCGCTTTCCACTCGGGAGTCTGTGCGAAATTTGGCAATACTCTGAGGTCTCGGGTGCTGCATGCGTCAGCCGGACGAAGCAGACGGGCAGGTGTGGATGGGGTAACCGGCCTACGCCCGGACTCGATTTCTTGACGGCGGGTCGGTGCTTGCCCTGCGAAAGGTCAGAGCCAGCTGATCGGTCGAATGCTATTCGCCAGATCGATGAGGGCATAGCGGTGTTTGCGGTGCGGCGCCCCCCGCGCCATTATGCGTACCCCGGACTCCGCGCCGTAGCTGAGTCCACGCGGTGTGAACGGGCAGTCGAGTAGGGGCGCATCGCTTTTCGGTCGGTGACCCGCGCGCATCCACATCAGTGCCGAGCCGAGCACCACTGTCTGGAGCTGGATCGAACGGCTCTCGGTCGGCGGCAGCATTCGCACCCGCGTCGCAGCCTCGCGCAGATCGCTCTCAGTCAGATCGTTCGTTGGCCGGCCTGTGAGGATCACCAGCACGCTCGTCATCCGGGCGATCGTGTAGTTGCGTGAGGTGGGCGGAACCTCGTCGAGTACTTCCACAGCCTCGGTCACCTTGTGCTGGGCCGCGAGCTGGCGGGCCAGGCCGAACGCCGCGCTCACCGCGCCATGATCGGTCCGCCACACCGAGCGGTAGTAGTGCTCGGCCTCGCCGCGCCAGTGCTTCCGGTCCGGCGAAAGCCGATGTTGCAGAATCAGATCCGCAGTAGCGGCGAGCGCAAGTTTTGGTGCGATCTCGCCGGGCAGCGCGTCGAGGACCGCATCGAAGCTGGCGAATGCGTCCTCCGGACGCTCCTCGATAAGCGCGATCAGCGCGCGGTACCAGTCGATTCGCCAGGCAGTGCTGTCCAGGCCATCCAGCAAACGGCCCGCGGTTTCGGTCTTGCCGAGATCGAGAAGTGCCTCCACCTCCGCGAGCAACACCTCGAAATCGAAATTGGGCGGCGCGGTGATCTTTCCCTCGCGCACCTCGGCATGAACTCGGCGCAGCGAGTCGAGGCTGAGTTGGGGGTCGTCGCGCACGGTCGCCGCGATCATCGGACTGCACGAGTCGCCGGGATCGAGCAGGGGGAGCGGCAGCGCCCGAGCCACCGTCGTCGCACGCAGCTTGTTGTCGCGCGGCAGGCCGTCAGCGAAGGCATCGGTCTGCGAAATCGATTCGTCGGTACCGAAACTCGCTCGGGCCGGCCGGAACGAGCTGGACAGCCAGGGCCGTTCGTCGCCGGTGTCCTGCGCGAGGATCTCGCGCAGCACTGCGGTCAGTTGTTGCCGGAGCATGATCGCCGAGGTGAACCGGCGATCCGGATGATCGTTCGTGGCGCGCAACAGCAACCGGTGGAACGACGGGTAACGCGACAGAATCGGCGCATCCTCGGGACTCGGGATCCCGGGCGCGTAACGGCCCTTGTGCTTCGGCATATCGATGGTCATCACCGCGAGGGTGCGTCCAACGCTGAAGATCTCGGTCGCGACAGTGGGGCCGGTGTGCACGATCTCCGGTGCCTGATAACCCGGTGTGCCGTAAAGGTTTCCGTACGACTCGAAGGTGGCGACCGCGCCCAGGTCGATCAGTTCGAGCTGATCCTCGGTAAGCATGATGTTGTCGGGCTTGAGGTCGTTGTAGGCCAAGTCGATCGAGTGCAGGTACTCCATCGCCGGCAGGATCTCGATGATGTAGGCGATCGCCTCGGCGACCGGAATCCGTTCGGGCCGTTTGTGTGTCTCGAGCACCTCCTCGAGCGACCGGCCGCCGACGTACTCCATCACGATGTAACCCTGGCTCTGGCCATTGGCAGTCGTGTGCTCGACGAAGTTGTGGATCTTCACGATGCCGGGATGCGAAACCTCGGCGAGGAACTTGCGTTCGGCGACGGCGACGGCCTGCGCATCTGCATCACCGAAGTGCAACAAGCCCTTCAGCACGACCCAACGGTCGCTGACGTTGCGGTCGATCGCCAGATAGATCCAGCCCAGGCCGCCGTGGGCAACGCAGCCCTGTACCTCGTACTGCCCGGCCACCATGTCACCCGGTTGCAGTATCGGACGAAAATCGAAGGGCGCGCCGCAGTTCGGGCAGGTGCCCTCCACAATCGCGGGAAGCCCGGCGCCCGCGCGGCCGACCGGCTTGCCGCATTTCCAGCAGAACCGGCGGGACTCCTCCACGATCGGGTTTGCCAGTACCGCGTCCTTGGGGTCCACCGGCAGTTCGACATCGGGAACCGGGACGAGTCCGCTGCCGAGCCGGCGAGCGGTGTGCCGGGTGGGCCTGCTGCTGCGTCCCGATCCGTGTGGTCCGGTGTCGGGGTCGGGCGGAGTAGGTACGTGCGTCGGATCGACACGCTGTGTGCCGACATCGGTAGTCGGATCGACACGCTGTGTGCCGACATCGGTAGTCGAATCGACACGCTGTGTGCCGATATCCGCCGAATCCTGGTCCGCCATCGCCCCTCAATCCTGATAGGTCGGCGCGGGCGGTCCGGGCGAAGGCCCGAGGACCGTCAACCACCGATCGTAGAGCGAAATCCAGGTCCCGTCGGCCCGGATGCGATCCAATGTGGCGTTGACGGAGCGGACCAGATCGGTTTTGTTCTGGGCAATTCCAATCCCGTAAGGCTCGGCGCTGATGGGATCGCCGACCACGCGCGTGTACGGGTCCTGTACCGCGAGCCCGGCCAGGATCGAATCGTCGGTGCTGATTGCGTCGACCTGTCCCTGCTGCAGTGCGAGCAGGCAATCCGCCCAGTTCGTGACGGTGAGCAGGTCGGCCGCAGGCTGGATCTGCTGGATGTGTTGCATCGATGTGGTGCCGTTGACGACGCACACCCGGCGCCCCGCGAGGTCTGCGATCCCGGCGATGCCAGAGTCGTCGAGGGCCAGAATCCGTTGGCTGGCTTCGAAGTAGACGCTGGAGAAATCGATCTTCTGGCGGCGGGCGCACGTGATCGTCATTGTCTTCGCCACGATGTCAACCGTGTTGTCCTGCAAGGCTTTCTCGCGTTCCGCGGAGCCGAGCATCCGGAACTCGATCAGGTTCGGGTCGCCGAGCAGGTCGCGCGCGATCTCCCGCGCAATATCGACGTCGAAACCCTGGATCGTGCCGGTCTGCGGGTCACGGAAGCTGAACAGGTTGCTGCCGGTGTCCAAGCCGACCAGCAGCCGTCCGCGCGCACGGATCGCATCGATCGTCGGTCCCACGCGATCCTCAGGGTTGGGTACCGGGCGCAGGCTCGCTGTCGGGTCATCGCAATTGGGCCCCGCGGCATCGGTGGTTGGTACCCCCGCAGGAATCGCGGTTGCATCCGGCGGCAGGGGTGGACCGAACGACGTCGAATCAGTGCCGGGAACCGGCGGTGGTTCGTAGTTGCCGCAGCCCACCAGCAGTGCGAGCACAATCAGCGTCCCCGCCGCGAATCCCCGGCGGTTCATCGGTACTCCCAGCCGATGGGTCATCGGTATTCCCAGCCGATGGGTCATCGGTATTCCCTCAGTCGAGGGATCATTCCGACTACGACACATAGCACGGCGATCGCGGCGAGCCCGAACGCACCTGGCACGACACCCTGGAGCGCGCGCGCGGCGCGGGAGGTATCCGCACGCAGTTCGTCGCGCGTCTCCGCGATGCCCTGTTCGAGATCGTCGTCGAGCGCCTCGAAATGGGCCATCGAGTCGTCGTCTCCGGGGCCGACGGCGATCGCGACGGCAGTCGAGTAATCGGTGCGGGCGAAGGCGTCATTCATCCGGTTGTGCGCGGCCACCCACGCATCGATCTGCTGCCGCGCATCGGAGAGAATCCCGCTTCCGCTGGCATCCGACGGGTAGTTGGCGAGGACCCCGCGCAGCGCGTCGATCTTCTGGTCGAAGGCCTGGTCGTATTGGCCGCTGGTATCGCGGCGGGAGAGTTTCAGTGTCTCAGCCGACCGAGCTTGCTGGGCGTAGATGCGTGCGCTTGTGAGCATGTCGGTCGGGATGGCGCCGTCGTCGAGCGCTTCGTGGGTGTCCGCGGCCGCGAGCGACGTTGCCAGTCCTACCCACAGCACCATGATCAGCATGGCGAGCGAGGCCACCACGAGCCCCGGATTGAACACCCGCCGCCATCGCCGGAGCAGATAGAACTGCGCGAAGGCGAGCGTGATCAGCGACAGCGCGAGCAGGGTCAGGGCCAGCCACGGAGGCTGATCGAACCGGTTCAGCGTTTCCTCGACCGCTTCGGACCGTTGCTCGTACAGCTGCTCGGCCAGCGGCAGCACCGTGGCCTGCATCAGGTGCGATGCCTCGCCGAGATAGGACGCGCCGACGGGTAGCCCGATCCGGTTGTCGGCGCGCGCGGTCTCCACCAGTCCGGCGTAGGTGGGGAGCTGCGCCGCGATCGAGGAGAGCTCGACGCGCGCCGGACTGCCGGGCGGCTCATCTCCGGCTGCGCTGCCAGTGGTCGACGCGGCCGCGGACCCGAGCGCCTGCAGATACGCCGCGCGCACCGCCGGTGGTTCGATGCCGCCCGAGATGAAGGCGGTGCTTGCAGCGGCATCGGCAACAGACAGCGCGCTGTAGAGCTGCTGCGCGGAAACCGAGAAGGGCTCGGTCTCGGTGAGCATCTCGTCGAGCCCGGCGCTGCGCTCCGCCGCGGTCAACGCTGTCACCACCCCGGCGATGACGCACAGGACCATCGCGATGATCCCGACACCGGCCAGTTTTGCCGGTGAAGATCGGAGAAACTCCCTGGTATCGGCCGGATCGAGGTGCTGACGAACCAGCGCCGCGGCCGCCCGGGGCGTGAGGTTGTCCAGGGTCGGGCCTATTGGACGTGCCTCCGCAGGCGCAGCCAAGTTCACCTCCGACGGACAGGGCTCGCCGTGCGGCAAGCCGCATCGTCCCCGACACTAACCATTCTCGTACGCGCGGACAGCGAATACAGTGCGTCGGAGGCGATAAGTGACGCCGATGTGAAACGGCGCAACGACGAACAGGTGGATCGACACCATGCGCGGAGACGGCGACGGCTGGTGGTTCAGTCCGGACGGCACCCGGAACTGGGGAAAGCACGGTGCCGCGGGGCTACTGCTGCGTGCCCCGCTCGATGACGGGCGTCCTGGGGTTTTGCTACAGCATCGCGCGGTGTGGAGCCATCAAGGCGGCACCTGGGCGTTGCCCGGCGGGGCCCGGGACAGCCACGAGACCACGGAGCACGCCGCGGTACGCGAGGCGTGGGAGGAAGCCGGGATCGATCAGAGTCTGATCCGGGTCCGTGCCGAGGTCGTCACCGCTCGCGCGCAGGGCGGCTGGACGTACACCACCGTCATCGCCGACACGGCGGAGCCGCTGGCCACGAGCCTGAACATGGAAAGCGCCGAGCTGCGCTGGGTGCCCGAGGACGACGTCGACACGCTGCCGTTGCACCCGGGCTTCGAACTGGCCTGGCCGTCGCTGCGCACCACGTCGGCGCGCGTTGTGCTCGACGGCATCGCGGACGTCGCGGTGCTCGAGGCTGCGCTGCCCCGGACTGTCGCCCTGCCCGGCGAGGGATTTGCCTGGCTGCTTGCCCTCGAACTATCCGAATCCCTGCATGCAGAGTCTGCGCAGATCACCGCCGTGATTACTGCCGGAGCCAGCGCCGCCGGGCTCGTCGGTGACGTCTTCACCCTCTCCGTCGAGGAGATGTTCGCGAGCTGAGTCTCGCGGCGCGAGCCTTCGCCGCGCACCTTTTGGCCCCACCGCGCACGCCCAGGCGTGCGCGGTGACTGCAAAGTGTGCGCGATGAGCCCGGGGATCGGCGCTGTCCAGCAGTGCGCCGTTCGCTGGGGCTTCGCCGCGCAGTTCCAGCGGGGGTGCTTCGCCGCGCACCGTTTCCTGTGATCGCGCACGCCCAGGCCTGCGCGCTGGCCCTGAAACGTGCGCGGTGACCGTATCGACAACCCACGTTTGGTGATGGGGGAACAGCCGTCGAAACATTTCGCTTGACTGGTGCTCAAATTAGTGTTTGAGTGTCAGTCAAATGAAAACGACACGCAGCTACACGCAGACCACCCGGGCCGACAGCAAGATCGCCACCCGGGAGCGGATCACGCAGACCGCGAGCGAGCTTTTTCTCGAGAACACCTACGAGGAAGTCACTCTCGCCGGCATCGCCCGCGCCGCCGGGGTGTCGCACCAGACGGTGCTCAACCACTTCGAGTCAAAGCTCGGCGTGGTGCTAGCCGTCGCCGAATTGATCGGCGCACAGACCACCTCGGTGCGTTACGCCCAACCCGGTGACATCGAGGCCGCGGTACATGCGCTGGTCTCCGACTACGAGCGGATGGGCGACGCCAACTTCCGGTGGGCTGCCTCCGCCGACCGGATTCCCGAGCTCGCGCAGGTGCTCGACGGCGCTCGGGTCGGTCATCAGCAGTGGATCGTCGACATGTTCGGTGACCGACTGCCCACCGAGGCGACCGCGCGCCGCCACGCCATCGGCGCCCTGCATGCCGCGACCGACGTTTACGTCTGGAAGCTGTTGCGCCGCGACCTGAAGCTAAGCCGTTCCGAAACCGAATCCACAATCGTCGACCTGGTGGCCGGCGTTCTGAAAGGACAGTGAAATGAACACATACCTTTTTGCGCTGGTCGACGGCGGCGGCACCGTGCCACCCGAACTCGCCGTCGCACGCCTGCTCCACGAACGCGGGCACCGGGTTGTGGTGCTCGCCGAGGATTCGATGCGCGCCGACGTCGACGCGACGGGCGCGACCTTCCGGCCATGGACGCACGCCACCAACCGTGCGAGCCGTCTCCCCGAGGACGACCCGTACCGCGACTGGGAGTGCACAAATCCGCTGCAAATGTTCGCCCTGTTGCTCGACCTCCAATTCGTTGGTCCGGCACCGGCATACGCCCAGGACACTGCGACCGCGATCGCCGAGATCGAACCGGACCTCGTGGTGTGCTCGATGTTCGCGATGGGTGCGATGGCCGCCGCCGAGGCCGCGGGGCTCCCGTTCGACGTGCTGCTCCCCAACATCTACCTCCTGCCGGCGACCGGCCAACCGCCGATTGGCCTCGGGTTGAAGCCGGCACGCGGACCACTCGGCCGACTGCGCGACACCACTATCAACGCCGTCGTCGGCAGGCAGTGGGCCAAGGGCGTCGAGGGGATCAACGCGTTGCGCACCTCGCTCGGTCTCGCCCCCGTCGACGCCTTCTTCGACCACATTCGCGGTGCCCGACGCCATCTCGTGCTCACCTCGCCCGAGTTCGACTTCACCACCGAACCGCCCGCCAACGTGCGCTACGTCGGTGCGGTGCTCGATGATCCGGCGTGGGCCGCGACCGAACCCTGGTCGGCGCCGGACGGCGATGACCCGCTCGTTCTCGTCTCGCTGTCCTCGACCTTCCAGGACCAGGCCGCGACACTGCAGCGCATCGTCGACGGGCTCGCGACGCTACCGGTCCGTGCGGTGGTCACCACCGGACCGGCGCTGGATCCGGCGACCATCACCGCACCGGACAACGTCACTGTCGTTGCGGCAGCACCACATTCGCAGATTCTCACCCAGGCCGCCGCGGTTATCACCCACGGCGGGCATGGCACGGTGGTCCGCGCGCTCGCCGCCGGTGTGCCGCTGGTGATCCTGCCGCATGGCCGCGATCAGGCTGACAATGCCGTTCGCGTGACCACCCGCGGCGCGGGAGTCATGTTGGCGCGCAAGGCAGCACCGAAGAAGATCGCCGCAGCTGTGCAGAAAGTCGTGACCGGCGATGCATACCGGGCGTCGGCCGGCCGCCTCGGCGCGAGCATCCGACGTGACGCGGCGGGCGATGCGCTCATCGGCGAACTCGAAGACCTTCCACAGGTCGTCGGCTCGTAATTACCCGGTCTGTCGACGTGGTGTCCGCGATCCGGTCCCTGCGGAGAGCGGCACCACGTCAGTCCGGCCGAACGCCATCGCGGTCCCGATCTTGCCGTGCCGCAGCGACAGGATGTCGCGCATGTAGTTCATCCGCAGCTTCCACGGCGCGCGCGTGCCCTGCTTCGGGAACTCGTCCATCGAGCGCAGCACGTACCCGGCGCTGAAGTCCATGAAGGGCACTTCCTCGACCGATGGGTCGCGTTGTGGCGCGGCCCAGCTGAAACCCTGCTCGTCCATATGCGCCAGCAGGCGGCAGGTGTACTCGCACACCAGGTCGGCCTTGAGCGTCCACGAGGCGTTCGTGTATCCGACGATGAAGCTGAAGTTCGGGATGCCGGACAGCATCATCGCGCGGTACGCCATCGTCTGGTTGAGGTCAACGTCGCGGCCGTCGACCGAGATCGTGATGCCACCGAAGACCAGCAGGTTGAGGCCGGTAGCGGTGATGACGACATCGGCCTGGAGTTCCTTACCCGACGTGAGCGTGATGCCCGACTCGGTGAAGGAGTTGATGGTGTCGGTCTCGAACGTCACCGTGCCCTTGCGGATCGCTCGGAAAATGTCGCCGCCCGGAGCCAGGCACAGCCGCTGGTCCCACGGGTTGTAGCGCGGGTTGAAGTGCGTATCGATGTCGTACCCGGGCGGGAGCCACCGCTGCTGGAGCGCCCGGATGCGCCCGCGCATCATCGTCGGGTAGCGCTGGCACAGTTGATACAGCGCGGTCGAGGTGAGCACGTTCTTGGCGCGGATCACCTGATAGGCGACCTTCTCGGAAACCTTGCCGCGCAGTCGCTGCGCGAGTGGATCCTTGCCGGGCAGCGACAGGATGTAGGAAGGCGAGCGCTGCAGCACGGTCACATGCTCCGCTTCCTCCGCCATATTCGGCGCGAGCGTCACCGCGGTTGCGCCGCTGCCGATGATCACCACCCGCTTGTCCGCGTAGTCCAGGTCCGCAGGCCAATGCTGCGGGTGCACGACCTCGCCGGCGAAGGAATCGATGCCCGGAAAGTCGGGCGTGTAGCCCTCGTCGTAGCGGTAGTAACCGGTGCTCGCCATCACGAAGTTCGCGGTGATCTGCAGCGTCTCGTCGGTATCGGTGCGATGCACCGTCACCGTCCACTGCGAATTCGCACTCGACCATTCCATCCGGACCGCACGGTGATGGAAGCGGATGTGCTCGTCGACGTCGTACTCGTGCGCGGTGTCGCGGACGTACTCGAGAATCGACGCGCCATCGGCGATGGCCTCCTCGCCGGTCCACGGCCGGAACCGGTAACCGAGCGTGTACATGTCCGAGTCCGAGCGGATGCCTGGATAGCGGAACAGATCCCACGTGCCGCCCATCGCGCCGCGGCTTTCCAGCAGCATGAACGTGCGGTTCGGGAACGCTGTCCGGATGTGGCACGCGGCGCCGATACCGGACAGTCCGGCTCCGATGATCAGCACATCCACGTGGTCGGTCACGCTTGTTCTCCCGTCGATCAATGGCCGCTCATGCGTTCGTTCCGAGCGCTGGTGTAGCGACCGAGTTGCACGACCTCGGCATCCATTTGGTCGACTACGCCCGGCGAGCGCTTCAAGGTACTGCGCTCGAGCGGGCCGGTGGTGAGCAGCATGCGCAGCCAGCCAATAACCCCGACCCAGCGCGGGACGTACACGCGGCGCTTGCGTTCGGCGAGCCCGGCGACGAACGCGTCGACGCAGTCCTGCACGGGCGCAGTCTTGCCCAGTGGGCCGGGCAGCTTGGCGAGCATCTCCTGGAACGAGGGCAGATCCGATTTCGCGTCCTGAACGAGCGGGGTGTCGATCCAGGACATGTGTGCGGACCCGACACCGACGCCGTGCTCGGCCATCTCGCCTCGCAGCGCGTTGGCGAAATGCTCGACACCGGCCTTGCTGGCGTCGTAGGACGCCATTCCCGGTGCCGCCGCGAATGCGGCGAGCGAGGACACGATGAGGTAGTACCCCTTGCGCTCGGTGACTGACGGCAGGGTGGCGCGGACGGTGTGGAAAGCGCCCAGGATGTTGACGTCGATGACGCGTTTGAACATCTGCGGATCGACCTGCGCGACGCTGCCGTAGCTGGCGATACCGGCATTCGCGAGCACCAGATCGATGCCGCCGAAGCGCTCGATGCCCGACGAAGCGGCCTTGGTCATCGCATCCAGGTCGGATACGTCCGCGACCACACCTAGCGCGTTGTCACCGAGTTCGTTCGCGACTGCGCGCAGTGGTTCCTCGTCGAGATCGACGAGGATCACCGACGCGCCCTCCCGGACCAGCGCACGCGCGGTCGCGGCGCCGATCCCGCGAGCTCCACCCGTGACGAAAACGACCTTGCCTCGCAGGTTGCTGCTCATGCGGTCATTGTGCGCCGTACGACGTGATCGCGTCCTTGAGTTCCCGCGCCGCGCGCTCGGGGTCCTCGGCCTCGGTAATTGCCCGGACGACGACGATCCGGCTGGCACCGGCGGCGAGCACTTCGGTTACGTTGCCGGCGTCGATACCGCCGATGGCGAACCACGGCCGGTGGGGTGACGCGTCGGCGGTGGAGCGGACCAGTTCGATTCCCGCGGCGGCCCGACCCGGCTTGGTGGGCGTCGCCCAGACCGGCCCGGTGCAGAAGTAGTCGGTGTGCTCCTCCACCGCGGCGAGCCCGGCTTGCGCGCGACTGTGCGTCGACCGGCCGATGACGATGTCGTCGCCCAGGATCTTGCGGGCATAGTGCACCGGGAGGTCGTCCTGGCCGAGGTGCAGGACGTCGGCGGAAGCCGCGAGCGCGATGTCGGCCCGGTCGTTCACCGACAGCAGGGCACCGTGCCGCCGGGTCACGGCGCGCAGCTCGGCAAGTGCGCCGAGCTCGGCGCCGGTGTCGAGCGGGCCGAACTTCTTCTCGCCTGCGGATCCCTTGTCACGCAGCTGGACGATGTCCACGCCACCCGCGAGTGCGGCATCGACGAACTGGGCGAGGTCGCCACGTTCACGGCGAGCGTCGGTACAGAGATACAGGCGCGCGCTGGCAAGGCGGTCGCGCGGCGTGAACCGGGTGGAATGCACGGTCTCGACGTTAGCGGCTACCGTGGGAGGACAACACGGGAGTCCCGCAGCGGCGCTCGATGACGCGAATGAGCGTTTCGGTGATTGCGTCGAGTGGGGCTGAGAGGGGGCGGAAGCCCCGACCGTCAGGACCTGATCCGGATCATGCCGGCGCGGGGAGTAAAGGTGGAATCGATGCGCAATCTCGGGATCGTCGGCGGTGGCGTCGTCGGGCTCGGGATCGCTTGGCGCGCCGCCGAGGCCGGTTGGTCGGTCACCCTGTACGACCCCGATCTGGGCCGTGGTGCCTCGTGGGTGGCCGGCGGCATGCTTGCGCCACTCTCGGAAGGCTGGCCCGGCGAGGAACAGGCGCTCGAATTCGGCGCCGCGTCGCTGGCCCGCTGGCCCGAGTTCGCCCGCCGACTCGAGACTGTCACCGGCATTTCCGTCTTCGCCGCCGAGGGTGTGCTGACCGTCGCGCTCGACACCGCGGACGCCGCCGACCTGCGCACCATCGCGGAATGGGTGGGCAGGCAAGGCTTCGACATGTGGCTGCTGGACCGGGCCGGAGTGCGCGAGATCGAGCCGGCACTCAGCCGCGGTGCTCGCCTCGGGTTGTTCGCGCCCAACGAACTCGCCATCGACAACCGCGCGCTCGTCGGCGCCCTGCGTGCCGCTGCGGTGGCCGCCGGTGTCACGTTCGTCGCAGAGGAAGTGACCAGCCTCAGTTCGCTGCGGTCCGATCAGATCGTCGTCGCGGCGGGACACGGCTCGCCCAAGCTGTGGGCCGGGCTGCCGGTGCGCCCGGTGAAGGGCGAGATCCTGCGTCTGCGCGCACGCCCGGGCGTCGCGCCGCCGCCGGAGAAGGTGGTTCGTGCGCGCGTGCACGGCAGGCCGCTGTACCTGGTGCCCCGTGAGGACGGGATCGTCATCGGTGCCACGCAGTACGAGGCTGCCGACACCGCGGTCACCGTCGCCGGGGTGCGCGACCTGATCGCGGACGCGGAGGCACTTGTCCCCGGCATCGGCGAGTACGAACTGCACGAGGCGATCGCCGGTCTGCGGCCGATGACCCCGGACAACCTGCCGCTGATCGGCCGGGTGAGCGACCGCGTTGTGGTCGCCACCGGGCACGGCCGCAACGGGATGCTCACCACCCCGCTGACCGTGGACGCGGTGCTCGCCGAACTCGGCGGCGAGCATCTCGCCGAAGCAAAACACGCACGACACGATCGATTTGCCGGAGGGAAGCGATGAGCCAAATCGGCATCACCGTCAACGGAGCTGAGCACTACTTCGACGCAGAGTTGACGGTGCGCGAGCTGCTCGACCGGCTGAACCTGCCGTGCAAGGGGATCGCGCTCGCAGTTGATGGCGCGGTGTTCCCGAAGTCCCGCTGGGACGAGCCCGTAGGCCGTGGTTGGGAGATCGAGGTGCTCACGGCGGTGCAGGGTGGCTGAGGTCAGCGTGCACGACGAACCGCTCGTCATCGCGGGCCGCAGCTTTGGCTCGCGGCTGATCATGGGCACCGGCGGTGCGGAAAACCTGGCCGTACTCGAACACGCGCTGGTCGCGTCCGGCACCGAGCTGACGACCGTGGCGATGCGCCGGGTCGACGCCGCGGGCGGCACGGGCGTGCTGGATCTGCTCAAGCGGCTAGAGATCGCTCCGCTGCCGAACACCGCCGGCTGCCGCGGCGCTGCCGACGCGGTGCTCACCGCGCAGCTCGCGCGCGAGGCACTGGAGACCGACTGGGTGAAGCTCGAGGTGATCGCCGACGAGCGCACGCTGCTTCCCGACGCGATCGAGCTCGTCGCCGCTGCGGAGCAGTTGGTCGACGACGGGTTCACCGTGCTGCCGTACACCACGGACGACCCGATTCTGGCCAAGCGGCTCGAGGATGTCGGGTGCGCGGCCGTCATGCCGCTCGGCTCACCGATCGGTACCGGGCTAGGGATCGCGAACCCGCACAACATCGAGATGATCGTTGACGGTGCCGGGGTTCCGGTAATCCTCGACGCAGGCATCGGGACCGCCAGCGATGCCACGCTCGCGATGGAACTCGGCTGTGACGCGGTGCTGCTCGCGACTGCGGTAACCCGCGCGCGCCAGCCCGAGCTGATGGCCGCCGCGATGGCGGACGCCGTCCGCGCCGGGCATCGCGCTCGCCGCGCCGGGCGTATCCCGAAGCGGTTCTGGGCCCAGGCCTCGTCGCCGTCGCTCGACTGACGAACTCTCGCGCGAGGGCGGGGCTGCCCCCGACCGGCACTTTCCGCGCGCCTATACGGTGGAGCCCATGATCGAAGTCAGGGGTCTGACCAAACACTTCGGCGCCACCAAGGCGGTCGAGGATCTGAGCTTCACCGTGCCGCCCGGGCAGGTGACCGGCTTCCTCGGCCCGAATGGCGCAGGCAAGTCCACCACGATGCGCATGATCCTCGGGCTGGACCGCCCGACGTCGGGTGAGGCGCTGATCCTTGGCAAGCGCTACGCGGATCTCGAGCATCCGCTGCGCAGCGTGGGCGCCCTGCTCGACGCCAAGTGGGTACACCCGAACCGTTCGGCGCGGGCGCACCTGCAGTGGATGGCCGCCTCGAACGGCATCGCGAAGAGCCGCGTTGACGAGGTGCTCAATCTGGTCGGGCTCACCGAGGTGGCAGGCAAGAAGGCTGGCGGCTTCTCGCTCGGCATGAGCCAGCGGCTCGGGCTCGCTGCCGCGTTGCTCGGCGACCCGCCTGTGCTGATGTTCGACGAGCCGGTCAACGGACTCGATCCCGAGGGCATCGCCTGGATCCGGCGCTTCATGCAGCGTCTCGCTGCCGAGGGACGCACCGTGCTCGTGTCGAGCCACCTGCTCGCCGAGATGGCGCAGACGGCAGCCCACCTGGTCGTGATCGGCCGGGGCAAGCTCATCTCCGAGTCGACCGTGCAGGAGTTCATCGACCGGTCCTCCGAGTCGACGGTTCGCGTGCGCAGCCCCCAGCTCGACCAGCTCCGCAGCGCGCTGAGCACAAACGGCGTGCAGGTGCGCGACGACGGAGCGGCCGGTGCGCTACTGGTGACCGGCTCGACCACCGACGCGGTGGGTCAGCTCGCCGCCGACAACGGCATCACGCTGTTCGAGCTTGCCGCGCAACGCGGCTCGCTCGAGGACGCATTCATGAAACTGACCGGCGGTGAGGTTCAGTACCACGGCCAGGGGCTCGACGAGGTCATGGGAGGAACGCTGTGATCAGCGTATTGACGGCCGAACGAATCAAGTTAACCTCGGTGCGCTCGCCGTGGTGGTGCACCGTCATCATCATCGCGATCGGGCTCGGCTTCGGTGCACTGATGGGCTGGGTCGGCAAGCAGGCGGCCGCGGATCCCGAGAATGCCGAGGGCTTTCCGGGGCTGACCGTCGATGTCGCGGCAGGCGGGGTGAGCGGTTTCGGCGTGCTGGTGTTGATGATCCTCGCGGCACTCACCGTCACCAGTGAGTACCGCTTCGGCGTCATCCGCACGACCTTCCAGGCGATGCCTTCTCGCGCGAAAGTGCTTGTCGCCAAGGGTCTTCTGACGGGTGTTTACGGTGCCGTGCTGACGTTCGTGCTCGCCTTTGTGGCCTACTACCTGGCCAAGGCGATCGCGGGTGGCGACGGCAGCGCGGAGTTGGTGCTGTCCAGCGCTGACGATTGGCGCAAGATGTACGCCATTCCGGTCTACGCGGCCCTGTGCGCGTTCCTGTCGATCGCCGTGGGTGCCCTGCTGCGTCAGTCCGCAGCCGCGATTGCGTTGCTTCTGCTGTGGCCGTTGTTGATCGAGAGCCTGTTCGGGCTGTTCGGTTCGTTCGGCAGGACCGTCCAGCCGTTCCTGCCGTTCACCAACGCGCAGCTGTTCCTCGGTTCGGATCAGGGCATCGATTTCCACTGGGGTCCGTGGGGCGCACTGCTGTACTTCGTCGCATTCGTCGCTGTTGTGTTCGGGGCAGCGGCCTACGTGGTGAACAAGCGCGACGCCTGACGACGATGCGGTTCGCGCTCGCCGGTCTGACAGCACTCGTGCTGGTGTTGTGCGGTTGCGGCGGTGAGGAACCGAGCCGACCGCCGCAACCACTGCGCGACCTGGCAAGTGCGATAGACGCGGACGCACTCGTCGCGCATCTGGACCACCTGCAGCGCGCCGCCGACGAGCACGGCGGCAATCGTTCCGCCGGCACGCCGGGCTATGACGCGAGCGCCGACTACGTCGCGGGCGCGCTGCGCGATCGCGGATTCGACGTCGACACGCCGGAGTTCACTTTCGACACCTACGACGTCGTGGCACATCGGCTGACGGTGGATGAGCGCGAACTCGGCTCGGACGTGGCCGAGTACTCACCGGCCACGCCACCGGGTGGTATCACCGCGCCACTGCTGGCCCTGCCGGACGAGGACGGACCCGGTTGCGAGCCGGAGGATTACGACGGCAAGTCCGCTCGGGGATCGATCGTGCTGATCCCGCGCGGGGTGTGCCCATTCGCGGACAAGGCCCGCATTGCGGCGGACCAGGGCGCGCTTGCGGTGATCGTGGCCAATGTCGAGGACGGCCCGATTCCGGGCGCGACGCTGGGTGAGGCGTCGGATGGCACCATTCCGATCCTGGTGGTGGACAACAACACCGGCGCGGATGTCGCGGGCACAACGGGCCCGGTGACGGTGCTGGTGGATGCGAGCTCCCGCGCCATCACGACGCGCAACGTGATCGCCCAGACCCGAACCGGCGCAACCGACAACGTGGTGCTGGTCGGCGCGCATCTCGACAGCGTCCGGGAAGGCCCCGGGATCAACGACAACGGCAGCGGTACCGCGGCGGTGCTCGAGACGGCGCTGCAACTCGGGGATTCGCCGCAGGTGACGAACGCTGTCCGCTTCGCATTCTGGGGTGCCGAGGAGGAAGGGTTGCTCGGGTCGTACGAGTACCTGGATGCGCTGAAACCCGAGCAGCGACTCGATATCGCGCTGTACCTCAACTTCGACATGCTCGGCTCGCCCAACGCCGGGCATTTCGTCTACGACGGTGATGACTCCGAGCATGCCGGTGAGCCCGCGGGACCCGAGGGGTCGGCGGCCATCGAGCGCACGTTGACGGAGTACCTGCAGTCCCGGGGGTTCGACCCGCGCGCGACGGATCTCGACGGGCGCTCGGACTACAGCGGGTTCCTTAACCACGGAATCCCGGTGGGTGGCACCGATACCGGCGCGGAGGAAAACAAGACCGAGCCCGAGGTGCAGTTGTGGGGCGGCACCGCCGGGCAGCCCTACGACCCGAACTATCACGGGCCGGGGGATACCGCCGCGAACGTGAACCGGGACGTGCTCACCATCGAGGCCGCGGCGGTGGCAGAGGCGGTCGCGCACTATGCGGCCGCTATCGACGGACCGAACGGGGTGCCCGCGCGGGCGGATCGGGAGCGGTTGCGCGGCGATCAGGCCTGAGACCGGCACGCGCTCGTTAGGGTGGTTCGAGGGGTAATGCCGAGCCGATCGGAGGCGATCGTGGGCGATTACGGACATGAACCACGGTTCGGGGTGTTCGCCAATCCCGCAGCCGAATCCGCGCGGCACGTTGTGCAGGTCGCCGAGGTGGCAGACGGCGCCGGACTCGACCTGATCGGTGTGCAGGACCACCCGTATCAGCGCCGATTTCTCGACGCGTTCGCATTGATGACCACGCTGCTCGCGCGCACCGAGCGGATCAGTGTGTTCCCCGATGTCGCGTGCCTTCCGCTGCGCCCGCCCGCGGTGATGGCGAAAACCGCTGCGACGCTCGACATCCTGTCCGGTGGACGGTTCATCCTCGGCCTCGGGGCAGGCGGATTCTGGGATGCGATCGAGGGATTCGGCGGGCCGCGGCGATCGCCCGGCGACGCGGCAACCGCGCTCATCGAGGCCACCGATGTGGCTCGTGCGATCTGGTCGACCGAGCGATCCGTCACATACGACGGCCAGGTCTACCAACTCGCCGGTATCCACCCCGGTCCACCGCCGGAACACGGCGTTCCGATCTGGTGGGGCGTGCTCGGCCCGCGCATGCTCAGCGAAACCGGGCGCCACGCGGATGGCTGGGTGCCGTCGGCGAGCTACTTCCCGCCCGAGAAGCTGGCCGCCGGGCATGCGCGCATCGATGACGGCGCCGCCGCTGCCGGGCGCGAGCCGAGTGAGATCCGCCGCGTGTACAACGTGTTCGGTTCGATCCCCACCACCGGTTCCAAGGGGTTCCTCAACGGTCCCGTGGGGCAGTGGATCGACGAGCTGACCGAACTCGTCGTCGATGGCGGCATGGACACCTTCATCTTTGGGACCGAGGGCGACGATCTAGATCAGATCCGTAAGTTTGCGGCCGAGGTGGTCCCTGCCGTGCGGGAAGCGGTGGCTCGCGAGCGGGGCTGATCGCAAGGTGTGAACGGAAGTTCCGTTGCGTTCAACGCAGTGAACGATCCGTTCACCCCGCTGAGCGCAGTGAACGATCCGTTCACCCGCGGAAATGGGGGCCGATCGCAGGTGGTGCAAGTTTCTTTTCGGCGTCGGTCGAAAACGGGCAACCTCATTCGAAGGTTTGGTGACCGGGCGGCAAGACCGCCGCACGGCGAACCGATCAGGAGGCAGTCATGCGCGTAATGGTGATGATTCAGGGAGACGGCGTCGACGAGGACAAGATCGCCCCGACCGAGGCGATGATGGCCGAGATGACCACGTACAACGAGCAGCTGGTCAGCGCCGGCATCATGCTCGACGGCGAGGGTCTGCGGCCCACCTCGGACGGTGCGCGGATCGTGTGGCAGGGCGGCACCACATCGGTGGTGGACGGCCCGTTCGTCGAATCGAAGGAGATCATCGCGGGGTACTGGCTCTGGGAGGTCAGCTCGCTCGAGGAGGCAATCGAGTGGGCCAAGCGGTGCCCTTCGCCTCCGGCAGATGCGACCGGTCGGCAGCTGCTCGAGATCCGGCCGATCTATGACATGAACGACGTCGACCCCGATGTGTACACCCCCGAGTTGCGCGAGCGTGAAGAGCAGCTCAACGAGCGAATTCGCGAACAGCATCCGACGAGCTAGCGGGCAACGACATGCCGGACGTCACCCGCACCATCGAGGCGATCTGGCGGATGGAGTCGGCGCAGATCATCGCGTCGCTCACCCGGATGGTTCGTGACCTCGGCCTGGCGGAAGAGGTTGCGCAGGATGCGTTCCTCGCCGCGCTCGAGCAGTGGCCCGAGCGCGGCGTTCCTGCGAACCCGGGGGCCTGGCTGACCAAGACCGCCAAATTCAAGGCAATCGACCGCATTCGCCGCGAGCATGCCCGGGACGAGAGGTACGCGGAGATCGCGCGCGATCTCGCCCAAAACCCGGACCCGGAACCGGCGGCAGCGGCGCTGCGGGACGACGTGCTCGCACTGATCTTCACCGCATGTCACCCCGTGCTGCCTCGCGAGGCACGGGTCGCACTGACCCTGCGAGTGGTGGCCGGTCTGCGCACCGAGGAGATCGCGCGGGCCTTCCTGGTGTCGTCGACGACGCTCGGGCAGCGGATCTCTCGGGCCAAGCGCACGCTTGCCGAGGCCCATGTGCCGTTCGAGGTGCCACAGCCCGACGAACTACCCGAGCGGGTTTCCGCGGTGCTCGAGGTGATCTACCTCGTGTTCAACGAGGGCTACTCGGCCACCTCGGGCGATGCGTGGGTGCGCCGCGACCTTGCCGAGGAGGCGATGCGACTCGGACGCGTCCTCGCCGGTCTGCTGCCGAATCAGCCGGAGGTGCATGGGTTGCTCGCACTGATGGAACTCAATGCTTCCCGGTTCGCCACGCGCGTGGACGCGAACGGTGCACCGATCCTGTTACCCGATCAGGACCGCTCGCGCTGGGATCGCACACTGATCCGGCACGGCCTCGCCGCGCTCGACCGCGCGATCACCCTGCGCCGCCCACTCGGCCCGTACACCGTGCAGGCCGCAATCGCCGGCTGCCATTCGCGGGCCAAAAGCTTCGATGAAACTGATTGGGAGGCAATCGTTTCGCTCTACGACGCGCTCGGTCAGCTGGCCCCGTCGCCCGTCGTGGCGCTCAATCGTGCAGTCGCCCTCCTGCACGCCGACGGTCCGGAAGTCGCGCTGATCGCTCTCGACGAGGTGGGGGAGGACCCGCGGATGGCCGGGTTCCACCTGTTCGGCGCGGTGCGTGGTGACGTGCTCACGAAGCTGGGCCGGTTTGGGGATGCCGCAAGAGTTTTGGAGGCCGCGGCGGAGGTAGCGCCGACGAAGCACGAGCGGAGTCTGTTGCTCGAGCGGGCGGCGGCGGCAGCGGAGATGACGGGTCAGTTCGGCTCTTCCAGTCGCCACAGTGGCGACACCGGCCCATGCCCACCACCGAGGTCGTAGGCGGCGGCGAGGCAGCGCGTCACCCATTCCTTCGCGAACCCGAACGCATCCGGGACCGAATACCCGTGTGCGAGTGCGGAAGCGATGGCAGCGGCGAGTGTGTCGCCACCGCCGTGATCGTTGCCGGTGTCGATGCGCGGTGCGGTGAACTCGTGGAACTCGTTGCCGTCGAAGAGCAGGTCGGTGCTCTCGGTCGAACTGCGCAGGTGCCCGCCCTTTACGACAGCCCACTGCGCGCCGAGTTGGTGGAGGGTCTCGGCGGCGCGGCGTGCGGTGGCGTCGTCGACCACGTCGATTCCGGTGATGAGCCGTACTTCGTCGAGATTGGGGGTCACCACGGTCGCACGCGGGATCAGCGTGTTGCGCACGGCGTCGAGCGCCTCGGGGTGCAGCAGCGGATCGCCGTGCATCGACGCGCACACGGGGTCGACCACGAGCGGAATCGCGTGGCCTTTGCCGATGCCAACCTCGTCGCAGACCTCGGCGACGGCATTGATGATCGCGGAGGAGGCGAGCATGCCGGTCTTGGCGGCACCCACGCCGATATCGCTCACCACGGAGCGGACCTGGTCGGCCACGATCTGCGGCGGGATCTCGTGGAACCCGCTGACACCGAGCGAGTTCTGCACGGTCACGGCGGCAACGGCGACGCATGCGTGTACGCCGCACATGGCCATCGTGCGGCTGTCGGCCTGGATGCCGGCGCCGCCACCCGAGTCGGTTCCTGCGATCGTCAGCGCCCGGACAGGGGTTGTTCCGGACGGAGCGAGCGGCAGCAGATCCATTCCGCAGACCCTACTTGGGGGACGCTCTGTAACCGGTTGCGGCCGATTCTGCCGGTATCCCGCCTGGTAGGCGTCCTAGTGGTTGGACAGCGTCAGCCGAGCGACTTGCGCCGTCGCCGCGCCACCGCAATCACCTCGTCCGCAACACCCGAAACGCTCTCGAATACGTCTGCCGCGGCATAGCGCAGGACGAGGAAGCCCTGCAGCACCATCCAGTTCTGTCGGCGGCGATCCCTCCGAAATACCGCGGGATCGTTGTGGAACGCGAGTCCGTCGACTTCGACGACCAACCGGGCGCGAGCGTCGAGGAAGTCCGCGTAGAAGGGGCCGACCGGCGCGTTGGGTGCCATCGTGAAGTCTCGGCGGGCAAATTCGCGGGCGAGGAGGTGCTCGGGTTCGGACGCGGCAGCCGGCGCAGCGGTCCGGATCTGGCGGAGAACCTCGCCGTTCCCAACACGTCCGGGGTGCTTCTTGTGCAGCAAGCGCAGGGCCTCGATGTTCACGGTGCGAGACAGTTCCGCATCGATCAGGCGGTCGGCCTCCGCCTTCGGCAATACAGCAAGGCAGTCGATCAGTGCTTGCTCCGGTCCGACGGTGGGCATGTCCCACGATTTGACCACCTCTTCGGGCGGCAGGTCTCGTCGGTACAGGCGAAGCCACCCCGGCGTCGACTTGTGCAGGTTCGGGGGCACGGTTTCTTCGAATAGTCGCGCCTCGGGCAGCATGTGCCACAACCAGGCCGCGGTGCGGTGACTGAATACCGCCGCCGGTTCCCACGCGAGGATCGCGGCACATCGAGTGAGCGCGTTGGGTTCGCGGATGCTGTAGACCGACGGAAGTAGTCGGTGGTAGCGCCCGCGGCGGCAGCGCTTGTCGAGGTCGTATCCGTGAGACCTTCCATTCGTAGCTGTGCTCTCGTTCGTACCCCGAAGTCGTACACAGTCGGAGCGTGTCGACTCTGTGGGCATCGATCGACCGATGTGCGCCGAATGTGGACAACTTTCTCGCTATCCCCAATCGGCCAAGGGGTGCCCGCTGACCGCTGGCGTCGTGTATCGACGGAATCCCGTTCGCGAACCGAGTGGGTGGTTGCCCAGCGTCCCCGGCTTGCGCAGATACACGAATTGGTGATTAGTTAGTAGCAATCAACTAATTATTTTGGTGCGCGAGCGTCTGGTCGCACGATCGCATTCCTCAATAGGAGCCTCCTTGACTTCCACGCAGAACACGCCCGGGAGCGTGGACGACGGCGACGTCGCGACCAATCGCCGGCGGTTCAGGTTCGAAAAGGACCACCCGGGCTACAAGTGGATCGCGCTGTCCAACACCACCCTCGGCATGCTCATGGTCGCGATCAACTCGTCGATCGTGATCATCTCGATGCCGGCGATCTTCCGCGGCATCGATCTCAATCCGCTCGAACCGGCCAACGTGAGTTACCTGCTGTGGCTGCTCATGGGTTTCATGCTCTCGTCCGCGGTGCTCGTCGTCATGTTCGGCCGGCTCGGCGATATGTACGGCCGGGTGCGGATCTACAACATGGGTTTCATGGTGTTCGCCGTTGCGGCGGTGGCGGTGTCGTTCGATCCGTTGCACGGCGGATCCGGCGCAATCTGGCTGATCGCCTGGCGGGTCATCCAGGGCGTGGGCGGTGCGATGATCCTGGCGAACTCGGCCGCGATCCTCACCGACGCCTTCCCGGCGAATCAGCGCGGCGTGGCCCTCGGCATCAACCAGGTGGCCGCGATCGCAGGCTCGTTCCTGGGCTTGATCATCGGCGGCGTGCTGTCGGAGTGGGACTGGCGCGCGGTGTTCTGGGTGAGCGTGCCGTTCGCCGTGATCGGCACGGTGTGGTCCTACCGGTCGTTGCAGGAGCTCGGCCAACGTTCCAGCGGCAAGCTGGACTGGGCCGGCACGATTACCTTCGGGCTCGGGCTCACCGTGCTGCTCACCGGTATCACCTACGGCATTCAGCCCTATGGCGATTCGCCCACCGGGTGGACCAGCCCCTGGGTGCTCGGTTCTGTGTTCGGCGGCCTCGCACTACTCGCGTTGTTCTGGGTGGTGGAATCGCGCGTCGCAGAGCCGATGTTCAACCTTGCGCTGTTCAAGATCAGGGCCTTCACGCTCAGCAACGTCGCCGGATTGATGGCCTCGATCGGGCGCGGCGGCCTGCAGTTCATGCTCATTATCTGGCTGCAGGGCATCTGGCTTCCATTGCACGGCTACGACTTCGAACAGACCCCGCTCTGGGCGGGCATCTACCTGCTGCCGATGACGATCGGTTTCCTCGTAGCGGGTCCGATCTCCGGCTACCTGTCCGATCGGTACGGCGCGCGACCGTTCGCCACCGGCGGGCTGCTCGTCGTCGCTGCCACCTTCGCCGCGCTTATGATCATCCCGGTCAACTTCGACTACTGGATCTTCGCACTGATCACGTTTGTCAACGGCATCGGATCGGGTCTGTTCTCCTCGCCGAACAGCGCGGCGATCATGTCGAGCGTGCCCGCCAACGAACGCGGTATCGCGTCGGGCATGCGCGGCACGTTGTTCAACGGTGGCAATGCGCTGTCGATCGGAATCTTCTTCTCCCTGATGGTCATCGGACTCGCGAACAGCCTGCCCGGCGCACTCGAGAAGGGGTTGACCACCCACGGAGTCTCCGGCGAGGTCGCGGGGCATGTCGCGGACCTGCCGCCGGTCGGCAGCCTGTTCGCGGCATTCCTCGGCTACAACCCCATCGAGGAACTGCTCGGCAGGACGGGCGAACTCGACCAGCAGGGCGTCGACTCGGCGACACTCACCGGCCAGGAGTTCTTCCCGAACCTGATCACTGGGCCATTCCACAACGGACTTGTCGTGGTGTTCCTCGGCGCGATCGTGATGACGCTCATCGGCGCGGCCGCGTCGTGGTTCGCCGGTGGGCGGTACGTACACGAAGAGGTGGTTGAAGTGGAGGAGTCCGATCTGGTGGAGTCTCGGTCGTGACCGCGCAATCCATGGCAGTGCAGAACCCGGCCGAGCCCGAGCAGGACTTGAAACAAGCCGTCGACGTATCGCTGACAATCGGCCGGCTTGTTCGCACGCTGCGCCGGTTCGGCGATCCGGCCACGTTGAGCCCCGGCTCAGCCTCGGCGCTCGCGACGCTGGTGTGGTCCGGACCGATGCGGCTGGGTGATCTCGCGGCCGCGGAACGCGTTACCGCGCCGACAATGTCGCGCATCGTCGCCGGACTCGACCGCGATGGTTATGTCGATCGCACTCCAGACCCCGCCGACGGCCGGGCGCAGCTGCTCGCCCCGTCCGAACAGGGCCGATCGCTTGCGACCGGGCTTCGCTCCGCGCGCATTCGCAAGGTCGCCGCCGCACTCGATCGGCTCGATGCCGCGCAGCGGGACGCGCTTGTCACCTCGCTCGCCGCGTTCGAGAAGGAACTCGACGAATAGCGCTCAGCTCAGCTCGACCCACACCGGCGCGTGGTCGCTCGCGCCGGTGCCCTTGCGCTCCTCGCGATCGATCCCGGCCGACGCGACGCGCTCCGTGAATGCCGGTGAGCCGAGCACGAAGTCGATGCGCATGCCCTCTCGGCGCGGGAAGCGCAGCTGGGTGTAGTCCCAGTACGTGTAGGTCCCGGGTCCGGGGGTGTGTGGCCGCACCACATCGGTGAAGCCGGATTCGATGAACGACTCGAACGCCTCGCGCTCGGCGATCGAGGTGTGCGTCTTGCCCACGAAGAGTTCCGGGGACCACACGTCTTCATCGGTCGGTGCGATGTTCCAGTCGCCGGCGAGGGCGATCTGCGCATCGGGATTGGCCGCGAGCCACTGCTCGGCCTCCTTGCGCAGGACCCGCAACCATTCGAGCTTGTAGTCGTAATGCGGATCGGTCAGCGAACGGCCATTCGGCACGTACAGGCTCCAGATCCGGACGCCGTCACAGGTCGCAGCAATCGCGCGGGATTCCACCACCGGGGCGGGAATCAGGGAGTCTGCTGCGTTCTTGTCGAATCCGGGCTGGCCGGGAAAAGCGACCTCGACGTCGTCGATTCCGACTCGGGACGCGATCGCCACGCCGTTCCACTGGTTGATCCCGACATGCGTGACGTCGTAACCGGCGTCCGCGAATCGCTCAGCCGGAAACTGCTCGTCGCGACACTTCGTCTCCTGCATCGCGAGCACGTCGATGTCGTTGTGGTCCAGCCAGCTCACCACCCGGTCGATGCGGGTGCGAATGGAGTTGACGTTCCAGGTGGCGACGCGCACGAATGCTCCGATCTCCTCTGCGATGAACCGCAGAGAGCGTATCCGGAGCGCGGGCAATTCATGCACGCCCGCTCGCGCTTCAGGTGATCGGTATGACCGTCACGTGGCGGGCGGTGGGCCCGGGTGGTCACTGGTGGCGGCGGGGTCGCGGCCGGCGGCGACTCAGTCGGAAGTGGACGGCCGCCGTTCCGGTCGCGGGCCGAGCACTTTCATGCGGAGCACTCGGTCGCGGGGGACTTCAACCGATTCGCCGTCGGCCTTGAGGACGATCAGCGGATCGTGGCCGAGCAGTTCGCCGATGACGTCGGTCAGCGGCGGTGTCGAACCGTCGGGACGCCGGTAGCGGATGACTACCCGGGTGCCCAGCGGGATGTCATTCATCGTCATGGCCGAGCCGGAGGGGATCAGTCCTCGTCGTCATGGCCGAACGGGTCGGGGCCTTCGCCCGGTACCCAGGAAAGGCCCGGCACACCCCAACCAGCGCGTTTGATCGCTTTCTTCGCCGCCCGGGCGTTGCGGCCGATCAGCACGTCGACATACAGAAAACCGTCCAGGTGACCGACCTCGTGCTGCAGCATCCGGGCGAAGAAGCCAGTGCCCTCGATCTCGACCGGTTCACCCTTCGCATCGGTGCCGGTCACGCGGGCCCAATCGGCACGCCCAGTCGGGTACTGCTCGCCGGGGACGGACAGGCAGCCCTCGTCGTTGTCGTCGGGGTCGGGCATCGTCTCGGGGATCTCCGAGGTCTCCAGCACGGGGTTGATGACCTCGCCCTTGCGGAAGTACTGCTTGCCGTCGGGGCCGATATCCGGGCAGTCGTAGATGAACAGCCGCAGTGGCACGCCGACCTGGTTGGCGGCGAGGCCGACACCGTTGGCCGCCTCGAGCGTCTCGTACATGTCGGAGATGAGCTGCGCGATCTCCTCCGGTGACGCGGTGACCTGTTCGGTCGGGTTGTGCAGAACAGGATCGCCGACGATGCGGATGGGGAGGACAGCCATGGTCGAGAGAATACTGTGGCGTCCTCGGACGCATTTGCCCGTACGGGCCCTCGCGACTCGCCCATACTTCGCCGCCCGACCGGTCGTTACGTGATTGAATGGCGACGAAACACATCCGTGTAGTTTCTCCGTGCAGTCGGCTGAGGGAGCGAGATGGACGGCGCAGCTGCGCATAGTCGGAATGAACTTGGACCGGACGGGCTGTCGGCGGAGGCCGATGACCGTGAAGTGGGGGGTCTGAGCCGTCGCGAGCGCGACATCCTCGCGTTCGAGCGGCAATGGTGGAAGTACGCCGGCGCGAAAGAAGAGGCCATCAAGGAGCTCTTCGATATGTCGGCGACTCGCTACTACCAGGTGCTGAACACGCTGGTGGACCGGCAGGAAGCCCTCGAAGCCGACCCGATGCTGATCAAGCGGCTGCGCCGATTGCGCGCCAGCCGCCAGAAGGCAAGGGCGGCACGTCGACTCGGATTCGACGTCACATAGCCGGTTCGGCAACGTTGCCGTATCCATTGCGTCGACTAGGGTCTCGACTGTGAGCAATCCGAATCCGGCGCCCTCAGGGCCCCCGCTTCGCGCGCTCGCGATGGTGTTGATCGCGCTCGCGATACTTTTCGCAGGTCTGGGCGCGTTGTCTTGGTCATCTGATTCCGACTCCGACGACGCTTCGCTGGCGGCTGCGGCCACAACCACGCAGACGGTCGCGGCGCGGCCGACTACCACCGTGCCGAAGGTTCCCGCGGTTGTCGCGAGACCGTCGACCAGCACGACATCCGCGGCGCCGACAACCACACCGTCTGCGACGACGACGCGAACGACCTCTGCCGCACCCACAACGAGCGCGGTCGCGCGGGCCTCGACGACGGCGGCCGCTGCTGCGACGACGACAGCCCGTGCGGGTGTCACCACAACGCCCGGCGCGGTGAGCGCCGACGTGGTCGCGGCGGTGCCGGTGCGCGTGCTCAACAACAGTGCGGTCGCCGGATTGGCCAACGAAACCGCGTCGGAACTGCGTGGGGATGGTTGGACGGTCACCGAGACCGGCAACTTCGCCGACCGCAACCTCACCGAATCCACGGTGTATTACAGCGACGAGCCGGGCGCGAAAGAGGCGGCGGCGATGATCGCGAAGCAGCTCGGCGCGGCTGTCGCACCAGCCATTCCAGAGATTCCCGCGACCAGCGACGGCGTGACGGTGATCCTGGCCGGAGAGTGATTCTCCCTTGCCCGCAGGCGTCCGGGAATCCCGGATTTGCCCGCGTCTATGATCAGTCCGACTTGCTTGCCACCCTTCGAAGGAGCGGTTGATGGTTTCCCCGGCCCGGCCCAGTGTTCGTCGCAACACCGTTCGCCTTGCGGCGCCCCTCGTCGCGGTCGCGGCACTCGGACTCGTAGCGTGCTCCAACGGCCAGGAGCCGAGCGACGTGGAAGGCACGACGCCGCCGGTGTGGACCGGTTCGCCCGCCCCGGCCGGTGCCGGCGAGGAGGAGGGCACCGCTGCGGAAGGCGAGAGCCTGGTCGCGACGCTGAAGGACCCGTCCGGCGGGGCCGCGGGAACCGTGAAGTTCACCAGCTCGGGCCGCTACGTCACGATCGAGGTTGAGGCGAGCGGCCTCGAGGGGGGCTTCCATGGCCTGCACATTCACGAATTCGCCAAGTGCGAGCCGAATTCGGTCGCGCCGTCCGGTGGTGCGCCCGCCAACTTCGCGTCCGCGGGTGGGCACTGGCAGGTGGAGGGCCACACCGGCCACCCGGCCACCGGTGACCTGACCTCGCTCTCCGTGCGTGAGGACGGCTTCGGTTCGCTGAGCACCACCACCGACGCCTTCACCATCGAAGAGCTGAAGGCCGACGGCGGCCACGCGGTGATGGTGCACGAGAAGGCCGACAACTTCGCCAACATCCCGACCCGCTACGCCCTCCCTGACAACGCGGCGGTTCCGGATCAGACCACGCTGAACACGGGCGATGCCGGGGCACGCGTGGCCTGCGGCGTCATCGAATAGTTCACCGCGCCAAGCCGAGCGACGGGAGTCGCATGACCGAGACATCGGCGGTTCCACGACTCGACTTCAACGCGTCGCCGCGCCACACCATCGGTGTGGAGTGGGAGATCGCGCTCGTCGACAAGCAGACCCGCGATCTCTCCAACACGGCGGCAGCGGTTTTCGATGCGGTCGGTGATCTTCCGCCGCGCGACGGCATCCAGCCGGTGACCAAGGAGTTGCTCCGCAACACCGTCGAATTGGTCACCGGCGTGCACGATTCCGTGGGCGAGGCCATGGACGACCTGCACGGGACGATGGACGTCGTGCGCAGGGCCGCATCGGAACACGGCGTCGATTTGTTCTGTGCTGGCACGCATCCCTTTGCCGAGTGGTCGAGCCAGCAGCTGACCCAGTCGCCGCATTACGACGAGCTGATCGAACGCACGCAGTGGTGGGGTCGGCAGATGCTGATCTGGGGCGTGCACGTGCACGTCGGGCTTTCACACCACGAGAAGGTCTTCCCGATCCTGAATTCGCTGCTGCTGCAGTACCCGCACCTCCTTGCGCTGTCCGCGTCGTCGCCGGTATGGGCCGGGGTGGACACCGGGTATGCGAGCAACCGCGCGCTGATGTTCCAGCAATTGCCGACGGCCGGGCTGCCGTTCCAGTTCGCGAATTGGTCGGAGTTCGAGGCGTTCGTGCGCGACCAGATGAAGACCGGCGTCATTGAGCAACTCGGTGGGATGCACTGGGACATCCGGCCCGCGCCGAAGTGGGGCACCATCGAGATCCGCGTTTGCGATGGCGTCTCCACTCGATCGGAACTTGCGGCCTTGACCGCGTTTACCCATTGCCTGGTCGTCGATCTCGACCGCCGCCTCGAGGCAGGCGAGGACCTACCGAGCATCCCGCCGTGGCACGTGCAGGAAAACAAGTGGCGTGCGGCTCGGTACGGGCTCGACGCGATCGTGATTGTGGACGCTGACAGCAACGAGCGGCTTGTGACCGAGGATCTCGATGATCTGCTGAACAAGCTCGAACCGACCGCGAAGCGCCTGGGTTGCTCCGACGAACTCGCTTTGGTGGCGGAAATCCCGCGCCATGGCGCGTCGTATCAGCGGCAGCGCGCGGTGGCCAAGGCCAACGGTGGCGACCTCGTCGCGGTGGTGGACTCGCTGGTCAACGAACTCGATTCGTAACCTGCCCGTCGAGGAAGGTCGATTCGTCACCTTACGGTCGAGCGGTCGTCGGAGGCCGTTCAGCTGCCGTTTACTATCGGCACATGCTGCTCGAAAAGGTAAGGACGCCGGGTAATCGGCCGTCGTTGCCTTTTGCGATGGCCGCCGTGGTTGTCGGCGTGGCGATTCTCCTCGTCGTGGTGCAGATCGTGGCGATGGCGGCCGGATTCCAAGGACCGCTCACGAGCCTGGCCGGAGACTTCGTCGCGACTCCGAAATCGGCGTCGGTGCCGTGGGCCGGACTGGCCCTCGCCCTGGTCGGGATCAGCGCCCGCAGACGAGTGATCGCACTCGCCGCGGCAGTCGGCATCGACATCGTCTTCGCCGCGGTTCGCGCATTCCGGGGTGGCGTGCTCACCGTCGGCAACGGTCCGACCATCGTGCTCACCGGTCTGGTGCTGATCGCCTGGCTGCGGTGGAGCGGCGCCGACCGGCGCAACGCATTACACGCCGCCGGCCTCGGCGCGCTGTTGATCCTCGCCACGAAGATCGGCGACACCTGGCTGCACTTCACTGCGAACGCGCTGCCCAATGTGTGGGACCAGTACGCGCTCGTCGCGGACCGCGCACTCGGCTCGCCGTCGTGGGTGCTCGGCCGCGCGGTGGAGGCGGCCGGTCCGGTCGGATACAACGTTCTGCACTGGGTCTACATCGAGTTGCCGGTCGCGGCGATCGCGGTCGCGATCTGGCAGCTGCGCAACGTCGCCTCGACGGGTATCTGGCCGACGCACTACCTGGTGCGCACATTCCTCGTACTGGGCCTGATCGGTCCGGTGATCTACATGCTGTTCCCGGTCGTGGGACCGATCTTCGCGTTCGGCTCCGAGGGCGGCGCCTACTCGATGGGCGACTACTGGCCGGATGTGAACCCGCCGATCGATCAACCGCAGCCGATGCCGTTCGACGACTTCACCCCGCGCAACTGCATGCCCTCGATGCACACCGCCTGGGCACTTGCGCTTTTCCTGCACTCCCGGCGCGGACCGGTCTGGTTGCGGTGGGGCGGCACGGTCTGGCTGCTCTGCACCCTCACCGCGACACTGGGTTTCGGATACCACTACGGCGTCGACCTCATCGTCGGCGCGATGCTGTGCCTGACCGTCGAGTCCGCGCTGCGCGATCCGGAACGCGGCTGGGGCTGGTTCCGGATTCGCCTGGTCGGCGGTGGGGCCCTGGCCTTCGCCGGACTCATGTTGTCCTACCGATTGCTTGCCGAGACTCTCGCGGAGCACCCCGCGCCGTCGGGCATCCTGCTCGTCGGGGTGCTTGCGGCGATGGTCGCCGGGTACTGGGTGACCTTCTTCCCGCCGGCCTGGTGGAGCCGGGGCGATGACGATGCCTCGTCCACGCCGGAACTCTCCCAGGGCGAACTCGTCGACCGGGCCGTGTGAACCAGTCCGGCTGATTCACCACGGTCCGGCCTCGCGAATTACCGTGCGGCGGAACGCGCCTGCCAGCGGCCGACCACAAGGTCGAGTGCCAGGAACGCTGCGACGCTGATGCCGAGCAGCGGAACATACCAGCCGACGAAGACCGTTCCCACGATCACGGCGGTCAATGGCACCGGGCCGATTCGGCGGAGACCGCCGCGTGCCGGTGCGCGTCCCACCCGGCCCGGTCCGCGGACCGGACGTCGCTGCCACCACATGACATAGCCCCGGACGATCACGGTGAGCAACCCAACCGCGAGCAACGCGAGGGCGATTTGATTGGCAAGGCCGAACAAGAGGCCCATGTGCAGCGCGATACCCCAGGTGGTCAGCTTTGCCGCGAACGGCCAGTCGGCGAACCGAACCACATCGGCCACGGTGCCCGACGCGCCATCGATGGCGATCGAGTCAGTGGCGAACTGCCAGGGCTGTCGCGTCTCGGTGACCTTGAAAGCGGTTGCCGTATCGGCTGGAATTGTCGACTCGACGGCATTGCTGACGCCGTTGCGTGCGGCTACAGCCAACACCGAATCGAGCTCGTCGATCCGGTTCGCTAGCTCGGCGGGGTCCGCAACCCGGTGCTGCGCCGCACCATGACCATCGTGCCCGCCGCCGGAGGTCGGCGCGGTCTCTGCTCCGCCGAGTGCCGTCTCGACGGCCGGAGTCTTCCAGTTCAGCGCGCTGCGCAGGTCGGTGATGTTCTCGCCGGCGTAGCGCGACCAGGTCAGCCCGGTGGCGGACAGGAACACCAGGCCCACCGCTAGCCAGAGGCCGACAACGCCATGCCAGTTCAGCGTGCGAACGCGGGCCTTGCTGGTCCGGTCCAGTGTCCACAGTCGAACCGTCGACCCTTTGCGTGCGCGGGACGTCCGGTAGCGCGCGAACCACAGGTAGCAGCCGCCGAGTGCGACCACCCATAGCCACGACGCCGCGAGCTCGCTGTAGATGCGGCCCGGTTCGCCGAGGTGCAGGTGCCGGTGCAGCTGCGAAATCCAGGTGCGTATTGGCAGTGCGCTGCTGCTTCCGTAGACGACGAGATCGCCGAGCGGCTGCGCGGTCACCGGGTCGATGAACACGGCCCGCCGCTCCGACTCACCCAGGCTCGGGTCGGTGAAAAGCACGCGGGTCGTGTCACCGGGCTGCGGTGCGGGCCGCACGGCATTCAGTGCCAGCCCCGGCTGGACCTGCTGGGCCGCGCGGACCTGCTCGGCCATCGGCATCGCCGGTCCGGTCGAGTCGACATGCAGGTATTCGCGGTAGACAACCTTCTCGAGGGTCGGAGCCAGGGCGTAGAGGCCACCGCTGATGGTGGCCACGATGAGGAATGGGGCGATCAGGATTCCGGCGTAGAAGTGCAACCGCAGGATCAGCGGGCGCAGCGACCGGGCGGGCTGGCCGGAAGGTCTGGAGTCGGCGTCATCGCGCGCGACTTCGGTTGTCGTCAACGAATGTCTCGTTTCGATTCGGCGAGCCGCCGGCGGTCACACGACGCGCAAGGGTCGGCTCGAATGGACGCGCGGCGGCTCGGAAAGCGCAGCGCGAGAAGCCACCCCACGAATGCGGGGTGGTGTGCGAATCAGGCGAGGACGGGTGGACCGCGGGTGCCGTCGGCGGCACCGACCAAAAGTTCCAGGGCACGGGCGCGCCGAGTACCGGGCGTACGCACCCACAGTGGGGTGTGAACGCGCAGCGGAGTCAGGATCGCGACAGCGATCCGGGCGATTGCGGCAAACGCTGCCGCACAGGCACGTTCACCGCCGCGGATCAGGATCGCCGCGACGACCGTTGCGGCGGCGTGGGCGCCGAGCATCGCGGGCGATAGTTGCAGACCGTGCGAATGCACGCTGGTGAGGGCAAGTGTGGCGTGGCCGACGAGTTGGCCTGCGGCGACCACGACGATCAGGATCGGCAGCACCAGCTCGGTGATCCGAGCGCTCGCTACGGCTGCGCCGGTCGCGGTGCACGCAAGGAGCAAGGCGACGATCGCGGCTTGGCCGGGCGGCATGCCACCGCCCGCGGCGCCGTGCGCAGCGATGGCAATAGCACCGGATAGGGCGCCGACAGCGCAACCGCGCAGTCGCGCGACCGCTTCACCGCGCGATTGCATGGAGAGAAGAATACTGGGTGGTCAGGAAGGTATTCGCGCGCAGGCAGCGTCAGAAGCGTTCGACCTCGTCGTCGAGTTCGTTGATTGCCAGCAGTCCGTCCTGGTCGCGCTGCTCGCGATAGGCGACCCGGCCGACCATATGGGCAACCACCGGCGCGGTGACCAAGGTGAACAGCCCGACCAGGACCAGCATCCAGATGTCCACATTGCCGCGCAGGTTGATTACCGCACCGGTCAGCACCAAAACCATGCCGACCACCTGTGGTTTCGTCGCGGGGTGCATGCGCGAGAGGGTGTCGCCGAACCGGACGATTCCGACCGCCGCCGTCATCGCCAGCAGCGCGCCGAGAATGATCAGCGTCCCGGAGATCACGTCGAGCACAATCACTTTCCGGCCTCCCCGTTCTGCTTGTTGTCGGGTACCCGGAACCGGGCGACACTGGCGGAACCTAGGAAGCCGACGAGTGACAGCGCCACGATCGCCGGCACCACGGCGGTGTCGCGGCTCCACGTCGCCCACACCGCGAGACCGCAGATGGAAACGGCGATGAGGGTGTCGATGCCGATCAGCCGGTCCAGCGTGCTCGGGCCGGCCATGACGCGGTAGGTGGTCAGCACGGCGGCGACCAGCAGCATCGCGCCCGCGATGATCGCGACTGTTGTCATTGCTCGCCTCCGGACGAGGTTGTCATTGCTCGCCTCCGGACGAGGTTGTCATTGCGCGACCTCCGGCGAAGGTCGTCATGATCCGGCCTCCTCGTCCCGCCCTGAAATCTCGGCTGGATCAGGCCCCTGCCATTCGCTCGGCCGCTCGAACGTGGCGACGAAGGCCGCCTCGATGCGCCGGGTCGTCTTGTAGAAGTAGTCGACTGCCTTCTCGCTGCCCACGTCGAGCACGTGCACATAGGCGACGCGCCGATCACGGTCGAGTTCGAGCACCATCGTGCCGGGGATCAGGTTGAGTACGTCGCAGGTCAGCACAAGCACCAGGTCGGACTGGATGTTCAGCCGAACCCGCAGCACGCCGGTGACCGGTGGGGGCGATGGTCGAATCGCGAGCCAGGCAACCTGCAGGCTCGACTCCAGCGACAGGTAGATCACCAGGCCGACCAGCTTCACGAACGACACCGGATGCAACCGGCCGGAGACCGGGACCCGCGGCAGCGGAAGCATCACCATGATCACGACGCCGACGGCGAGCCCGGCGAGAATATTGCCGACACTGACGTGGCCCCACAGCCAGCAGTAGACGAGTGTCAGCCAGGCCAGGACGCCGAATTGGACGAGCCGTGTGCGGGTCATGGCGCTCCACCTGCCTCGACCTGTTCGACGTAGCCCGGGCCGAGCACCGCGTCGATATAGATCGAACGGTCCTGCAGATCGACCGCGGCCCGGTCACTTATCTCGATGATCTGCCCGGCGAACACCATCATCGCCAGGCCGACCGCGATCAGCGCGCCCGTCGGCACGAGCATGAACACCGGCATCCGCCCGACATCGGCCCGCTTGGCGTACGCAATGTCGAAGGACTCGTCGATCAGGGCCGACGGCGCGGCGTCGGCGCGATCGCCCTCGGGTGCGTCTGCGCGCGGCCGCCAGAACGCCTTCGTCCACACCCGGGCCACGGCATAGAGCGTGAGCAGGCTGGTCAGGGTGCCGCCGGCAACAAGAACCCACGCGAGCACACTCGCCTGCTGGGTGCCCGCCTCGAGCAGCGCGATCTTCCCGATGAATCCCGAGAACGGCGGTATACCACCCAGGTTCAGCGCCGGAAGCAGGAACACCACGGCAAGCACGGGACTGGCTGCGAGACCGCCGAGGCGCCGCAACGACGAGGATCCGGCTTGCCGCTCGATCAGGCCGACCACCAGGAACAGCGTGGTCTGCACGAGGATGTGGTGCGCGACGTAGTACACCGCGCCGGACAAGCCGGCGGTGGTGGACAGTGCGATGCCGAACACCATGTAGCCGATATGGCTGACGAGGGTGAAGGACAGCAGACGCTTGATGTCGTTCTGCGCGATCGCGCCGAGGATGCCGACGATCATCGTCAGCAGACCGGCGATCATCAGCACGTTGTCGAGCTCGCCGCCCGGAAAGAGCAGGGTGTGCGTGCGCATGATCGCGTACACACCGACCTTGGTGAGCAAGCCTGCGAAGACCGCGGTGACCGGCGCGGGCGCGGTCGGGTAGGAGTCGGGCAGCCAGTTCGACAGCGGGAAGATGGCTGCCTTGATGCCGAATGCGACGAGCAGCACCGCGAAGATCGCGGTCCGGATGCCGACCGGAACCCCGTCCATGCGCACCGCCATCTGCGCCAAGTTCAGCGTGCCGGTCGCCGCGTAGGCAAACGCGATGCCGCACAGGAACACGAGCGACGACACCATCGAGACCATCACGTACGACACGCCCGCCCGCACCCGATCGATGCTGGCGCCGAGGGTCAGTAGCACGAACGACGCGGCCAGCAGCACCTCGAAGCCCACGAACAGGTTGAACAGGTCGCCGGCGAGGAACGCGTTGCACACGCCCGCGGTCAGCACCAGGTAGGTGGGCAGGAAGATCGACACCGGCTGGTGCTCGGTGCCGTCGCGCACACCCTGGCCGACGGCGTAGACGATGACGGCAAGCAGCACGATCGACGACACGACCAGCATCAGTGCCGCGAGTCGGTCGACGACCAGCGTGATGCCGATCGGCGCATCCCAGCCACCCACCTGCAGCGCGGTGGTGCCGTCCCGGTCGGCGAGGTACAGCAGCAGTCCGGAGACCGCGAGCACGATGGTGAGCGCGCTGATAGTCACGACGCGCTGCACCCGCGGGCGTCGGGCGAGCACGAGGGTGATCGCCGCGGCGAGCAGCGGGACGAGCACCGGCAGCGGCATCAGTGTGGTGATCAGGCTCTGCGGCAGGGTCATGGGATCCGGTCTCCGCGTTGCGCGGTCTCCCGGCGGTCGACTCCGCCGTGCAACTCCTCGTAGCCCTCGATGTCCTCCAGGCTGGGCAGCTGGTCCAGCGGGATCGGGTTGCCGTGGGCATCGAACGCGTCGCCGAGCGGCGTAGCCGCACCCGTCTCGGGGTCGTCGGAGCGGTCCCGGTCGGGAGCGTCGGCACGCGATCGCCGCGACGCGACCTTGAGGTCCTCGGGGTCGTCTTCGACGGTGTCCTGCGTGGTCATCGTGAAGGAGCGGTAGCCGAGTGCGAGCACGAACGCCGCCACACCCATCGTGATGACGATCGCGGTGAGGATCATTGCCTGGGCGAGTGGGTCCGACATCCGCTCCGATACCTCGGACTCGCGTCCGACGATCGCGGGCGCTCCGTCGGCGCCGCCCACGGTGAGGATGAGCAGGTTGACCGCGTTGCCGAACAGCACCAGCCCGAGCAGCATCTTCGTCACGCTGCGCTCGAGGATCAGGTAGACACCGCATGACACGAGCACCCCGATGACCACGAGCAAAACGAGATTCGCGCTCATCGCTGCTCCACCTCCAGCGCCGTTTCGGTTCGGGCCGTGCTGGCGCCCGTCTCCTCGGGGCTGTCCAGGCGGGCGCCGAGACTGCGCAGGACGTCGAGAACCAGGCCGACGACGATTAGATACACGCCGAAATCGAAGAACAGTGCGGTGACCAGCGTGACGTCACCGATCAAGGGCAGCGTCGCCTCGAGCGTTGCGGACGACAGCGCCGGCGCGCCGAGCAGCATCGACACCACCGCGGTGCCCGCGGAGAAAATCAGGCCGACACCGAGGATGTGCCCGGCGTCCAGGGGCAGCGCCTCGCCGAGTTCGTACCGCCCGCCGGCGAGGTAGCGCAGCACCAGCGCGAGACCGGCGGTGAGACCGCCGGCGAATCCGCCGCCGGGTGCGTTGTGGCCGCTGAAGAAGAAGTACACCGACAGCACCATGATCGTGGGGAAGACGAGTCGCGTCGTCACCTCGAGGATGAGCAGTCGGTGCCGGGTGGGGATCAGGTCGCCGCCGCGCAGCCAGGTAACGGCGTCCGGGTGACCGCTGCCGCCCGACACGGTTTCGGCCGATGCATCGGCGACGCGGGGAGCGAGGCCGAACCGGCGGTTCCGGAACACCAGCGATGCCACGCCGGTGGCGGCCACCAGCAGCACGGATATCTCGCCGAGTGTGTCCCACGCGCGGATGTCGACGAGCAGCACGTTGACCACGTTCTTGCCGTGCCCGACGTTGTAGGCGAGGTCCGGTAGTTGCAGCGAGATCGGCGCGGCACTGCGTGCGTTGACCGCGAACGCGGCCATCGCAGTCACCATGGCGCCGACAGCGATCGCAATCACGACACGCACAGGGCGGTACTTCGCGGCGCCGCGGTCGTCCACCTCTGCGGGCAGCTTGCGCAGTACCAGTACGAAGATCACCAGGGTCAGGGTTTCCACCAGGAACTGGGTGAGTGCCAGGTCGGGCGCGCCGTGTACGGCGAACAGCACGCCGCACCCGTACCCGGTGACCCCCACGAGCAGCACGCTCGCCAGCCGGTTGCGCATCACCGCGGTGCCGACGGCGGTGACGAGGATGATCGCGCCCACCACGAGTTGGATCGGTGAATCCCAGAGCCGGAAGCCGACATCGATGCGCGCGCCGAACAGCAGCACCACTGACGGGAGCAGCGCGAATGTGATGAGGATGATCGCCTGCGTCAGCGGAAGCGAACCGCGCTGGGTGAACCGGGTCAACACACCCGACATCGCATCGAGGCCGTCGAGCGCGCGGTCGTAGGCGCGGTCGGCGTTGCCGAGCCAGGCGCGGCGGTGCCAGTGCGTAATCCGGTCGAGGCGCAGGTACCCGAGCACACCGCCGGCGATGACGATGACGGTCAGTGCGAGCGGCAGGCCGAATCCGTGCCACAGCGCGAGGTGGTAATCGAGCTGGCCGGGCAGGGTCTCGGCGTAGGGCGCGAGAAGTCGGTCGACCGCGGGTGCGGCGAGACCACCGACGAGTCCGCCGAGCGCCAGTGCCGCCGGGACGGACAGCAGCAGCGGGCCGGGGGCGTGCAGCCCTTCCACGGCCGGGCTCGGCTCCGGACGGCCCTTGCCGCCGAACCCGTCCCAGATCAGCCGCACGCTGTAGGCGACGGTCAGCATCGAACCGACCACGACACCGACGAGCAAGGCAATCGCCCAGCCACGGCCGATCACGTCGGTGGTGGCGATCGCGTCGAGCGCTGCCTCCTTCGCGACGAAACCGAGCAGTGGCGGTATCCCGGCCATGCTCGCCGCGGCCAATCCGGCTATCGCCGCAAGCAGCGGTAGCCGACCACCCAGATGCGCGAGCTTGCGCAGGTCGCGGGTGCCGGTCGCGTGGTCGATGATGCCGACGACCATGAAAAGCGTCGCCTTGAACAGGCCGTGCGCGAGCATCAGCGCAGTGCCGGCGAGGGCGGCATTGGGTGT
>NZ_LRRB01000087.1 GCF_001646865.1 Aldersonia kunmingensis | reverse complement strand
GTGGACTCCGCTCACGGCGAGACCGGGCAGCTCGAACTCGGTCGCTGCGAGGTTCTCGAATGCCAGCATCACCTGGAAGATCGGGTGATGCGACTGGGAACGTGCCGGATTCAGCACCTCGACGAGGCGCTCGAACGGCAGGTCGGCATTGCCGAACGCCTCGACGTCGGCGGTGCGGGTCCGGCCGACGAGGTCCGCGAACCGCTCCCCCGAGGCAACCCTGGACCGGAGCACGAGGGTGTTGACGAACATTCCTACGACATCGTCGAGTTCCTGCTCACCTCGTCCCGCAACCGGCGTACCCACCACCACGTCGTCAGACCCACTCATCCGGGCGACGCAGGACCGCCAGCGCGGCGTGCATCACCATGAAGACGGTGGCACCGCTCGACCGGGCAACCCCCAGAAGCGCGGCGTGCAGTTGGGCATCGACCTCGATCGGTACACGCGCACCGGCGAATGACTGCACCGCCTTGCGTGGTCGATCTGTCGGTAGCTCGATCTGCTGCGGTGCGTCGTCGAGCGTGCGTCGCCAGAAGGCGATCTGTCGCGAGACCTCCGACTCCGGATCTGCCTCCGCACCAAGCATTTCCCGTTGCCACATGGCGTAGTCGGCGTACTGCACCGGCAACGGGGCCCACGCCGGCGGTTGACCGGTCCGTCGCGTGGTGTACGCGAGGATCACGTCGCGCGCCAACGGTGCCATGGAGAAACCGTCGGCACTGATGTGGTGTACCACGACGGCAAGCACGTGTTCGTTGTCGGACAAGCGGAACAGCCGTGCCCGCACAGGGACGTCCTGAGTAACGTCCATGAGGGTGCCGACAACGGCCGCCACCGATTCGAGCAGGCGTTCCTCCTCGGTGGGAACCGGCGTCAGGTCCACGTCCACGCGATCGGGCGGCAGCACCCACTGGCCGGCCACCCCATCGAACTGCGGATAGACCGTGCGCAGCGACTCGTGCCGGTGGATCACATCGACCACGGCGCTCTGCAGCGCATCGACGTCCAATTGACCGGACAGCCGGATGGCAAGCGGCACATTGTAAGCCGCGGACCGTGGCTCGAACTGATTGAGGAACCACATGCGCTGCTGCGCCAGCGACAGCGGAATATGGTCGGGACGCTCACGCGCCACCAGCGGAACACGATGTGCGCCCGCGTGCATCTCCGCGCGCGCGGCGAGCGCATGGACCGTCGACGCCTCGAACAGCATGCGTACCGGGACCCGCCGATCGAGCGCGGCGCCGACCCGCGCGGTCACCTGGGTTGCCGACAACGAATTGCCGCCCAGCTCGAAGAAGTCGTCGTCGACACCGACCTGCGCCAACCCGAGCACGTCGGCGAACACCTGCGCCACGATCCCCTCGACCGCCGTCGTCGGCGCGCGATACACCTTCGCCTCGAACTGCGGCGCCGGCAAAGCCTTTCGATCCAGCTTGCCGTTCGCGGTGAGCGGCACCGCGTCGAGCGTCACCCACGCGGCAGGCACCATGTAGGACGGCAGTTCCGTCCCGAGCGCGTGCTGCAGTGCGGCGGTATCGACATCGGCTCCCGACGCGGGAACCACGTATGCGACGAGCATGTCCCCGCGGTGATCGTCGGAGTGGGCGATCACCACAGCATTTGCGATCTCAGGGCGGCGCGCTAGCGCTGCCTCGATCTCGCCCAGTTCGATCCGGAAGCCGTGCACCTTCACCTGGAAATCGGTGCGTCCGCGATACTCCAGTGCCCCTTGCGCATTCCACGCTGCGAGGTCACCGGTCCGGTACATCCGGTCACCCGGTGCACCGAACAGGTCGGGTACGAATCGCTCCGACGTGAGATCGGCGCGTTGGTCGTAGCCCCGCGCCAACTGGGCTCCAGCCAGGTACAGGTCGCCCGGCACGCCGACCGGAACCGGATGCAGCCGCGCATCGAGCACATACGCCCTGGTGTTCCACTCGGGCACGCCAATCGGCACGACGGTGTCGTCGGCGTCGTGAACGAGGTGCACCGTCGCCGAGACCGCGGCCTCGGTCGGGCCGTACAGGTTGAACAGCTGGGCGCTCGGGTTGTGCCGACGGAATCGGGCGGCGATGGAGACGGGCAGTGCCTCACCAATGGCCAACACCTGCCGCACCGACGGGGACAGCTCGCCGTCGGCATCGGTCAACAGCGACTCGAGCAGGGACGGAACGAGGTGCAGCGTGGTAACCGATTCGGCTCGGATCAGCTCGTTCACCACACCCGGGTCGCGTTGCGCGTCAGGTTCGGTGATCACGAGCGTGGCGCCCGACACCAGCGCGGACCAGAACTCCCATACCGACAGGTCGAACGTCGCCGCCGTCATCAGCGGCGTGACATCCCCGCCGGCCATCCCGAATTCCGCACATTTCCACTGCAATTGGTTCGCGATCGCGGCATGCGATATGACGACGCCCTTGGGCACGCCGGTGGAGCCCGAGGTAAAGATCACGTACGCGGCATTGGCCGGGCGCAGCGGCTCGATTCGCTCCATATCAGTCACGGGCGCATCGGCGAACCTCGATAGGTCGAGTTCGTCGATTGCGACCACCGGAGCATCGCCCTCGGTCGGCAATCCGTCCGCGGCGGTCGTCAGCACGCAGACCGGTGCCGCGATTTCGAGTATGTGTCCCGTTCGCTCGGCAGCCTGATCGATCCCAACCGGCACGTACGCGCCGCCCGCCTTGGCGACCGCGTACATGGCGACGACCAGGTCGACGGATCGACGCATCGCGAGCGCGACGCGCGACTCGGCGCGTACGCCCTGCGAAATCAACCAACGGGCAAGCTTGTTCACCCGAACGTCGAATTCGGCATAGGTCAGCCTGATGTCCCCGGCGACGAGGGCTACCGCGTCCGGCGTCGCGGCCACCTGCGCATCGAACAGCGAGACCAATGTCGCGCCCGAGTCGATCGGATGCGCGGTGTCGTTCCATCCAAACACCAATTCCGCACGTTCGACCGAATCGAGTACCTCGATGTCCCCCACCGGCTGGTCGGGATCGGCGACGACGGCTTGCAGGATCCGAACGAAGCGGTCGACGAAACCTTGCACCGTCGCCGCGTCGAACAGATCTGTCGCGTAGGTGATGTAGCCGCCGATGCCCAACGGAGCACCATGCTCGTCGTAACCGTCCGACACGATCAGATGCAGGTCGAACTGCGAGAGCCCGGTATCGATGCCCACGCCGGACACCTCGAGCCCCGGCAGAGTCAGACTCACGTCGGCGGTGTTCTGGAACGACAGGCCGACCTGGAACAGCGGGTGCCGCGCCGTCGAGCGCTGCGGATTGAGCACCTCCACCAACCGCTCGAACGGGATGTCGGAGTTGGCGAATGCCGCGAGGTCTGTCTCGCGTTGCCGCGCAAGCAGATCCAGGTATGAAGCGCCCGCGGTGACGCGCGAGCGGAATACCACGGTGTTGACGAACATGCCGACCAGGTCGTCGAGCACGGCCTCGCCGCGACCGGCCACCGGGGTACCGATGGCGATGTCATCGGTACCCGACAGCCGGTGCAAAAGCACGGCCAACGCCGAGTGCACAACCATGAACAGCGTGACGCCATGGCTGCGCGCCAGATCCATCAGGCCGGCATGCAGGTCGGCGTCGATCGCGACACTCACCTTGCCGCCGCGGAAGGTTTGCACCGGCGGGCGCGGTCGATCGGTCGGCAGGTCGAGCTGATCGGGCAGCTCGGCCAGCTCGGCCAGCCAGTACGCCACCTGCTGGGCTGCCAACGAGCTCGGGTCGTCCTCATCGCCGAGCAGCTCGCGTTGCCACAGCGTGTAATCGGCGTACTGCACCGGCAGCGGCGCCCAGGACGGCTCCAGGTCTGCGACGCGGGCCGCATAGGCCGTCATCACGTCACGTGCCAACGGGCCCATCGAGATCCCGTCCGCGGAGATGTGGTGGACCACGACGCCGAGCACGTATTCGGCCGGCGCAGTCCGGAACACCCGGACCCGAACCGGAACCTCGCTGGTGACATCGAAGGGCATGGCGAGGAAGGCGGACACCTCGGCGACAACGTCCGCCGACGCGACGTCGGTGACCGTCACCTCGGGCACCGCGGTGGCGGCGGGGAGCACGACCTGTACAGCTCCGTCCGGGGCCTGCGGGTACACCGTGCGCAAAACCTCGTGTCGCGCAACGACGTCGGCGATCGCGGCCCGGAGCGCAGCGAGATCGAGCTCGCCCGATAGCCGCACCGCAAGCGGGATGTTGTAAGCAGCAGACTCCGTGTCGAAGCGGTTGAGGAACCACATTCGCGTCTGGGCCAACGAGAGCGGAACCCGCTCGGGCCGCGGACGAGCCGTCAGCGGCAAACGAGCGCCGCTACCACCCTGCTGTTCGACCTTGGTCGCCAGCGCCACCACGGTCGGCGCCTCGAAGAGCGCGCGCACGGGAACCCGGGCCCCAAGCGCAGTGCCAAGACGCGCTACGGCCTGACCCGCGGACAGCGAGTTACCGCCGAGGGCGAAGAAATCGTCATCGAGTCCGGCGCGCTCTACGCCGAGGACCTCCGCAAACACTGCGGCAACGATTTCCTCGATCGGTGTGGTCGGTGCGCGGAACACTTCGGCTTCGAACACCGGCACCGGCAGCGCCTTGCGGTCCAGCTTGCCGCTCGGGTTGAGCGGCAACTCGGCGAGCGTGACGAACGTCGACGGCACCATGTACGAAGGCAATTCGTGCGATACGAACGCCGCCACCGCATCGGTGTCCACTTCGGCGCCGGCGGCCGCAACCAGGTAGGCGACCAACCGGTCGCCCACCCGGCCGTCGCGGTGCATCACCACGACTGCCTGCGCCACCGCCTCGTGATCGGCAAGCACTGCCTCGATCTCGCCGAGCTCGACCCGCAGTCCGCGCAGCTTCACCTGAAAGTCGCTGCGGCCCAGGTAGTCCAGCCGTCCATCCCGCTTCCAGACCACAACGTCACCGGTGCGATACATCCGCTCGCCGGGAGCTCCGAAGGGATTGGCGACGAACCGGTCGGCGGTAAGCCCGACGCGACCGTAATACCCACGGGCCAACTGGACACCGGCGAGGTAGAGCTCACCTCGCATGCCCGGCGGCACCGGGCGCAGTCGCCCATCCAGGACCAGCGCTTGCGCGTTCCACACCGGCGATCCGATCGGCACCGCACCGCTGACCGCCTCGATCGCGCACTCGGTTGCGTGCACGGTGAATTCGGTTGGGCCGTACAGGTTGTGCACGGCCGGGATGCCGAGCGCCCGGACCGCCGCCACGGTCGTGGCGGGCAGCGCCTCACCCGCGACCAGCACCGCGCGCAGGGAGTCGACGGCAGCGGCGTCGACCTCCGCGGCGAACACGGACAGCATCGACGGCACGAAGGAAGTCAGCGTGACCGACTCGTCGGCGATGATCTGCGCGAGGTAACGCGGATCGCGGTGCCCGTCCGGGCTCGCCACGACGAGCCGCCCACCATTGGCCAACGGAGCAAACAGTTCCCACACGGATACGTCGAAGGTCGTCGGCGTCTTCAGCAGCACCACATCGGAGGACCCGATGTCGAATCGATCGCTGATCCAGCGGACCTGGTTGACCACCGACCGGTGCGACACCGCGACACCCTTCGGGCGCCCGGTCGAGCCGGAGGTGAAGATGACGTAGGCGACATTGCCGGGCCGGAGGGGAGCCAGCCGCTCGGCCTCGCGGACCGGCGCGGGATCGACGCCGGACAGATCGATCTCGTCGATCCGCACGACGGGCACGTCCGCCGGCGCGCGGAATTCGTCCCCGGACGCAGTCAGGACACACACCGGCGCCGCGCTCTCCAGCACGTGCGCGATGCGATCGACCGGATGGTCCGGGTCCAGCGGCACGTACCCACCCCCGGCCGCGAGCACCGCGTACGTCGCGGTGAGCATGTCCACGGACCGCCGCATTCCGATGGCAACCAATGTCTCCGGGCCGACCCCGATCGAGATCAGATGGCGTGCGAGGCGATTCACGCCCGCGTGGAATTCGGCGTAGCTCAGCCACTCGCCCTCGGTACCGACCGCCTGCGCATCGGGCGTCGCCGCGGCCTGCGCGGCGAACAGCTCAACGACTGTCGGCGCGGAACCGACGTCGACGGCGGTGTCGTTCCAGCCACGCAGCACCCGTGCGCGCTCGGACGAATCGAGCAGGTCGATGTCACCCACGGCGATATCCGGTTGCGTGGCAAGCGCTTCCAGGATCCGGACGAACCGCTCGCCGAGATCCTCGACAGTGGCGCGGTCGAACAGGTCCTCGAAGAACCGTAGCGTGAGATCGAGCTGTTCCCCGGGGATCGCGAGCAGCGTCAACGGGTAATGCGTGGCATCCTGCATCTGAACGCCAGCTACCCGCATGCCGTCGATCGCGGCTGCCTCGGCCAGTTCGGCGCGGTCCACCGGGTAGGACTCGAACACCACCAGGGTGTCGAAGCCGGCACCGGCGCCCGCGACGGCCTGGATGTCGGTGAGGCCGACGTAGTGGTGGTCCAGCAGATCCGCCTGCTCGGCCTGTAGGCGACCGATCACGGTTCGCGCGGCTTCCCCAGCGGTGCAATGCACACGGACGGGCAACGCGTTGATGAAAAGGCCGACCATCGACTCGACATCGGCGAGTCCGGCGGGCCGACCCGACACCGTCGCGCCGAATACCACGTCGTCGCGTCCGGTGAGGCGGCCGAGCAGAATGCCCCAGGCGGCCTGCACCAGCGTGTTCACCGTGACGCCGAGGTCGGCGGCGCGAGCCGACAACTCGGCCGTCACCGCCGCGCTCAGAGCGAAGCTGTGCGCGCCGTGCAGCGCGCTGATCTCGCGGCCGGAATCCGCCGCGGCAAGGATGGTCGGTTCATCAACTCCGGCCAGGGCGGCCTGCCATGCAGCCAGCGTGGCGGCGCGGTCACGCCCGTCGATCCATTCCAGGAACGTCCGGTACGACCGTGCCCGCGGCAGAACGGCGGCGTCACCGCCCGCGGCGTAAGCGATCAGCAGATCCTTCATGACCAGCGGCATCGACCAGCCGTCGAGCAGGATGTGGTGGTTGGTTACCACCAGTCGGTAGTCACCCTCGGCAAGTCGGGCCAGCGTGAACCGAATCATCGGCGGGTCGGCAGGATCGAAATGCCGCGCGCGGTCCTCGGCGGCGAACGCCGCGAACTGTTCGTGCGCATCCGGGTGCTCGCTCAGATCGATTTCCGCCCAGGGCAATTGGACGGAATCGAGGACGACCTGAACCGGCGCGCCCGCGTCGCTGTATACGAACGCGGTGCGCAGGTTCTCGTACCGGTCCAGCACGCCCTGCGCGGCGTCGCGCAGACGAGCAGCATCGACTACGCCGCTCAGCATCGCGACCAGCTGCGTGGTGTAGACGTCCACCGAGGTCTCGGCGAGCATGGCGTGGAAGAACAGGCCGGACTGCAACGGCGAGAGCGGCCAGACGTCGCGCATCGACGGGAACCGCGTCTCCCACGAATCGATGTCGTGCTGACCGACCGTAACCAGCGCCAGATCCGACGGTGTGCGACCGCCGCCCGTGGTGCGGACGCTGCGCACGATTGCCGCCAGCGCTCGCTGCCACAACCGTGCCAGCGCTTCGACGTCGGCACCGGCGAGCAACGTCTCCGGATAGGCGAAGGTTGCCGAGAGCTGCCCACCCAGCGTGATGGCGTTGATATCGATGCTTGCCATGGCAGGCATGTCGGGGTCCGCGTCAGCGGGCAGATCGCTCAGGTCGGACGCGGGCACCCAGCCGATTCGGGCAGCGTCGGGTGGCAGGTCGGCCGCCGAAATGCGACCGAGGTAGTTGAACCCGATCTGCGGGGTCGGTCCCGGTACGGAATCCGTTGCGAGGTAACGCAACAGCCCGTAGCCGATACCGTTGTCCGGCACCGCACGCAGCTGCTCCTTGACCGCCTTTACCGCGACTGCCGCCCCGGCCCCACCTTCGAATGCGTCAACCAGATCAACGCCGGAAACGTCAAGGCGCACGGGGTAGACACTGGTGAACCAGCCGACCGTGCGGGACAGATCAGCGCCGGGCGCAGCGGACTCCTCACGTCCGTGACCCTCCATCCGCACCAGCGCGGAGGTCTCGGTGACACCGCGCTCACGCCGCCACTGCGCAAGGGCCAGCGCCAAGCCGGCGAGTAGCGCGTCGTTGACGCCGCCGTTGAACGCGCCCGGCACCGCCGTCAGCAGCGCGTCGGTGTCCTCCG
>NZ_LRRB01000197.1 GCF_001646865.1 Aldersonia kunmingensis | reverse complement strand
GGTGAATTAAGGGCTGCGGTGAATTAAGGGCTGCGGTGAATTAGGGGCTGCGGTGATCGAAGAGCACTGGTGATCGGCAAGTAGAGTCGCCCGGCCGGCGGCCGGTAATGTCCCCGCCGTGTGGAAATCGACGGTCGTCGAGCATCATCGGCTTCGCGAGGACATCGCCGTAGTGCGGCTGATCGGCGACGCTGTGCCATTCCGGCCAGGCGAATACGTGACGGTGACCGTCCCGCAAGCGCCGCACGCACCGCGCCTGCTCTCCCCTGCTCTGCCGCCCTCGCTCGACGGCAAGCTCGAGTTCCACGTGCGCGCAGTTCCGGGGGGCTGGGTGAGCGGGAGCATCGTCGCCGACACTCGGCCCGGCGACATTTGGCAGATCGACGCTCCCGCTGGTGGCCACCTCCATATCGACGACTCCGGGCGTGACGTGGTGCTGATCGCCGGCGGCACCGGGCTTGCGCCACTGCGCGCGCTGATCCTCGACATGCTCCGCAACCCGAACCCCCCGCGGACGTATCTGTTCATCGGCGGACGCTCCCCGCGTGATCTCTATGCCGCCGATATGCTCACCCTGCTGGCGGACGAATTGCCATGGCTCACAGTGATTCCCGTGGTCGAGCGGATCGACGACCCGAAGCGGCCCGACGACTGGCACGAGTACACCCGGGTCGATATCGGGTTCGGCGAGGAGCAGTACCTCGCCGGCCGACTGCCCGAGGTCGTCGCCGAACACGGCCCATTCCTCGATCATCAGGTGCTCCTCTGCGGTTCCCCCGGAATGACCTCGGTCACCATCGATCGACTGGTCGCCGGTGGAACCCCGTTCGAAAACATCCGCTTCGACTCCGTGTGATCCGCTCGCGGCACAGTGAAACGCTGCGGCACCCGCCCAGCACCCCGAATTCGTGGCACGATTCGAGTAGGTGATCGCGCGATTCCCCGCGCAGGCGCCCACACAACCGAGCAACGAAGGTGTGCGACCGATGACCGACCCAAACCCCGCCCGCCCGACCGCGGTGCCGCAGCCTTTGCGCGGTGACCAATCCGGCGTTGGGGCAATTCCGAATACGCTGGGCCGCACCGTGATTGCCGACACGGTGGTGGCGAAGATCGCCGGCATCGCCGCGCGGGAAATCGGCGGTGTCCGCGAAGTGTCGGGTGGGACGTCGCGCATGGTCGGAAGGCTGCGCGAGACGGTTCCGGGGGCGTTCGCGGCGCCGAGCACCGCACAGGGCGTATCGGTCGAGGTCGGCGCACGCCAGGCGGCGGTCGATATCGGGATCGTTGCCTACTACGGCGTCGCGCTTCACGAACTCGCCGCGGCCATCCGCCGCAACGTCATCGCCGCGATCGAGCGGATGACCGGACTCGAGGTGACCGAAGTCAACGTCACCGTCCACGACGTGTGGTTCGACGACGAAGACGACATCGCCGACCCGGACACCCGCCGACGAGTGCAGTGACCGAGCATCCGGACGATATCGCCGAGACGGCCAGGACGGTCGCCGCGGCGGCGCTTGCGATCGACGGTGTGCACTCGCTTTACGGTGGCCAGTTCGGGGAGATCGCGACTTATGTTCCAGGCGAATGTATTTCCGGTGTCTTAATCGGCCCCGAGCACGGCGAATTGCACATCGTCGGCGATCTGGAACGCAACCTACGTGACGTGGCGGAGGACGCCAGGGTAGCCGCAGAGAGGTTGGCGGGTTTGCCGTTTGTGGTGACCGTGGCCGACGTGTACGTCGGGAGTGCTGGGATGGAGGAACGATGAACAACGCGACACTCGGCCTGTTCGCAGGCCTACTGCTGGCCATCGCCGGGGCAGCCGGCGGATTCGGTGGATTCCTTTTCGCGGTGGCGCTGGGCGGGATCGGTCTCGCAGTCGGCGCACACCGGGACGGCACTGTCGACCTCGGCGCGCTGCTGCGGAGCAAGGGACATGGCTGAGCCACCCCCTGACGGGCCGGTTGGGCAGGCACAAGCGGCACCAGCGGACGCGCCGGCACCGCGCAGCGATCCCGGCTCGCGTGGTGAGCTCGTCATCCGGGGTCGTGCGGTGTCCCGGATCGTTGAGCGCGCGGTCCTCGACGTACCCGGAGTGCTGCGCAGTTCGAGCCGAATCGGGCCGATCACGCGCCGCGAATTGCCGCGTGCGGTGGTCGATATGACCACGGCCCACCCCAACATCCTGGTCGACGTGGCACTTACCTGGCCGAGTCCAGTCGCCGGAGTTTGCCGCGAGATCCGCGACCATATCGAGCAATCGGTCACGCGAATGGTCGGGCGCAGCCCGTCCCGAGTGGATATCGCTGTCTCCGAACTCGTTGCCGAAGAGCCTGATTCCGCCGCCGCGGAGCCGGCCCCGTGAGCGCAATCGATCCCGCCACCTTCGAACCGAAGCCGTTCGATCACGTTCCGCCGACCCAACGTCCGCGCGGGACGCCGGTCGCCGCCGCGGTGGCAATCGGGATATCCGGCGCGCTGATCGGAGCCGGGCTGATCGCCGGGCGCGAGTTTCTCGTCGAGCACGACGTAATCGACGAAGCGCCCTGGATAGCCAACACATTCGGCTGGGTCGGCCGGCTCAGCTGGGCAACCTGGATGCTGCCCGTCGCGATCGGCGCCGTCGTGCTCGGCCTCCTGCTCGTGGTGGTGGCAGCCAAGCCGCGCTCACACAGTCACGTCGGCACGGCCACCTCACCGGCGCTCTGGCTGACGACCACCGACACCGCGCGCGCATCGACGGCGGCGGCATTACACGTGGAGGGCGTCATCCGCGCGCACACCACCGCCGACCGGCGCACCGTGCGGGTTCGGGTGGTCAGCGACGATACGAATCCCGACATCGTCGACGCCGTGCAGCATCGTGTCGGACGCGCACTCGCCGAACTCGACCCGAAGCCGGAGATCCGGGTGTCGGTGGATCGGAGTAACCGATGAAACCCGCGCTTGCCGGGTTCGACCGCGCCGTCAGCGCTATCCTCGGGATCGCCCTCATTGCCGGAGGACTGCTCGTGATCGGCTGGTGGGCCGAGATCGACCCGGTGCGCGACCTCTTCGGGTACGCGGATCAGGAGTGGTATACCGCTGCACCGGAACAGAATTGGTGGCCATGGGCACTCGCGGCCGCCACTCTCACCGGACTGGCGCTCGGCGGCTGGCTGTTGCTCGAGAATGTGCGGCCGAACCGGGCCGGGGAATTGGAACTCGAGACCGGCGTCGAGGTCGGCACCGCGACCATCGAGACCGGGCCATTGGCCGAGGCGACTGCCGCGATCCTGAGCCGCTCCCCCGAGGTCGAGGAGGCCACCGGGATCGCGATCGACGATCGGGGCGGGCGTACGGTGCGGATCACCATGACCGCGAAACCGGATGTGCCACTGGAGCATTTGCGCCGGCTCGCGGAGGAAGCCCGCGCCGATATCACGCGGGCAATCGAGTCGGACGAGCTGACCACGCAGTTCTTCGTCCGGTATCTGCCGGTGCCGGAGCCCGAATAGCGCGGCTCGAACCGCCCACACCCGAGCGCCAAACGGATGCGAATTGTGTAGATCTGGGCGAAGTTTCGGCCCCGGGAACAAGATTTGCACCCGACTGGGGGGACCAAACGGGTGCGCGCTTGTGTTAGCGGCGGTTCTTGGGCTGCCAGACGACGAGCGCCGTGCTCCGCGGGACCGGGACCAGTTCGCGCCGCTGGCCCTGCGCCATCCGGGTAATCTCCGCGGCCATCTCCTCGATGCGCGCCTGCAATGCCTCGACCTGGTTGGTCAGCTCGATGATCCGCTTGATGCCGGCGAGATTGACGCCCTCATCCTGGGACAGCCGCTGCACCTCACGCAGCAACGCCACGTCGCGGGCCGAATAACGCCGCCCCCCACCGGTAGTGCGCTGCGGCGTGACCAAGCCAAGCCGGTCGTAGGTCCGCAGCGTCTGCGCGTGCATGCCGGACAGCTGCGCGGCCACCGAGATCACGAAAAACTGGGTCGTCTCCGATTCGGTCGGCTCATGCATCGCCACCTGCCCATCCGGCCCGCGGGGAGAAGCCGCTGGCCCGTTCGGCCTCGACATACTTGCGCAACGCTTCTGCGGCATTGTCATCCAGCTTCGGCGGCACCGCGACCTTGACCGTCACCAGCAGGTCGCCGTTCGTGCCGTCGCGGCGGGAAACACCGCGGCCCTTCACCCGCAGGATGCGGCCGTCCGCCGTGCCCGGCGGCACCTTCACGCCAACCCGGCCGTCCAGCGTCGGCACCGACAAGGTGGTACCGAGCGCCAGCTCGTCGTAACCGACCGGCACGACGATGGTGAGGTTGTCGCCGCTGCGGCCGAAGATGTCGTCGGTCTTCACGTGCACGGTGACGTACAGATCGCCGGCGGGCGCGCCGCGGAGGCCCGCCTCGCCGAGCCCGGCCGCGCGAATGCGTTGGCCGTCGGCGACTCCCGGCGGAATCCGCACGGTGACCGTGCGGGTGCGGTTCTGCACACCCGAACCGGAGCAGTCGGTGCATGGCTCGTCGATGATCGAGCCGGTGCCACGACAGTCATCGCAGGGCTCGCTGAATCCGAACGCACCCTGGTTACGGCTGACGATGCCAGTACCGTTGCAGCGCGGGCAGATTCGCGGACTCGTGCCCGGCTGCGCGCCGCTGCCATGACAGGTGGTGCACGATGACGGACTGGTCATCCGCAACGGGAGGGTGACCCCCTGCGCTGCTTCGCGGAAGCCGAGCGTCGTCTCGGTCTCCACGTCGGCACCGCGCCGCGGCCGGTTTCCGCCGGCGCGCGTTCCGCCCCGGTTGAACAGGCCGCCGAACAGGTCGCCGAGACCGCCGTCCGCGCCGCCGCCACCGCCGAAGATGTCGTTGACGTTGAAATCGGCATTGAATCCACCGGAGCCGGGGTTGAAGCCGCCACCCCGGCCGAATCCACCGGACGCGAACATCCGGCGGGTGTCGTCGTACTCCTTGCGCTTGGCAGGGTCCGACAGCACCGCATTCGCCTCGCTGACCGCCTTGAACCGCTCCTCGGCTTTGGTGTCACCGGGGTTCTTGTCGGGGTGCAGGCTCGAGGCGAGCTTGCGGTAGGCCTTCTTGATCTCGTCGGCGGACGCGTCGGAGGCGACGCCCAGCTCCTTGTAGAAGTCCTTTTCGATCCACTCCCGCTGGCTCACTGGGCGTCTCCTCCTCTCGCGTTGTCGTTACTGCTGTTCCGGCGCACTCGCCGGAGCTTCGCCCTCGCCGCCCTTGGGCGCCTCTGGCACCGCGGCGTCTACGACGCCGACCATTGCGGTACGAAGCACTTTCTCACCGAACCGGTAACCCTGCCTCATCACCACGCCGAGCACGGGATTGGACCCGTCACCCTCGTGCTGAACAGCCTCGTGTACCGCCGGATCGAAGGGTTCACCCTCGACGCCGAACGTCTCGACGCCGAGCCCGTCGAACACGCCGGCGAGCTTGTCCGCTACCGACTTCAACGGGCCGGACTCGAGATCGCCGTGCGCGCGGGCACGATCGAGATCGTCGAGCACCGGGAGCAGGGCGCCGAGCACGGTCGCCTTGGCGCTCTCGATTACTGCCGGCCGATCGCGATCCTGACGGCGCTTGTAGTTGGCGAACTCGGCCTGCAGTCGCTGCAGTTGGTCCGTCAACTCGGTGATCTGGGCGTCGCGGTTGTCCACGACGCCGTCACCATTCGCGCTGCCGTCCTCCGAGACCTCGGAATCACCGTGCAAGGCGTGCTCGAGCGAATCGATGTCCACCGGGCCGGGTTGCGGCGCGGAACCGGTGCCGGCAAGTCCCTCCGACTCCTCCACGTCGCCCAACTGCGACGACTGGTCGCTCCGCTCCCGCGGCTCGGTGTTACCTGCGGTCACTTCCGCTCCGAGTCACTCGGCTCGTCCACGACCTCCGCGTCGACGACCTGGTCGTCGCCGGCGGCCTCGGAGCCGTTGCCCGACGCCGCGGCGTCGGCGGCCTGCGCTTCGTAGAGCGCCTGGCCGAGTGCCTGCGACTCGGTGGCCAGCTTCTCCACCGCGGTCTTCACGGCCGCGATATCGGAACCGGCGAGCGCGTCCTTGGCGTCCTTGATCGCTGCCTCGACCTTGTCCTTCACGTCACCGGGCACCTTGTCGGTGTTGTCGGCGATGAACTTCTCGGTCTGGTGGACGAGCGACTCGGCCTGGTTGCGGGTCTCCGCTTCCTCGCGCCGGGTCTTGTCCTCGGCGGCATGCGCCTCGGCGTCCTTGATCATCCGGTCGATCTCGTCCTGGGACAGGCCGGAGCCGTCCTGGATCTTGATCGTGTTCTCCTTGCCGGTGCCCTTGTCCTTCGCGGTCACGTGCACGATGCCGTTGGCATCGATGTCGAAGGTGACCTCGATCTGCGGGACGCCGCGCGGAGCCGGCGGGATGCCGGTCAGCTCGAACGAGCCGAGCAGCTTGTTGTGCGAGGCGATCTCGCGTTCACCCTGGAACACCTGGATCTGCACCGACGGCTGATTGTCGTCGGCCGTGGTGAAGGTCTCCGACCGCTTCGTCGGAATGGTGGTGTTGCGCTCGATGAGCTTGGTCATCACGCCACCCTTGGTCTCGATGCCGAGGGACAGCGGGGTGACGTCGAGGAGCAGCACGTCCTTGACCTCGCCCTTGAGCACGCCGGCCTGGAGCGCGGCGCCCACGGCGACAACCTCGTCCGGGTTGACGCCCTTGTTGGGCTCACGGCCGCCGGTCAGCTCTCGCACCAGATCGGTGACGGCGGGCATACGGGTGGAACCGCCGACGAGCACCACGTGGTCGATGTCCTTGACCGCGATACCGGCGTCCTTGATCACCGACTGGAACGGCGCACGGGTGCGGTCCAGCAGGTCGGAGGTGATCTTCTGGAACTCGGCGCGGGACAGCTGCTCGTCGAGGAACAGCGGGTTCTTGTCGGCGTCGACGGTGATGTAGGGCAGGTTGATCGAGGTGCTCTGGCTCGAGCTCAGCTCGATTTTCGCCTTCTCGGCAGCCTCGCGCAGACGCTGCAGGGCCATCTTGTCCTTGGTGAGGTCAATGCCGTTCTGCGCCTTGAACTTCTCCACCAGCCAGTCGACGACGCGCTGATCCCAGTCGTCGCCACCGAGGTGGTTGTCACCCGAGGTCGCGCGGACCTCGACGACACCCTCGCCGATCTCCAGCAGGGACACGTCGAACGTGCCACCACCGAGGTCGAACACCAGGATGGTCTGTTCCTTGTCACCCTTGTCCAGGCCGTACGCGAGCGCGGCCGCGGTGGGCTCGTTGACGATGCGCAGGACGTTGAGGCCCGCGATCTGGCCGGCCTCCTTGGTGGCCTGACGCTGCGCGTCCTCGAAGTACGCGGGGACGGTGATCACCGCGTCGGTGATCTCCTCGCCGAGGTAGGCCTCCGCGTCGCGCTTGAGCTTCTGCAGCACGCGCGCGCTGATCTCCTGCGAGGTGTAGTTCTTGTCGTCGATCGCGACGTTCCAGTCCGAGCCGACGTGGCGCTTCACCGAGCGAATCGTGCGGTCGACGTTGGTGACCGCCTGATTCTTCGCGGGCTGACCGACGAGAACCTCGCCGTTCTTGGCGAAAGCGACGACCGACGGCGTGGTGCGCGACCCTTCAGAGTTCGCAACAACAACCGGCTCGCCGCCCTCGAGGACGGCGACAACCGAGTTCGTGGTGCCGAGGTCGATTCCGACCGCACGAGCCATTTGTTCCTCCTTGTATTTCCGTTCCCGCAGGCAATCCGATGCCCGCGGTTCGTCTGCACCCATCTTGCTGAGCGCAGTGTGCTCAATTTCGGGAGGGGCACTGATGCCCTTTCCGGCGAACACTGAGCGTGGTCGGCTCAATCCTGCCCGGCAATCCGCGCCGAGTCAATTTCAGACTTGAGTCTGCCACGCTCAATGTTGACACTGGACACAACGGCGGGCGACGCGAGATTGTTCCCGGGTGCCGAGGCGAATCTTTCGGGGCTGACCGGCCACGAAGTGGCACCCACAGCACACCCTCCGATCGAGGTCCGGCATCCTTAAGGCCACAAATGTGTAACCCATGACACAGTTGCGACGACAACCTCAGCAAGGGCGCCTCCGCCCCTGGTTTGTTGTGGTTACGTTGCCTCTAGTCGGCGGCGAAACGCGTCGAGAATCCCCTGGTTCTCGCGTATGAGAGGGGTCGGGCATGGCCAATGGGGTCGGCCTCTGGATCGGCGCGTCCGAAAGCACCGCAGTGATCATCCGCGACGCCGCACACAGTCGTACGACTGCGATCGACTCCGATACCACCGCCGACGTCATGAGCACCGAATACATCGTCCGCGACACTGTGCTCTACATGTCCGAGAACGGCACCGCGATCGGCAGTCCGGGCGCCGACGACGCGACGGCGGTATCGGACTTCATAGGTCACCTAGGCGACCCCGACGGGGTAGAGCTCGGCGACGGGATGGCGTACCAGGCAGCAGACCTGTACGCGACCGCGGTGTTCTGCCTGCTCGACATCGCATCCGCGGATCTGCATGGCGCGACGAACGTCGTCGCGGCGTACCCACCACAGTGGCCGGATCGCGTCCTCTCGTCGGTTCGCGAGTCTCTTGCCTATCTCGGCCTCCGGCACGTCACGTTGCGCCCGGCGCAGCCGGTACCCGCGCTAACCGACGGGGAGCCGTCCGACGACGCATCGACCACGGCTACACCCGCCGAATTGGCTTACGCGGCCGCGGCAGTCGCCGTTTCCATTCCGGACGATCCGCCGACGGATGAAATTCCGGTCGTTCCGGTCCCGATAACGGAAGAAGCGTATTCGGCGCTCATGCCGGCCGTTTCGAAGGAGGTGGTCCTACCGTCCGCATCCACGGCCATGGTCCATGCGGCGTCAGTGGCACCATCGCGACGGAATGGTCGCACGCCACTACTGGTCGCGGCGGGATTCGCCGCAGCATTCGCCTTGGCGACTGCCTCGATCGCGTTCGCACTGCGGACCGACACTTCATCGGAAGTTCCTCCGATTGCGGCCGCCCCCGCGGGGACCATCCAGCCCGCACCGCGACCGGCCGACATAGCGCCCATGGCGCTTCCCGCTCTTTCCCCGATCGAAGAGCCGGTTGTCGCCGAGGAATGGACTCCGGACCCCATTCCGGCTCCGGTCGCCGATGTGTCAGCTCCGCCGGCGATGCCGCTGCCTTTGATCGAGACCTCGACAACTACGGTCGCCCCGGTAATCACACCGACGACGACCGCACCGGCAATAACGACACCCCCTACGACTCCTCCCGAGATGACCGAACACGATTGGTGGTACCCAGGCGGTCCGTCCGACTCGACTACCGAGCGTCGCTTCCCTGGTTATGGCGGGTTCGATGACTCGTGGGATTACAACTGGTTCGACGATCCAAGCGTCGAACGCTCCGCCGGGGCAGAGAGCGGCACGGAGTATCCGAACCCTCTGGAGGGCAACGGTTCCTCCAGTGGGCCTGCCGGACTTGGCAATCCGTAACCTGACGTGACCTGCGTCGCAGTCGTGACTATTGTGAACCCCCGCACCCTAAGTCACGAACTTTCCGAAGGAACTCGATGCGCAAGTGGACGGCGCTGCGCGCCGCTGTCGCCGGCTCGGCTTTGACCTTGATCGTCGGCACCACCGTGACTGTCTCCGATCTCGCGAGTACCGCGAACGCGGAACCGAACATCGCGTTGCCCATCGAACTGGTTGAGGCCATCGGCCGCGACCTCCACATGACGCCCGAGCAGTACCTCACCCGGGCCGCCCAGGCTCAGGATCTCGGCTCGTACGCGCGCAATTTCCGCGGCACCTGGCCCAATGAATTCAGCGGCGCCTGGCTCAGCCCGGACGGGACAGCGGTTATCGGCGTCACCTCCGGTACGGCTGCCTCGGGCGCCCTTCGTGACGGCTACCAGACTCGGATGATGCCGATCTCGGCCAACGATCTCGAACGTAGCGTCGGGCAACTCAACCGGCAGATTGCGGAACTGCCGGATTCCGCGTCGTCACAGATCAACGGCGTGATGATCGACCTGCTCAACAGTCAGATCGTCATCGACGTGACCAACAGCCCGACCGGACGGCAGCTGAACCTGCCCACAGTCATCGGCAACATCAAGGTGGTGCTGACTCCTGGCGGTGGCGGACCGGTTGACCCGCGGCCGATGGGCGGCGACACCTTTCTCAGCACCCGCGGGCCACTGCGCGACACCTCGGTCACCGAGATCGGCGTCTGCTCGTTCGGTTTCAACAGCGTCGATGCGCACGGCGATGCGCTCAATGTGAGTGCCGGACACTGCGATCCGACGATTGCGGGCGGCAACTCCGGAGGCGGCGCAGGCGTCTACATCCCGAATCTGCGCGACGTGCGCGACAGCCCACAGGTTGGCAGCTTCGATCGGGCTTCGATTGGCGACCCTGCGCACAACCACCTCGATTACTCGTTGATCAAGTTCAACAACAGCGTGGCTGGGAGCCCGCTCGCCGGGCCATTCATCCGCGGCGGGAACGGCACCACTCTCACGGTGACCGGTACTGCGGAACCCGTCATCGGCGCGCCGGTGTGCAAGTCCGGACAGACCTCCGCCTTCACCTGCGGCGTGATCGTCGCGGACCACGTCGAGGCCCACCTCTTCAGCCCCGAGGGCGACCCGATGCTCATCCGCGGCTTCGCCAGCACCGCATGCACCCTCGCCGGCGACAGCGGCGGCGCGCTCGTCACCGGCACGCTCGCGCTCGGCATCAATAGCGGGTCGAACTCGGCCAATGCGACGTCGTGCCCCGAAGCCAACATCTCGCTTGCGCCCGGTGGAGGCACCGCGAGCCTCGGTATTTCGATCCGCGACATCCTGACCGATATCGACGCGAGCTCCGGTGGTGGAGTCGGCGCCGGAATCCGGGTTCGGACGGGATAAGCGCCGTCCACCCAGGTCACGTTTCAGATGTTGCCGACGTGACTATTGTCAACAGCCCATATAGTCGGTAAGCGCGCTGGTCGCCGGAACAGCGCTGGTGGGGCAGACTGCGCTGAGCGCATCCGTCTTAATGAAAGTCGAGGAGACGCCATGGCACGTTCGATCGCACGGCCGGTAGCCGCGCTCGGTACTGTGGTTCTGCTCGCGCTCGGAGCGGGTGCTGTTGCGCACGCGGCCCCGGATTCCGAGGTTTCCGACCAGGCCCCGCACCTACCGATCGAGCTCGTCCAGGCCATCGAGCACGACCTCGCGCTCAGCCCCGACGAGTATCTCGAGCGCGCCGAACTGGCCCAGAAGCTCGCCGAGTTCGCGAAGATCGCCGAGCAGCAGCACCCCGCGGCGTTCGCAGGATCCTGGCTCGACCGGGACGGCCGCGCGACGATCGGCCTCGCGCCAGGACCCCAACTGGCCGCGGCACGTGCTGCCGTGCAGAAGCAGGGTTTCGCAGTCGCAGAGGTTGCGAAGAGCTCGGCCACCCTGCAGGCGGAGAAGAAGTCGCTCGCCGATTGGTTCGCCTCGCAGCCTGCCGAGATCGCTTCGCTGGTCCGCGGGATCGCGGTCGACACCCTGAACAACACACTGTCCGTCCAGGTTGCGGCGATTCCAGGAATCCAACTGCCCGGGTTCGTCAACCCCGCGCATGTCTTCGTAGTCCCGGCCGCGGCCGCCCCGCAGCCCGCGCCGATTCCCCTGGTCGATGCCGCGCTGACGCCGCCCGGTGCGCTCGCCGGCGGCGACGGCTTCATTGCTTCGACCGGCGAGGTCGCCCTGCGCTGCTCGTTGGGCTTCAACAGCATCGATGGACGCGGCCAGCCCGTCAACATCACTGCGGGCCACTGCAACCCCGATCTCGGGACCGCTGGGACACCGGCCGCGGCTGCGCTGTACGAATTGGGCCAGCTCGACCGGCAAGGCCCGTTGATCGGCACGTTCGGCCGCTCGAACCTCGAAGGCCATGACTGGTCGATCGTGACCCCCGACCCTGGCGCACGTGGGCGTTTCCAGAACAACGGCATTCGTGTTCCCGGCGCGGCACCGCTTGGGATCGATGGCGTCGCAACCCCCGTCGTCGGGGCCCCGGTCTGCAAGGCGGGCTCGCGGACTGGCTTCAGCTGCGGCAACGTAATCGCCGTCGATCAGGACGTGCTCGTCGGCGAGCACAAGCTCGTCGACGGATTCGCCTCGAGCATCTGCGCCCTGCCCGGTGACAGCGGCGGTGCCGTGGTCACCGGCAGACGCGCACTCGGAGTGTCCAGCGCCTCTTCGGTCGCGGACTTCCCGATCTGCGAGATCCCGAACATCATCGGCATCGTCACCGGCGACCGACCGATCCTCTTCGCGACGCCGATCACCGCGATCCTCGCTGACAATCCCGGCGTGCGGGTGCGCACGAACTAGTCCGAACCGAACCAACGCAGCGGCCTTCCCAAGGGGAAGGCCGCTGGCATTTGCGGGGACCCCGCGCACGGATCCCGCGGCACATCTTCGCCGGCACACGTCGTCCGAAAGAACCCATGGCCCAACCCCGAAACAACAACGGCCCGGCCTCATTACGAGGCCGGGCCGTTGTGTGTGGTTCCGGGTACTAGCCCGCGGGCACCGCTTCCGGAGCCTCGGAGTCAGCCGCAGGCAGTTCCTCCGCCGCGGGCTTCTTCGGGGCTGCCGGAGCACCGGACTTGGGCGCCACGTTGTAGGTCTTGTCGGCGTACTTGCTCGTGCCGGGCTTGGCCATCAGCGTGTTGACGAGCTCAATGGCCGAGTAGGCGACGACCGGTCCGCCGACGGCCACCATGCCGATGATGCCGCCGATCGCGGCGAACGGCGCCGCTGCCGGAAGGCATCCGATTACGAAACCGGCGGCGCAGCCTATGACCGCACCAACAACGACTCCGGCGGCAGTCCCGAGGAAGGTGCCGATGGAGGTACCCACTCCGAGATAGGAGGAGAACTGCGACAGCGCACGCTGGTCTTCGACGGGCGAAGCCACCGGCTTCACGAATACCGGACGCGCCTTGCGAATATCCATATCGGGAGTCAGTTCAAGGACGGTCCCGTCAGCCTCGACCTTCGCGCTCACCGGGTGCGAAATGCTGTCCAAGGTGAACGACAGGGGCATACGCACAACGGCGTTGCCGGCCTCATCCTTGATCTCGAACGTGCGCTTGTCGTCGGCAATCTTGAAGGTGCCGCCGTCGAGGGTCGTGACAACGGTCTTGTCGACCAGTTTGGTGTTGTAACGAATCTCTTGCTGGACCGGATTAGGGGAAGGAGCGGGCGCGGCCTGGGCGATACCTGCCGCTGCAACCGCGGTTGCGAGGGCCATCGAGGTGCTCGCCGCGATACGAGTCAACTTCATGTGGGCTGTCCTTCAGTTGTGGCGAAACCGCACGTAACCAAGGACCCCTGCGGCCCCGGAGTTCCCCCGCCCCCACCACTGGCCAAGCGACCGGTTGAGTGAGTATGCGACTGAGCGGGAAGAATAGCGGAAATTCGGACGGTTGAATAGTTACTCGGCCGTAACCAAATCGTGAGGCTGGCTCGCGGCCATCCGCTTCTATTCGACTTACTGTCCGCCCAGGTCAGAACCAATCACGGGGGCGGGCGGACCAATGCAAGCGGCCCGAGGATTTCGGACAGAACGGACCACTTGATCTGACCGTGACCACTACCGCGCCGGCGCCGGTGCGGGCGGCGCCTTTGGCGGGACGGTCGCGCTGAATTTCGTCGTGCCGGGCGCAGCGGTCAACGTCGAGATGAGATCAATCGCGGAGTAGATCAATACCGGTCCACCAACGACCACGGTCCCGACTATCGCTCCGAGCGATGCACCCACGGCAACGCCCGGGATGCAGGCCGGCAGCGTCAGCACGCAGCCGAGGACTGCCCCCGCCGCAGTACCGAGGAACGTGCCGACTGCCGTCCCGACCGAGAAGTAAGAGGTAAAAAGCGACAACGCCTTCTGGTCCTCCGCTGGGGAGGCGACCGGACGCACGAAGATCGGCCGGGCCTTCGCCGGGTTCAGATCGGGCGTCATCTTGAGAACGGTCCCGTCGCCCTCAACGGCGGCATCCAGCGGATGCGACACGCTATTGAGGTTGAACGACAGCGGCAACCGCACAACGGCATTGCCGTCCCGGTCGGTGATGTCGACCGTCCGCTTGTCGTCGGCGACCTTGAACGTCCCGCCATCGAGCGTGGTGACGACGGTCTTATCGACGAGCTTGACCTGGTATTCGATTGTCTCCTGCGGGGATACGGGCGCTGGAGCCGCGGGAACAGTACCTGCGCCGACCACCGCAGCGGCGACAACGAGAGACGTCATCGCCACGATTCGCGTGAACATCATGTTTGGAGTTCTGTCCTTCGGCCGTCTGAAAACCGCATGACCCGACGACGGGCTTGCCCCCGGGATCCCCCGACCCCAATGTCGCTTCGACCAACTCGCGTGTGAGGTTCCACACTTGGCGCCGAACGATATCCGAAAACTGGACAATTGCGTAGCTACCGTTACCTAACTTCATGCCCCTAGCCTGCAAGGTTTCGGCAACGGGTCAATTTTCGCATGTGCGAGCAAATCTTTCGCATCCGGGGACTTCCCGTCCAGCCGAATGCCGGACAGCGCGTGGACGTTTCGCGAACGCACGACGACCCTGCCTCAGCTGAGGCAGGGCCGTCGTTCTGCGTCGAGTCGGTTCTACGGCTTGGGAGGCGGTGGAGGAACAGGTGCAACCGGAGCGGGGGTCTGGTAGTTGTACTTCGTCGTTCCCGGGGGCGCAGTCAATGTCGTGATGAGATCGACTGCGGAGGCGACCAGCACCGGCCCACCGACAACGATCGTTCCGAGAATGCCGCCCAGCGAAGCACCCACGGTCGCTGCCGGAATGCAACCGAGGCCGAAGAACGGCGCCCCGAGCAGACAGCCGATGATCGCGCCTGCCACGACACCGACCGCAGTGCCGATGAACGAGCCGACGGCTGTCCCGACGGCGAAGTAGGACGTGAACATATTCAACGCGCGCTGGTCCTCAACCGGCGAGGCCACCGGCCGCACAAAGGGGCGCGCCTTCGCCGGGTCCATATCGGGCGTGAGCTTGAGCACCGTGCCGTTGCCCTCGATCGCGCCATTGAGCGGGTGCGCGACGCTGTCGATCCCGAAGGACAAGGGCATTCGCAGCACCGGATTGCCGGCGGGATCGGCGATTTCGAACGACTGCCGATCCGTAGTGATCTTGAATATGCCGCCGTCGAGTGTGGCGACGACCGTCTTGTCCACCAGCTTGACGTTGTAGTGGATTTGCTGACCGGGAGGTGGAGGCGGCGCGGCGTAGGTGGTGCCCACCCCCACAACAGCCGAGGCGACGACCATCGAGACGATCGCCGCGATGCGCGTGAGCTTCATTTAGGTCCTGACTTTCCTTGATCTGGAGCCGATGGACAGAAATGGTGCGGCGGCGCTCGGCCTTTCGACGGTGCCGTCGTGAAGCTGAATTGATTATGGCGCGGGAGCGGGCGCGGGGGCGGGCAACGGAGCCGGAGCAGGAGCCGGGTAGTTGTACTTCGTCGTTCCCGGAGGCGCAGCCAACGTCGAAATCAGGTCGATCGCCGCTACGACCAACACGGGTCCACCAACGATGATTGTTCCCAGGATGCCACCGAGCGCTGCGCCGGCTACCAGACCCGGGATGCAGGCGATCACAGTGAGGCAGGTGGTCGCGCCGATAAGCGTGCCCACCACAAGGCCGACCGCCGTGCCGACGAGGCTGCCGACCCCGGCGCCGGCGCCGAGCGCGGTATTGAACATCGACAGCGCGCGCTCGTTCTCGAGCTGTGAGGCCACCGGCCGCACAAGGGATCGAGCCTTCGCTGGATCCATATCGGGCGTCAGCTTCAGCACTGTGCCGTTGCCCTCGATCGCCGCGTTAAGCGGGTGCGAAACGCTGTCGAGACCGAAGGACAGCGGTAATTTCACTACCGGATTTCCGACGGAATCGGCGATTTCGAACATTTGGCGGTCCGCGGCCATTGTGAAAGTGCCGTTGTCGAGGGTCATGACGACGGACTTGTCGACGAGATTCAGGTGGTAACGGATGTCCTGAGCAGGAGCTGGAGATGCGTAGGTAGTGCCGGCCCCCACCACAGCCGAGGCAACGACCACTGAAGCGATCGCCAAAGTGCGAGTGAACTTCATGTTGGGCTTCTGTCTTTCCGTTGGCTGGCCAGTATCGGCACGCGAAGAGATCAGCACTGAGCCCTGAAGCTCCCCCTATCCCACACGGCGACCCCCAAGTCCAGTGTGAGATTGCGCACTCGTCACGAACATATCTCAGGTTCGGGCAATTGCATAGCAAATCCCAAAGATGGGACTTGCTACTTAGCCTGACCTTCGCTAATCGACCACGGCAGCACCACATACCCTGACGGGACGCAACTGCGGCAGCCCGTACCGCAACCTCGAATCGCGTCGTTACCGCGCCTACCTGCGCGCGACCGGCCGAAGATCGTAGACTGGAAGGCCTAAGTTACTGGAAAGTAACTTAGTCGAGACTAGGATAACGGGCTGACCAGGTGGCACGGCGCTGCCCAAGGAACGAAAGGTCGCGACATGAATGCCCTGACGATCACGTTGGGCACGGTTGGCTTGCTCCTGAGCCTGCTCTGTTGGGCGTCATTCCTCGACGGCGCGGTACGGATGGGTCGCACCATCGCGGTCGGCCAGCCCGCACCCGACCGTTGGCGTCCGTTCATCCCCCGCTTCAAGCGGATGATCGTCGAGTTCCTCGCGCACACCCGCATGGTCAAGTTCCGGACCGTCGGCTGGGCGCACTGGGGCGTCATGGTCGGCTTCCTCGCCGGCGCGATCTTCTGGTTTGAGGCCTACGGGCAGACGTTCAACCCCGAGTTCCACTGGCCGATCTTCGGCAACTGGCGGCTGTACCACCTGATGGACGAGCTCCTCGGTATCGCCACCGTCGTCGGCATCGTCACCCTGATCGTCATTCGCCAGCTGAACCACCCGCGCCTCCCGGAGCGGCTGTCCCGCTTCAGCGGCTCGAAGTTCGGCCCCGCCTACTTCGTCGAGTACGTCGTGCTCATCGAGGGCCTGGGCATGATCTTCGTCAAGGCCGGCAAGATCGCCACGTACGGACACAGCAACGCCGCCACCGACTTCTTCACGATGAACCTGGCCAAGCTGCTCCCGGCCAGCGTCGTGATGGTTTCGATCTTCGCGTTCGTCAAGCTGATGTCGGGCATGATCTGGCTGCTGCTCGTCGGCCGCAACATCACCTGGGGTGTGGCCTGGCACCGCTTCAGCGCCTTCCCGAACATCTACTTCAAGCGTGAGAAGGACGGCGACGTCGCGCTCGGTGCGGCCAAGCCGATGATGTCGAAGGGCCGTGCCCTCGACATGGAGAACGTCGACCCCGATACCGACACCCTCGGTGCGGGCGCGATCGAGCACTTCAGCTGGAAGGGCTGGCTCGACTTCACCACCTGTACCGAGTGTGGTCGCTGCCAGTCCCAGTGCCCCGCATGGAACACCGGTAAGCCGCTCTCGCCCAAGCTGCTGATCATGTCGCTGCGCGACCACGGCTACGCGAAGGCGCCGTACCTGCTGGCCGGTGGCCGCAAGGATATGGGCGGCGACGAAATCGGCCTGGTCGACGCCGAGGGCAACGTCAACGATGCGGCGCTGGCCAAGATCTCCGACGCCGCCAAGGCCGAGGCCGAGCGACCGCTGGTCGGCGACGCAGAGGCGAACGGCATCATCGATCCCGAGGTGCTGTGGAGCTGCACCACCTGTGGCGCGTGCGTCGAGCAGTGCCCGGTGGACATCGAGCACGTAGACCACATCATCGATATGCGCCGCTACCAGGTGCTCATCGAATCGGAGTTCCCGTCCGAGCTCGCCGGTCTGTTCAAGAACCTCGAGAACAAGGGCAACCCCTGGGGCCAGAACGCCAAGGACCGGCTCAACTGGATCAACGAGATGGACTTCGAGATCCCGGTGTTCGGCCAGGATGCGGATTCCTTCGAGGATTACGAGTACCTGTTCTGGGTCGGCTGCGCCGGCGCCTACGAGGACCGCGCGAAGAAGACCACCAAGGCCGTGGCCGAACTGCTCGCGACCGCGGGCACGAAGTTCATGGTGCTCGGTGCCGACGAGACCTGCACCGGCGACTCTGCTCGCCGCGCCGGCAACGAGTTCCTGTTCCAGCAGCTCGCGTTGCAGAACATCGAGCTCCTGAACTCGGTCTTCGAGGGCGTCGAGGACAAGAAGCGCAAGATCGTCGTGACCTGTGCGCACTGCTTCAACGCGCTCAACAACGAGTACCCGCAGGTCGGCGGGAACTATGAGGTGGTCCACCACACGCAGCTGCTCAACCGCCTCGTGCGCGCGAATAAGCTGGTTCCGGTCGCACCGGTCGGCGGCGGACAGAACGTCACGTACCACGATCCGTGCTACCTGGGCCGGCACAACAAGGTCTACGACGCTCCGCGTGAGCTGATGGAAGCCTCCGGATCCAAGCTGAACGAGATGCCTCGCCACGGCGAACGTTCCATGTGCTGTGGCGCCGGTGGCGCTCGCATGTGGATGGAAGAGCAGCTCGGCAAGCGGATCAATGTTGACCGTGTCGACGAGGCGCTGAACACGCTCACCGAGTCGGCGAACGGTTCCGGCCCGGGCAAGATCGCGACCGGCTGCCCGTTCTGCCGCGTCATGCTCAGTGACGGTGCCACCGCCCGCCAGGACAGCATCGAGGGCGACAAGGTTGAGGTTGTCGACGTCGCGCAGCTGATGCTCGACTCGATCACGCGGCTCGATCCGATCCAGCTCGGCGAGAACATCAAGGTCATTCCGAAGCCCAAGGCTGAGCCTGCGCAGGCCGAGCCTGCTCCGGTGGTGTCGAACGCCGAAACCGAGGTTGTTTCCGAGGTCGAAGAAGCAGAGCGCGTCGAGCCGGTCGCAGAGGCTGCGGCCGCCACGGCCGCCGCCGCACCTGCCAAGGGCCTGGCCATGAAGGGTCTCGCGAAGGCCCCGGGCGCGAAGGCACCCGGAGCGAAAGCACCCGGCAAGCCTGCCGCGACCGAGGCGTCCGCCGAGGCACCCGCCGCCGAGGCTCCGAAGGCCAAGGGCCTGGCGATGAAGGGCCTGGCCAAGGCACCGGGTGCGAAGGCACCGGGCGCCAAGCCTGCCGCCGCTCCCGCCGAAGCGGCACCCGCCGCCGAGGCTGCGACCGCTGCGGAAGCACCCGCCGAGTCGAAGCCGGCTGTGGCCGCCAAGGGCCTCGCCATGAAGTCCGGGTTCAAGAAGCCCGGCGCCAAGGCACCCGGCAAGCCCGCAACAGCAGCACCGGCCGAGTCGGCACCTGCAGCCGAGTCGGCACCTGCAGCCGCGGCTGCGCCTGCAGCCGAGGCACCCGCCGAGTCGAAGCCGACGGTCGCTGCCAAGGGCTTGGCCGTGAAGTCAGGCTTCAAGAAGCCCGGCGCGAAGGCACCCGGCAAGCCGGCTCCACCGACCGAAACCGCTGCTCCGGCCGAAACTGCCGCTCCGGCAGCAGAAGCCGCGGCACCCACGGAAGCTTCGGCTCCTACTGCGGCACCTGCGGCCGAGTCGAAGCCGACCGTGGCAGCGAAGGGCCTGGCCGTGAAGTCCGGGTTCAAGAAGCCGGGTGCTCGGCCGACTGCGGCAGCGCCTGCCGCTGCGGCACCGGCACCGGCCGCCGAGCCCGAGCCCGAGCCCGCGGCACCAGCTGCGGCTGTGGCACCAGCCGAGGCTGAGCCCGCTCAGGCCGAGTCCCCCAACGGGGAGACGGCACCTGCAGAGCAGGCCGCACCCCCGGCTGCGAAGCCGGGTGGCCTCGGTTTCAAGGCCGGCGCGAAGGCTCCGGGCCGCCGCTCCTAGAGCGCAACCGGGACAAACGAATACAACAATCGCCGTGTGCGGGCATCAGCCCGCACACGGCGATTTCTTGTCAGACCCGGTTACTGCTGCTCCGGCAGACCGCCGGTGACCTTATCCGGGTACCACGCGGTGAACTTGAATGCGCCCACCAACAACGCGACCGGAATGACCCAGTTGGTCCAGTCGTCCGTTTCGGGCACCTTGACGGCGAGAAGTCCACAGATCGCGATCGCGGCAAAAACCAACCCCCACATCAGGGTCAGCACCCGGTTGATGTGTTTGAAGGTCGGCTCGTTCCAGTATTCCTCCGGCGTCGATTCCCGAGCGTATTGCTCGGTGAAGGGCACGAACGCCAACGAACCCAACGCGATCAGCGCCAGCGCACCGCTGGAGAGCGGATTCGAGTAGGTGTCCATCCAATCCCGATCCTCGGCCCCGACGAACAGGCCGATAAGGAACAGCACGACGAAGAAGATCGCCGTCGCGACGTCGAGGATCTTCAGCTTGCGCGCTCGAGCGTCGGGAATCGCGAGCACGATCGCGGCGATAGCAGCGGCCAGCGCCCCATACAGCCAGGTGCTCGGGCTATTGGCGACAACCCAGTAGATGATCCACGGCGCGAATCCGTAGACAGGATTGCGCTGCAACTTCTGGAACAGCGTCAGGTCGGCGTCCATCGGCGGGTCGGCACCCGCTGCAGGCGGATTGGTCGTCATCGGCGTCCTCTCCTTGGCAACCCCTATTTGATCTTCGCGCACCGAGGCCCACGCGACCCCCGAATTGGCCCACGTTCATCCCGAGGTGCGTCGCGGCGGTTTGCGCATCCGGCTGCATCCAGGGGTCGTGCCACTTACAGTCAGCCGTGTGACTGCTGCCGAGTCCCCAGTCGTCAGTGTCGACAGCCTGACTCGCCGTTTCGGTGAACGCCGGGGCATCTCCGATGTAAGTTTCGACGTCGCCGAAGGCGAGGTATTCGGATTCCTTGGGCCGAACGGCGCCGGTAAATCCACCACCATCCGACTGCTGCTCGGCCTGTACCGGCCCACCTCGGGCAGCATGCGTGTGCTCGGACACGACCCCACCCACGACTCCACCGCAATGCTTGGCCGGATCGGCTACCTGCCAGGCGATCTCAAACTCTTCGCCCAACTCAGCGGGCGGCAACATATCGATCGCGCGGCGCGCATCCGCGGGCTGACCGACCTGCGCCTCAGGGACGAACTCATCGATCGGTTCGGTGCCGAGATCGACACTCCGGTCCGGACGTTGTCGAAGGGCAACCGCCAGAAGATCGGTCTGGTGATGGCATTCATGCACCAGCCCGACCTGCTCGTGCTCGATGAACCGACGTCCGGCCTGGATCCGTTGCTGCAGGACGAGTTCGCGCGACTGGTCGCCGAGTGTGCCACCGAGGGCCGCACGGTGTTCCTGTCGTCGCACGAACTCGACGAGGTGCAGCGACTCGCGTACCGCGTGGCGATCATCAAGGAAGGCCGCCTCGTTGTCACCGATACGGTGGAGAACCTGCGCCGCGCCGCGCCGCGAACAATCGAGTTCGCTTTCGAGCAGACCATCGACCCAGGTCGGTTCGCCAATCTGGACGGCGTCACCGTGCGCAGCTATACCGATGGGCTGCTGACACTTTCGGTCACCGGCGCCATCGCGCCCGTGCTGCACGCGGCCGCCGACCTCGACCCGATCGACCTCGGTGCGCGCCGCGCCGACCTCGAAGAGCTGTTCCTCGCCTACTACCGGGAGGCGCCCGATGCGCACTGACGTCACCGGCCTCGACCTGCTGCTGCGCCGTCGGTCGCTGATCGGCTACGCGATTGGGATGGGTCTGTACACGCTCGTGATCGTCGCGCTGTACCCCTCGTTCAAGAACGCCGACAACCTCGACAGCTTCGCCCAGGACAGTCAGACGATGGCGGCGCTTTTCGGCATCAGCGGCGACATCACCTCACCGGTCGGGTGGCTGAACGCGAACCTGTACAACAACTTTCTGCCGGTCATCATGCTGCTATTGACCATCGGCTACGGCGCATCGTGCATCGCCGGGCAGGACGAGGACGAGGCGCTCGGCGTTGTCGCAGCGCTGCCGTTGTCCCGTCGGCGGATCGGGCTGGAGAAGTTCGCCGCGATGATCGCGCTCACGATCCCGGTCATGGTGGTTACGACGGTGTGTGTGCTGATCGGCCGGGCCTTCGATGTGATCGTCGATTTCGGCAACCTGATGGGTGTCACCATCGGAACATTGCTGCTCGCCTTGCTTTTCGGTGCCCTCGCAATGCTGGTCGGCGCGTCCACCGGCAGTCGCGGCACTGCACTCGGCGTCGCGACCTCGATCGCCGCAGCGTCCTACCTGATCAATTCGCTTGCACCGGTGGTGGAATGGCTCGAGCCGGCCAAATATGTCTCGCCGTTCTTCTACGCGATCGGCGACAACCAGCTCCAGACCGGTTTCGTGTTGGGTTGGGCGCTGATTCTGCTGGCCGCCGTCGTGTTGCTGCTGACTGCGGCACTGGCCGCATTCGACCGTCTCGATATCCACTGACCTTGGCCACTCACAGCGACCTCCCAGGCTGAAGCCAGCTCGCTCGCCGGTACCGCGCGCAGACTCGCCACTGGACCAACTCGGCGCCGTCGACCGACGCCGATCACGAGGAGACGCAATGGCACACCGAGACAAGGGCACACCCGGCACCACGTACGAGGAGCGCACACTCCCACGGCCGGGCGAGGAGGTTGTCGACCAGGGCCTCGGCTTCGACGTGCATACGTTGCTCAGCCGGCGCCGGATGCTGGGCGCCTTGGGCATCGGAGCGGCCACCGTCGGTCTCACAGCGTGCGGCGGGTCGAACAGTTCAACCGGATCCACGTCCGCGACCACCAGCACTGCGGCGTCGACCTCCGCGCTGATCGAGATTCCGGACGAGACTGCCGGGCCGTACCCCGGTGACGGCTCCAACGGGCCCGACGTACTCGAGCAGAGCGGCATCGTGCGCGGCGACATCCGTTCGAGCTTCGGCGATGCCACCGGCACCGCCGCCGGCGTGCCGATGACATTGGAGCTGACAATCCTCGACCTCGCCGGTGGCGGTGTGCCGTTCGAGGGCGTCGCGGTGTACGTCTGGCATTGCGACCGTGCGGGCGGCTACTCGATGTATTCGGATGGCGTCACCGATCAGAACTACCTGCGCGGTGTCCAGGTCGCCGACTCTTCCGGCAAGGTGATGTTCACCAGCATCGTCCCGGCCTGCTACAGCGGGCGGTGGCCGCATATCCACTTCGAGGTCTACCCAGATCAGTCCTCGATCACGGACTCCAACGCCGCCATCGCCACCTCCCAGGTCGCCCTGCCGAAGCACGTCTGCGACGTGGTCTACGCCACGACTGGCTATGAGGCATCCGTGCGCAACCTCGCCCGAGTGACCCTCGCCAGCGACAACGTCTTCTCCGACGACGGTGGTGCCAGCCAGATCGCGACCGTGAGCGGCGATGCCGCCTCCGGATACACCGTCGCCCTGACTGCAGGAGTCGACACCACCACCGCGCCGACCGGCGGCCAGCCACCCGCCGGCGGTGGACGCGGCGGCGGACCGGGCGGACCGCCGCCCCGGTAAACCGGGCGTAGCGGGCGTTGAACCCCCATGCTGGATCGAGCGTGTCCGCATCAGCCGATTCCCGCGAGGAGCGTCATGTCGACGATCAACGACCTTCCGGCCCACGTCCTTCTGGTGCACTTCGTCGTCGTTCTCATCCCGGTCACAGTCGTGCTGGAGATCGCGCTCGTGCTCTGGCGGCAACTCCGCGACCTGCTGTGGTGGGTGCCGATCGTGCTGAGCGCCGGTCTCGTCGTGCTGGTCCGCTACACCGAGGACGCCGGCGAGTGGTTCAACGACTATCTCGGCAACCCGCCGTTCGTCCGGGATCACGCCGAACTCGGTGAGACCGCGATCTGGATCGCGATCGCACTTCTGGTCGTGGCACTGGCGATCGCGGTGCTGCACTGGCGGGAGCGCAAGGCCAACGCCGCCGCGCTGACTGTCGTCGTCGCGGTGCTCACCATTGTCGTCGGCGTGCTCGGTTGCGTGCAGCTTTATCGGATCGGCGACAGCGGCTCGAAGGCCGTCTGGGGAGATGTCGTGAAGTCCGCCCCGGCCGTGGACAACACACCTGGACCGATGGAATCCGCACTCCTGTAGAACACCGTCCGGCCTGGTGAGTTATGAGGCAATGGAAAATCGCTGGACAACAAATGGCACCATTGAACCCGTGAGTAACCCCGGCCCCCACCCGCACCGCACGCCGCGCGTGCTGGAGCAATCCTCGAAACTGCAGAACGTCGTATACGAGATCCGGGGCCCGGTACACGCACACGCAGCACGCCTGGAGGCCGAGGGACACCGCATCCTCAAGCTCAACATCGGCAACCCCGCGCCGTTCGGGTTCGATGCGCCCGACGTGATCATGCGCGACATGATCGCCGCGCTGCCGTACGCGCAGGGCTACTCCGAGTCCAAGGGCATCCTCCCCGCGCGCCGCGCGATCGTGACCCGGTACGAACTCGTCCCCGGGTTCCCCGAACTCGACGTGGACAGCGTGTACCTCGGCAACGGGGTGTCCGAGCTGATCACCATCACCATGCAGGCGCTGCTGAACAACGGCGACGAGGTGCTTATCCCTGCGCCGGACTACCCGCTGTGGACGGCAATGACCAGCCTCGCCGGCGGCACGCCCGTGCACTACCTGTGCGACGAGTCCAACGACTGGCAACCCGACATCGCCGATATCGAATCCAAGATCACCGATAAGACCAAGGCACTGCTGGTCATCAATCCGAATAACCCGACCGGTGCGGTGTATTCGGCGGAGGTGCTGCAGCAGATCGTCGATCTCGCGCGCAAGCATCAGCTGCTGCTGCTCGCCGACGAGATCTACGACAAGATCCTCTACGACGACGCGAAGCACGTTTCGCTCGCGAGCCTGGCGCCGGATCTGTTGTGCCTCACGTTCAACGGGCTCTCCAAGGCCTACCGGGTGGCCGGGTACCGCGCCGGCTGGCTCGCCATCACCGGGCCGAAGGAGCACGCGGCCGGGTTCATCGAGGGAATCGATCTGCTCGCGTCGTCCAGGTTGTGCCCGAACGTCCCGGCGCAGCACGCGATTCAGGTGGCGCTCGGCGGGCACCAGAGCATCGAAGACCTCATCCTGCCCGGCGGGCGACTGCTGGAGCAGCGTGATGTTGCCTGGGAGAAGCTCAACATGATCCCCGGCGTGACATGTGTGAAGCCGCGCGGCGCGCTGTACGCATTCCCGCGCCTGGACCCGAACGTCTACGAGATCCACAACGACGAGAAGCTGGTGCAGGACCTGCTGCTGCAGGAGAAGATCCTGGTAGTCCAGGGCACCGGCTTCAACTGGCCGAACCACGACCACCTGCGCATCGTGACCCTTCCGTGGGCCCGCGATCTCGCCGTGGCGATCGAGCGGTTCGGCAACTTCCTCGCGTCGTACTCGCAGTAACGCGGCTTGCCCGGCGCCGGTTGCGTGCGGATGTACACGCCGACCGGCGCCGCTCGTTTCCCACGAAACAGCGCACACGAATGTTCTTAAAACGAAAAACAAACCGTATGGCGGTTGTGGGTAACGATGAGTTACATTGTGCCGTGGCACCAAGTGCCCATCCGGACCGCCCACCCCCTGGCCGTCCGGCGGGTGGCGGAGACACCCCCCCTTGCTCTCCGCCACCCCACGCAAATTTCGTAGTCGTTCAGCCGCGCTCACTATGCTCGCTGCGGTGCGCCTCACCCTCGTTCACAAACTCGCATGAGTAGCCACCACGGTCACGGCCACGGCCACGGCCACGACGGGCCAATCGCGATCGGCCAGAACGCAGCTCGGATCGTCATCGGCACCGTCGTCGCGCTCGGCGTGGTAGTGCTGGCCGGTTTGGTCATCCTCTGGCCGAGCCAGCAGACCGTCGATATTCCGTTGCCGTTCCAGAACGCGTCGGGCGGCGCGGTCGTGACGGAGGCGGCGACCGTCGTCGGTCAGAGCATCGGCCCGTGCGGCAGTCCTTCTGCCGGACGCGTTTTCGGCGGTGCGCCGACTCCGCCGCCGATGTCGTCCTACGACTGCACGCGCAGCGTGATCGCGATCGAATCCGGCCCGAACGCCGGCACCAAGACACTGTTCGAAATCGCGCCGGGCCCGGGCCAGCCGGACCTGCGCGTAGGCGACAACATTCGGGTGGTCCGGGGAACCGACGCGAGCGGCACCACCATTTACGGGTTCGACGACTACGCGCGAGGGTTCCCGTTGCTCGCCATCGTCCTCGTGTTCGCCCTCGTCATCATCGTGGTCGCGCGGTGGCGAGGATTCCGCGCGCTGCTCGGCTTGCTGTTCACCTTCGCCGTGGTGGTCACATTCCTGCTGCCGGCCCTCCTCGACGGCAAGCCCGCGATCCCGGTGGCGCTCGTCGCGGGCGGAGTCATCCTCTACGTCGTGCTGTACCTCGCTCATGGAGTGAGCATGCGCACCAGCTCCGCGTTGCTCGGGACACTCGCCGCCATGCTGCTCGCGGCTGTCCTGTCCTGGGCCACCATTCGGCTGACGCATCTGACCGGACTGTCGGAGGAGCAGAACACCAACGTCGCGACATACCTCCAGCACGTCAGCATCACCGGGTTGCTGCTCGCCGGTTTCATCATCGGCACGATTGGTGTGCTCAACGACGTCACGATCACCCAGGCATCGGCAGCGTTCGAGCTCGCCGCCCTCGACCCCGACTCCACTCGGCGCACGGTTTTCACGGCGACGATGCGGGTGGGCCGCGACCATATCGCCAGCACCGTCTACACGCTCGTCTTCGCCTATGCGGGCGGAGCTCTTCCGCTGTTGCTGTTGTTCAGTGTCGCCGGGCGCTCGGTCAACGATGTGCTGGTCGGTGATGCCGTCGCTATTGAGATCGCACGCTCGGCCGTCGGCGGTATCGCGCTCGCACTGTCGGTTCCGCTCACCACCGGGATCGCGGTCATCCTGGCTCGCCCGTTCGGCACGCTGCGCGCCGGGAGAACGGCGGGCACTTCCCGTGCCGACAGCACAGCCCGCCCGGCACGAACCGGCGCTACACCGCGCGTCGCTCGCACTGAGGGCATGCCGCGCTCGGCGCGCACTGAGGGCACGCCGCGCTCGGCGCGCTATGTGGACGACGAACGCACAGAACCCAATCCGCGGACCGCGCCTCCAGCACCACCGCGCCGATCGGGCGGCGCGCACCGATCACGCGATTAGGTCGCAGCGCAGCAGCGGATCAACGCTGTCGCGTCAGGGGAATCGCAGTGGCGGCAGCGGTGGGAGCGTCGGCACGACGATGGGCGGTAGCCCCGGCACCGAGAAGGTGTTGGGACCGGGTCGCGGTGGCGGCGGCGGGGCCGGAGCCTCGTACTCCTCGTCCCACGTCACGGCAGGTGCCTCGGGCGGCGCCGAGGTGGTGGCCACCGGGGGCGGCGGCGGTGGCGCAACAATCGGCGCCACTCCGGCAGGCTGCCCGCCCGGCAACCCGCTGAACGCGCCACTCGACGGAGTCGTGTTGGTCGTGGTCGATTTGTTGTCGGACCCGCCACCGAACAGGCTCGACGTCCCGAGGCTCAGCCCCAGGACGACAAGCAGACCGAGCCCACCGACCGCGATAGCCGCGGAGGTGAGCTCACGACGGCGGCGAATCTTCTCTGCAACACCACGAGGACCGGACGTCTCGCGACTGTCCTGCCAGGCTCGGCGCCGCGACACGGGATGCGCGAGCAGCGCAGCACCGCGGGCCGCAACCGTCTCCGGACCCTCGGGGACGATGACCGGCAGACCCATCATGTTGCGCAGCACTGTCGCGACCAGTGGGATGCGGGCGCCTCCGCCGATCAGCACGATCGCTTCGACCGGCTTGCGGGCACGGGCCACCGTGTCGCGCAGCATGCGCGCCGACCCCTCGATCATCGGGGCAATCAAGGACTCGAAGTCCGTGCGGGACAGCAGCACCAGACCCTCTGGCGCCGGTAGGGCCACCGCAGTACTGGTGGAGAGCTGCTCCTTCGCCTCGCGGCACACCCGGTCCAGGCTGGCGAACCCGGAAGGGTCGGCCGGCAGCGCGAGCCGCCCGCTCGCGATCTGCCCTTCGCCGATCATGGCGTCGAATGCGCGCCCGTTGATCTGTGTGCTGCGCTCGGCGCCGTGCACGATCTTGCGCTCGGTGTCGACGATGCTGATGGACAGTCCCGAACTGCCGAGGTCGTACAGCGCAACGCACTCGTAGCCATTCAATTCACCGGTGGCGGCGAACAACTCGAGGGCAGCAAGGACTTCGGGAACCAACTGGTAATTGCCCAGCCGTTCCTGGGTGAGCGCAGTACGCAGCGCATCCGCCCGGCCGTCCTGCCGACAGGCAATGGCCGTCGCGTCGATCCCGTTGTCGCCGGCCAGCGCGACACCGATGATCTCGGCGGTGAGATCTTCGGGACGATGCCCGTCCACGTCGACCTGCTGCAGGTTGAAGTTCACCGGGTGTCCGCTGGACGCAGAGCCGGGCCGCGCCATGTGAATGGCGCTCATGCCCATCGAAACACCAAGTACCGAACGCATACGCTGCCTGTTCCCTAAAACCGTCCTACCCCCCGCGTCGCGCGCCGACATGGCACACCGTAGTGGCACCGTAGCCCACGCATAGTGGTGACGTAGGACACAGTTGCCGAGGCTGTCCTGATCGTGACCATCCGTGGACCCGATTGTTCACGCGGCCAGCCGGTTTGCCGTCCCGTAGGCGCTTGGGCGAGGCCAGACCTCAGGGCCGGCCGAGTCCGCGATACGTCCAATCCTGCGCTCGCCAGCGCTGCGGGTCGAGGCAATTTCGGCCGTCGATCATCGACCGCTTCCGCACGACTTCGCCAAGCCGCTCCGGATCGAGGCCGACGAACTCCGGCCACTCGGTGAGTAGCAGCACGACATCGGCGCGCTCGCATGCCTCGAGGGTCGAGGTGGCGTAGTTCAGGGTCGGGAACAGTCGCCGCGAGTTGTCCATCGCCTTCGGGTCGTACACGGTCACCGCCGCGCCGTTGAGCTGCACCATGCCGGCAACGTTCAGCGCCGGCGAGTCCCGGACATCGTCCGACTCCGGCTTGAACGCGGCACCGAGGACCGCCACGTTCGCGCCGAGCAGTGAACCACCGCAGGCCGCGGCGGTGAGCTCAACAAGCTTCGTGCGGCGTCGCATGTTGATGTGATCGACCTCGCGCAGAAACGCGAGTGCATGGTCGGCGCCCAGCTCGCCGGCGCGCGCCATGAACGCGCGGATGTCCTTCGGCAGGCAGCCGCCGCCGAAGCCGAGACCCGCGTTGAGGAACCGCCGCCCGATCCGCGAGTCGTGGCCGAGGGCGTCGGCCAGCGCGACGACGTCCGCGCCTGTTGCCTCGCAGACCTCTGCAACCGCGTTGATGAACGAGACCTTGGTGGCCAGAAACGCATTCGCGGACACCTTCACCAACTCGGCCGTGGCCAGGTCGGTGACCAGGAAGGGCACTCCGGCGTCGAGCAGCGGCGCGTACAACTCGCGGATCAGCGGTTCGGCGCGTCCGCCCGCAGATTCGTCGACGCCGAGAACGACCCGGTCGGGCCGCAGCGTGTCCTCGACGGCGAAGCCCTCCCGCAGAAACTCCGGATTCCAGGCGACCTCGATATCGGCGTTCGGCAGGTCCCGCCGAATCCGCTTCGTTATCTGCGCCGCGGTACCAACCGGAACCGTCGATTTGCCGACCAGGACGGCTGGGCGCGACAACCTCGGCGCCAGGGTGTCCACAACCGCATCGACATGCCGGAGGTCGGCGCCGAACTCGCCCTTCTTCTGCGGAGTTCCGACACCGAGGAAATGAACATCGCCGAAATCGGCCGCATCGTCGTACGAGGTGGTGAAGCGCAGCCTGCCCGCGTCGACATTGCGGCGCAACACATCGCCGAGCCCCGGCTCGTAGAACGGCACCTCCCCCGCGCCGAGCTTGGCCACTTTGCCCGCGTCGATATCGACGCCGAGCACCTCGTGGCCGAGTTCGGCCATGCACGCGGCGTGCGTGGCGCCCAGATACCCGGTTCCGAACACGGTGCATCGCATAGTCGATTGATATGTGTCGCCGGTTAGCGGACCGCATCAGCGACGCGAGGAACCGGACAACTCCGGATGTACAACGGGTGCGCCGCAGGTGAGAGGCCCGTACCACCGGCGTTTCCGCCGCGCTGAGCCGACTGCTAGTACGCGCCTTCGCTGCGCGTCACCACGCCAAGGGTGCGCTTGATGATCTGCAGGTCCTGCATCATCGACCAGTTCTCGACATATGAGAGGTCGAGGCGAACCGCCTCATCCCACGAGAGATCGGACCGGCCGGAGATCTGCCACAGGCCGGTGACGCCCGGCCGCACGAGCATCCGGCGGCGCACATGCCCGTCGTATTTCTCGACCTCGCTGCGCAACGGCGGGCGTGGACCGACGACGCTCATCTGTCCGGCCAACACATTGAGGAACTGCGGCAGCTCATCGATGCTGAACTTGCGCAGCACCCGGCCGATCGGAGTCACGCGCGGATCATCGTGCAATTTGAACAGCGGGCCTGCACCCTCGTTCTGGCTGACCAACGCGTCCAGGTGCTTGTCCGCGTCCTCATACATGCTGCGGAACTTGATCATCCGGAACGGCCTGCCATCGAGTCCGATGCGCTCCGACAAATAAAACACCGGTCCGCGGGTGCTCAACTTCACGGCGGCGGCGACGAAAAGCAGCACCGGCAGGATCAGGAGCAGTGCGAGGAAGGCGAAGGCAAAGTCGAAGCTCTGCTTGGAGATCGACTTGGCGCGGTCGTACTGCGGCTTCTCGATGTGCAGCATTGGCATCTCGGCCACCGGCCTGCTGCGCAACCGCTGTCCGGCGATATCGACGAGTCCGGGCGTCACGATCAGATCCACGCCGAGTTCCTCGAGGCTCCACACCAACGCCTTGATCTGGGCCGGTTGCAGATGGTCGGTCGCGGTGAGGGCAACCGTGTCGGCGCCTGTGCGCTTCACAGCAGTGACGATCTCGTTGTCCGGGCCGACAATCGGAATCTGCACCCCATCGACCTCGATCGAGTCCTGCTCCTCGGTCGGTCCCTCCGGCGTGCAGGCACCGACGACGGTGTAGCCGAGCGTCTCATCCCGAACAAACGCCTGGGCCATGCCGGAAACCGCGCGTTGCCCACCGACGACGAGCACTGCGGTCAGGTAGCGCTCGTACCGTCGCTGCGCGACCGCGTACTTGCGCCAGGCGCGCCGGTTGATCAGCAACAGCAGCAGGCCGAGCGGGAAGGCGATGGCGAGGTAGCCGCGGGCAATGTCCATCCGGAGGAGCAACGCGACGATCGCGATAACTCCGAACAGCCGGAACGTGGCCGATGCGATCAGCCGGTACTCCTCGGCACCGGCGCCGATCACCCGTGGGGAACGCGTGTTGAACAGCGCAAGGAAGCCGACCCAGCACAGCATCAGGATCACGGAGACGAACGAGTAGCCCACGCTCGAGTTCGGTGCCCAATCCAAGTCGGTGGTCTCGGCGCTGGAACCGAAGCGGACAACCTGCGCCACGGCTACCGCCACGCAAACTGCGACGACATCGGTTGCTACAAGGTTGCGGACATATTCCATCTGCCAACGTTCCCGGGCGGTCCGCAAACCGGCACGCACTGCTAGCCGGGAGCGGAGATAGGCCGCTCGATCACCTCGGAAGAACAGTCTCGAACGCCCTGGTAGATCGGCTGCTTCTCCAATGGGAGCGCCGTAGGTCATTATTAACCCACCAACCTTGGGGAGTGTATCCACGCGGCGGGGCTAGTTAACCCCTAGCGCAGGCGGTTGCGAACTGATCGTATAACCGCGTGTCGCACATATCGAGCGCTTCGTTACAAAAGGTTGAACCTTACTCAGCGAACTTCTAGTAACAACATGTTTCGTTAAGTTACAGTTACATCACCTAACGAAGTTCAAGTACGCCTTCGATGGGGTCGGGCCGCGCTGACCTTGGTACTTCGAACCGGCCCGGGGGCTGCCGTACGGAAACTCGGCCGCACTGGTGAGTCGGAGTAGGCACAACTGGCCGATCTTCATTCCCGGCCACAGAGTGATCGGCAAATTCGCCACATTCGACAACTCGAGGGTGATGTGACCGCTGAATCCGGGGTCGATAAACCCGGCGGTGGAGTGCGTCAGCAAACCCAGTCGGCCGAGGCTCGACTTGCCCTCCAGCCGACCGGCGAGGTCGTCGGGCAGGCTGCACACCTCGAGCGTTGACCCAAGCACGAACTCCCCGGGATGCAACACAAACGGTTCGCCGGGTGCGGGCTCCACGAGTGTGGTCAGCTCGTCCTGCCGCTGCGCGGGGTCGATATGGGTGTAGCGCGTGTTGTTGAAAACACGGAACAGGCTGTCGAGGCGAACGTCGACGCTCGACGGCTGCACCAGCGACTCGTCGAAGGGTTCGATCCCAAGTCGGCCCGAAGCTAGCGAGGCCCGGATGTCGCGGTCGGAGAGCAGCATGCGTGCAGCCTATCCGCGGCGAACCGGCGCTCAACTACTCCCTCCGGGAGCGTAGTGACGGGTGCCACTCACCCGAGTTCGGTTGGCGCCAATACCGATGACCACGTACTAGGCCGCGTAGTAAGTGCAGGTATCGTCCCGCTCGTGACGTACGGGGGGACGCTGATCGCGCGGCTGCGCGGAGCGTTCGTCGGCGCGGTGTCGGCGTCACTGGCTGTCGCCGCCCACGCGCTCGGCGGCGGGCGCCCGACCGAACCGTCGATCGTGATCCTCCTGCTCGGCTGCGTGGCAATCGGTGCGATCGTCGCGAACATCCGCGCCGAGCGCCACGAGCTTCTGGTACTGATGGGCGCGCTCGTAGCTGCTCAGCCCGTCGGCCACACGACCCTGAGCCTCGGCGCAGACCATGTCCATGCCGCGGCGGTCACCCCGGGGATGCTGTTTGCCCACGTAATCGCGGCAGCCGCATGTGCAGTGCTCGTGCGCGGCGGCGGCCGGGCGTGGGCTTTCGCGGTGTCAGCTTTGGCCCGGATCGTCCCTGCGCTTTTCGCCGCCCTTCCGGTCGCAGTCGTAGCGGCGGCCCGGCCGCAGTACGTCCCCCGTTTCGCGCGCTGGGTGCTCGTCGGCGCGCGCGTCGGCACCCGCGCCCCGCCCGAGGCCGCGTAGGCGCGAGCCGCTCTCCGTCACCGCTTCGGTGCACGGCCGCTTTCGTCTGCCCACTTGAACCTTCACTCACGGATTCGCCGCGCGCCTCGATGTGCGCGGCGCGGCATCCGTTTGCTTTCAGCCGCCGGCTTTCGCCTCGGCTGCCTATCGAAAGAGCTCACATGAACTCGACCAATTCCGCCCTGCGCTGCGCCGCACGGCCTTTCGGCGTCGCAGCCGCGACCGCCGTCGCCATCGGCCTACTCTCGGCCGGCGCCGCCAACGCCGATACCTTCGTCAAATTGCCCGACGGCCACATGGTCGGCGACGGCGTCACGATCACCCGAACCGGCGAAGGCGCGCTGGTCTCCCCGTCGCTCGCCGCAAACGGCGCTGGCCGGGTGGTCTGGGTGTCGGGGATCGTCACTGCCGACGTCACCACGATCCAAGGCGAGGGCGAAGCCGGCCCATGGAACGGAGCGGACAACTCCCCCGGCACGAACAACTCGTCCACGCACGGGGTTTCGCGCATCAGCACCGGCTACGTCGTCGGCTGCCAGGTGGACATCAACGGACTCGGCGGATCGATGGGCATGTCGATGGACCTCGACGGCCCGTCCATGTCGAGTTCGCTGTCGGTGCCGCTAGCCGCCGGCGAGGTGAAGTTCGTCGGTGTCGGCGGAAAGGACATCAAGAAGAACGGGACCTACTCGGTGCAGTACCGCGACACCCAGCTCGAGATTCAGAACTGCGGCGGTTACGCGCAGGCCCGCGCGTACACGGTCGTCGAGATCGTTGGCAACGACTACTCGAAGACGACGCTGTACGGCCAGCCGTTCAGCATCGGCTGAGCCACTTCCGCAATCACTGAAGTACTTCTCGCGCAAGCGAACTCGAGACAAGAGGACAAATGAACAACAACACCATCGTGCGGGCGGCCGGCATCGGATGCGCGACCGCGATTGCGATCGGTTTCTTCTCCGCCGGCGCCGCCAATGCGGACACATTCGTACCGCTGCCGGACGGCTCGATCACCGAGACGCTCGTCGACGGCACCGTGGTCACCGTGACCCGCACCGGCGAGTCCGCGACCATCTCGCCCTCGATGGGCGCGACGCCGCTGCACCGCAATGTGTGGGTGAGCGGCAAGACCCGCGTCGAGCTGAGCGGCCCGAACGCCGAGGGCGGCCGGATCGAACCCGGCTACATCGTCGCGTGCCAGCTCACGCTGGGCGGCGAGGCCGGTAGTGACATGGGCATGAGTACCTCGTGGGAGGACCTGGCCGCCGGCGCAACTCCGATGAGCCCGTCGGCCGGTACCGGCGGCTCGATCACGATCGGCCCCGGCCAGGCGGTGAACTACAGCCTGCTCGACCTCGAAAAGGCCGACTCGTTCGGCGGCGAGTCCCACTCCCGGATGAACGAGTTCACGGGTAACCGCGGCTCCGTCTCCTGGACCGGCTCGACCCTCGGGATCAGCGGCTGCGCCGGCTACGCGCAGGCCCGCTCGTACGTCAAGGTCAGCGTGAGCACGGAGTCTGTCTCCAGCAGGGTCACGCTGTGGGGCCAGCCGTTCAGCATGGGCTGATTTCTCCAGGCCGACAGTCGGGTGCGCAGGCTCTGAGCTGCGCACCCGGCGCCGGTTCGGGCAATCGCCGGACAGCCGGGGCAACTTTGCTAGAGTTGCGAAGCGCTCCGGCGCAGGCCGATGTAGTTCAATGGCAGAACATCAGCTTCCCAAGCTGAATACGCGGGTTCGATTCCCGTCATCGGCTCCACGATCACCGCAGGTAGAGCGGTGTTTCCCGGTTCTCCGCTCGGCTCCAGCGACCCGCCGCACACTCCTTATACACTCCACGTGGTGGCGCGGCGAGCCCCGTTGAAGGGTTCGCCGGCGGTAACGGAGCCCCCCACCTTGCACTGGTACAGGCGTTAGCGTGCGATAGCAGATAAGTCGCTGACCCGGCCCGTACCTCCACGCGCCCGGTACGTTCGCCCGAATTGTCAGTGCTGCGTGGAAGAATCTTCGGAGAGGTCACCCGCAAGATGCCGACGGAGGATGCGTGCGCAAGTACTGGCCATGGTTGGGCACCACCATCATCGCGCTGATTGCGATCGCGATCAGCGCACCACCAGTCCTCACATCCTGGCCACGCTGGGTCCTGCTCGCCCTCGGCGCACTTCTCGTTATCGGAGTGCTGCTGTCGTTTCCTTGGCCCACATCCGATGGCCCGCGACCGCTGCTCGGTGGTGGGGTCAAGCAAGTTCAGAAGGCTGGCAAGAATTCCAATCTTGTGCAGGGCCACAACATCACGATCAACGGTGGGATGGGTGATCGGACTTCGTGAAAGATCAGCATCAGGAGGGTGGAGATAATTCAAACCTCTACCAAGGACAATCGCTTGAAGTCCACAACTACGGAATCACGGCCCAAGAGGCACGTGATATCGCTAAGGGCGTTTTCTACGAGAATTACTTAACCCTCAATGGTCGGGCGCTGGAAGAAGTACATCGACGCATCGACGAGTTCGCCAATCTATTTCTTGCCAAGCTATCTGAAGCGCCGCAACAAAGCATCAATAATTTCGATACCGCGAGGATGTTGTCGGCAACCTACAAAGCGCAGCGGCAGTACGTCGAAAACGGCGACCAAGAATTGGCTGAGATGCTGGCAGATTTCCTTATCGCCATGGCAGCCGAGGAGCCAAGGAGCCTGAACGATATCGTCCTCAATCAGGCAGTCGAAGTAGCTTCCAAATTGACGCCTAGCCAAATTGACGGCCTGGTCTCAATTCTGAACGTGCTTTGGGTCGAAGTCGACGACTATCCCACGAGCGGTTCGGACGTCTTTGACTTCCTTCATACGCAACTCACGCCGTACTACGGTCGCATTCCGCAAAGGTCTGCGGAGTACGAGTACATGAGCGCGCTTGGGGTAGTGTCCGAGCGACCGGTCTCCGCGAGCCCCTACCAATGGCTGGCGAACGGCTACCCGGGCGTGTTCGTGAAAGGGTTCTCGTTAGACTCTCTGGAGCCGGAACTGAAACTGTATACAATGCCACCGCGGGAAGGTGGGCAATACTTTGAGCCGCTCCCCGAAAACGAAAATCTGTTCAGGATCAAGTTAGCGGAAGCACGGCGGATCGTCGCAAACAGGCGCGCCGATCCCTACAATGCAACGCGATCTGCGGGAGCCTTGGAGCGACTATTGAACAAATGCGATCTCGAGCCTCAACAGATTCGTGAATCTTGCCGTAAACATTGGCCCGAGCTCGCCGCATTCTTGGACGTAATGCAGGAATCACGGGCGATGGACTACCGGCCTAATTCCGTTGGAATCGCAATCGGCCATGCGGCATGGCGCAGGCACAATCCGGAGATATCGCTTGATGAGCTTCTTGAATAGCACGACGGTTACTTAACCCGCCTTTCCGGGCGCTAACCCCGTAATCGCACCACGTTCGCTCCGATCGTAGGCGGCCCCATAGCCCCTAGCGCCGCCATCGCGTCCGTGTGATCGTCCTCGAACAGGTGCGCGTAGACGCTGAGCGTGGTGGTGACCCGGGCGTGTCCGGCGATTTTGGCGATCTCCAACGGCTGGATACCCGCCGCAACACATAGGCTCACGTAGGTGTGCCGCAGCGCGTGGAACTTGAGGGCGGGAGGGAGCGCCCGACCCTGTCGCTGTTCGGCGACGATTCGGTTGGCGCGCAACACCGCTGGACGGAACACCGCCTTGTAGAAGTTCTGATGCCGCGTGGGGCTGTTCCAGTCCAGTTCCAGCCGCTGCTCGAAATCGTCCACGGTGAGCGCGGCCAGGGCCTCGGCGTTTCGGTGGGCCTTGATGCTGGCAGGCTCGGGGGTGTCGCCCTCGATCCGGACGAGACCTCGGCGCTTCGGCGCGGTCAGCCGGAACGCCGGGAACAACGGCGCGGTGGGATCGTCGGCGCGGGGGTGCAGCGCCAGGTAATCGCGCAGCATCTCCACCGTCGCCGGGGGCAGCGGCACTCGTCGCCGGCTCCCCCGCGTCTTGGGGGTGTCGTAGCCGCCTGTCGGTCTGGGGCTGAGGGTGCGGTCTACACGTAGCGTCGCGGGCTTCGGGCGCGCATTGGGGTTGACCTGCCGCGCAGGTAGTTCCACGTCGCCCACTTGCAGTCCGCCTAACTCGGCGGCGCGCAGGCCACTCCACGCCGCGAGGTGCACCAGCACGTTGTACGGCCACGGCGTTGCGGCCTGTAGCGAGCCGACCTGCTCGGCGGTAAGGAACATGTCGGGGTCGTCGACGACGCCGGGCGTGCCGCTTGTGGCGGTGCGCTCGCTGGGCAGCTTCACATGATCGGCTGGGTTGTCGCGCAGTAGCCCGTCCACCACGGCCTGTTCCAGCACCATCCTCACGACGAAATAGGCGTGCCGAACGGTGCTGGGCTTCTTGCCTGCCGCGGTGAGCGCCTGCACCCATTCGGCGATCTGCTGCCGCGTGATGCTGCCGACGGCCTTACCGCCGAACGTGGCAATGATCGACAGGTGCGCGGTGCTGTTGCCGTGGGCGTCCTTGCGGGCGCCCTTCTTCGGGCTGAGTAGGTTCTCGTACTCGCCGCGCGTGCGCGGCTTCAGGTCGGTGCGGCTGGCGAGCCACGCTTCCGCCGCGTACGCGAACAGTTGGTCCTTCGGGACGACCACGCCGCCCGGCCGATGCTTGGCGGCGTTGAGCTCGTCCCGGAAGCGCTCGGCGGCGTCCTTGTCGTGGAAGGACCGTTGCCGGGTGCGCTGCTGCTTACGGCCTTCCGGGTGCGCGAGGTCCACCGGGATTGGCAGCCCACGTTCGTCTCGCACGTCCTCACGCCACCGGACCTCGTGGTGGGTGACGGCTCGCCCGTTGCGGTGCTGCTGCGTGATGGTTCGGGTTCTGATGTGAGCCATTACGCTGCCGCCTTCGCCATCCGGGCCAGCACGTCGCGCACCGTGGCGTGGCTCCACTCCGTTCCGCCTCGGGGCGTGGGGATTCCGTCGGCGGTCAGCTGGGCGGCGATGGCCTTAGCGCCGAGGCCGCGGTCTGCCAGTACCTGGATGCGGCGCTCGATGGGCTTGCTGATCAGCCGAGGACGGCCCAACGCCTTACCCTCGCGGCGAGCACGTGCCAGCCCTTCCTTCGTTCGCAGGCTGATGCGTCGCTTCTCCTCGGCGGCGACGCTGTTCTTCACGTCCATGACGATGCGCTGATTGGGGTCGCTGCTGTCGCCACCTTCGCAGTCGAGAAGTCGCCAACCATAGTCCTCTGCTCGCTTCACCAGCGCGGCGAAGTCCAGCTGACTGCGGGTCGCGCGGTCCAGTGCCCGCACCAGCAGTGCGTCGGCCAGGCCGTGCTCGATTGCCGCGACCGCAACGTCTCGTCCGTGCATCTTCGATGCCTTGCCGCCGCTGACGACGTCAGTTGCGACAGTGAGAAGGTCGTGATTATTGGCAATGCACCACTGCTCCAACGCTTCTCGCTGTGCCGCGAGGCCGTAGCCCTCTGCAGCCTGATCCTTTGTGCTGACTCGCACGTAGCCGATGATCTTCACTTGCGCTGTCTCCCTTGGTCGGTGGTGGTAAACGTCAACCGGGCATTTGGCGTTTACCACTACCCACACTACCCGCGTCAACCTTTCCTTGACGCCGAGTGATGTTGTCTCGCTTGATGTTTCGCGCTCGATGTGCCGTTGAGGTGCGCGCTGCCCTGCGCGGGTGCGGGCCGGGTGGAGCTGGGCTGCGTACGGGGCGGCTGGGCCGGTCTAATGGCCGTTGCCCTGCCTGCGTGGGGCGGGCTGCTGCGGCGGTAGGGGCGTGGCCTGCAACTGCGCCAAGGCGTCTTCCATCGAGAGGAGCCCTGCGCTCGGCGCTTCGCTGAGCCCGGCGTCGGTCTCGTACGGTTCGGGTGGACGCGGAGCCGGCGACCCGTCAGGTTCGTCTTCCTCCTCGGCCTGCGCTTCGATTATCTCCGCGTCCTGCCAGGCGTCCTCGGGGTTGACCTCGTCGGCAAAGGCGTCCAGTTCCCCTCGGCGGGTGCGGCTTTCGGCGCGCGATCCGCCGGTTATCCCCATCGCCGCGTCCAGAATCTGCTGGAAGGGTTTGCTCGGCCCGACTTCGACCTCGACAGCGGTCTTGGCCCCCAACCCGGCCCGATCCAGAGCATCACGGGTAGCCGCGAGCCGCACACCGTCGGCAACGCCCTCTCCAGTGGCAAGGCCCAGCAACTCGCGGGCGAGCCGGTCAGCCGCCATCTCCAGGCGAAGGCGCGCCTTCCGCTTCACTTGCGGGGCTCTGCCTCCATGAGTGCCGCAAACGTCTGCGCCGTTCACCGCTGCGCGTTGGCACGGCTCCCCACTGGTCTTGCGTGCTTGGCACGGCCTGCGTGGTCCGCGCCCGTCGTTCCAGACGACGACCTTCTTCGATAGGTCCTCTTCCAAACCGTCGACTTTCGCTGCGACTTTCGCCGGCTCCCACACCTCCCATTCCGGATCGTCCGGATCGGCTATCCACCGGCCTCGCTGGCCGTCCTCGTCCACAACCCATTCCTCGTTCATTTGTGTCCTTCCTCTCTCGCGGATCGGTGGGCCGCTGGTGGGCAACTTGCCCCCGGCAACTTGCGCCTAAGGGCGGGGGCGGCGGGGCAAGTTGCCCCCGCCAGCCCGCCCGGTACCCGGCCGATCCAACTTGACCCCACAAGGGGCAAGTTGGATCTGTTTGTCTACCAGCCCTTTTGCGGCCTCGGTGGCAACTTGACCCCACGCGGGGGCGAGTTGCGGGGCAGGTTGGGCAACTCGCCCCCGGCTGTGCCGCGCGCAGCGGCTCATTGTTCGTCCCCATCCGTTGCAAGCTTCAGCTCACGCGCGAACAGAACATTGCGATTAACCGTCCGCTTGCCTTCGGGTCGCGGCGCTTTCTGCTCGTGCACCAATCCCAGTTCGATGAGTCGATGGATTTCCTTGGCGACGTCGGTGTTACGACCCGGCACGATGTGGGTCAGTTCGGACTTGGTATGAATGCCAGGCGACTTCCACAGTTCGCGCAGGATACGCAGCGCCAGTTCGCTTTCCCTGACCTCAGCGCCCCGCGAGGACGCAGCCCGCTCGATCTTCCAACCGACTTCGCCGGCCTCGCCGCGCTCCATCGCTTCGGCCGACGGCAGCGACCAATCCAGATTCCATTCGCGGCCACCCCAACGCCGCGAGCCGAATTGGACCGCTAGCCGAAACTCTCCACCGTCCATGTCGGGTGGTTCGCGGTGCCGTTGCAGCATCCAGCTGTCGGCCCATTGGCTCATGCCCGCCTGCGCGATGCTGTCCAGGTCCAGGTTGCCCTTGCCGGTCTTGTTGAAGTGATCGGCGATGATCAGTGATGTCTCATTGCCGACCTGGCGATTGAAGTCGCTGAGCATCCGGCCGCGGTCGTACAGGTTCTGCGCCTCGATTCCCTTCGCGTGGAACGCGTATAGCGGGTCCAGCACAACCAAGCGCGGTTGCAGGTAGTCCAGGTGATCGCGCATCGCTCCCACGAACTCCGGGTCGTCCAGCCCTCCGGCGTCGAAGACCGTGTGCAGAGGAAGGTCTTCGAGCGGAACGCCGTACGCCCGCGCGATGACCTGTAACCGGCGCTGGTGTTCGTCGCGCCCGCCTTCGCCCGCGTAGTACAGCACCGGACCGGGATTCGCGACCTCGAACTTGTCGTAGAACGGCTGGCCGCTGGCCACCGCGACCGACAGTGATAGCAAGTTGTAGGACTTCAGCGTCTTCTTCTCGCCGCCAAGCGGGCCGAAGCTATTGAGTGGCCACACGCCCTCGACGAGCCACTGCATCGGTGGAATCGGACCCGCCAGTTCCGATGCCGGGACAGCCGCGAACCGTACGCCGGGACCTTCTCCCTCGGCAGCCTGACTGGGCTCGGCCGCTACACCCGCCCACATGGCCAGCTTCCCCGGACCCCAGATAGGTGTCTCGCGAACGCACTCCGCCCAACCCGAGTTGAGATTGATGGTGCCGTCGGGGTTGAACATGTCGCCGCTGTACCAGTCCATCGGCCGATAGTCCGGATCGCCGGCGATCTTTCGGGCTGCGCCGATCTTGAAGCGCTCGAACTCTTCCCGAGCAATGCGCTCGCTCCCGCGCTTGTCGGCGACCGCGGCGACGTATTCGGTCTCGATCGTGCGCAACGCTGCGGACACTCCGCGCTCGCCTTTCCAGCCAAGGCTGGTCAGCCCCATCACGTCGTCGCGGGCCGTGTCGTATCGACTGCCCTTCATTGCGATCTCGGTCAGCGTGTGGTTGACCTTGGCAACAACCTTGTCGCTCATCGGACCGTCCCGAAACGAACCGAGAAGCGCGTTGGCTTCTTCGGGCGACCCCTCAAGGAGTGGCGTGGCGTCTCTCGCGAGCCCTTCGCACCACGCCTGCGGCAACTCCGGTAGATCGCCAGGCGGCGGAAGTTGACCGCTGTCATGCCCGTCGGGCGCGTACGCCTTGACCACGCTGCCGGTGTGATGAGGGCTCGGCGGAACCACTGCGTAGCGATGATGTCGCTGGAGGATTTCCACGCCGGGACCGAGTGCGCCGCGACCGATCCAGCCTTCGGGCACGCGGAAGAACAGCTTGCGGCTACCGTCAGCCCGTGCGGTGACCGACCACGTCGGCGGCAACGCGCCCCAATTCAGCTCGTGTTCGGCGAGCGTCTGCGCGCCAGGTTTGCCGTCGTAGCAGTCCACGTCGATGCCGATCACGCCGACTGGCATCCGTGTCGCGAGGAACAATCCGCGATTGTCAGCGGCCCACCGATCGGCCCACTCCCGGAACACCGCCTCGTCAGTGACGTCTTCGCCGTGCCAGCCCGTAATACCGCTGGCGCGAAGGGCTTTACGCTCTACGCCGTTTCCAATCGGCAACGGGTGCCAGCCGATCTGACAGAGGGTCTTCGCGTTCTCCACGAACGAATCGGGCGATAATCCTCTGTAGCCCTGTGTATTACGCGATGGCTCCGATGGTGGTGGCGCGGTAGGCTGGCTTGACATCTCGGCGTTAGCCTTCCCGTTGTCGTTGAGGTGCTTTTGTTGATGGCGAGCCGCCCGCTACGGTCCCATTTCCCGTAGCGGGCGTGCTCGTTCGGGGACGTTCACTCTTCCGAGAACCACTCGATCTCTTCGACCGGCACACGGGCGGTCACTGGCCTGGGAGTCCGGACGAGCTTCCATTCCGTTGCGCCCCCGTCCTGCGCCAACACCAACGACCCGCCCCGGCAAAGTCTGCAGTCGATGTGCAGTTCAATCCAGAACCCATCCGCTTTCGCGTACGAAACCGGGTTATAGACCACCTTCTCGCGAACCGTTCCGGAATGCGCATTGACCGTCACCGCTCGGTGCCCTCCTCCGTAGCCCTCCTTCACCGCCGTCACCTCCTCGACGTGCACGTGCTCGACCCCGCAGAACGGGCACGCCATGGCTCGCCCCTCGGAGAGGCCGCGCAGCAACGCGACCTGGGACTCGTCATCGCAGTCGTCGACGGGAACTGCGGGCTTAACGAACGATTCAAACGTGTGGGTCATCTCTCTCCTTCGTGTTTGTGCGGTTGGTTTACCGCTGGGTGCGCCGGTAGCCGGTGGCTACCGCAACGCGGTCAGATCGGCCGTCAGGGGCGTCTGATAGCCAGTGCAGCAACGCAAACGGGCCGCTGCGCCCCGCGCCGCACAGCGCATCTCACCGGAACTTGTCGTCGGGCCAACCAACGCCCTTGTCCCAGTCGTCCCAGGCGTGCTCCCAGTCGAGCGCCAAATCGTGATCGCCCCGAGCGAGTTCCGGTTCGCATCTATCGCACACCGGGAACACCCGCAGCACCGCGCCGCAGTCCACCTTCAAGAAGGTGTCGACGGGGCGGCTGTCGCTAAAGTACGGGCAGAAGAAGCAGTCTGGGATATCCACCGCCCGCGTGACGAGGCGAGCGATCCGTCCCCTGGTCCACCTGTCCGACACCAAGAACTCGTGATTCCCGATCCCGCACGGGCTGTACAGAATTGCCGTCGCAACGGGACTACCGCCGTACTCGGCGACCTCCGCCGCCATGTAGTAATCGCATTCGCGGCGTTTAAGTTCCAGCACCGCCCGCGGACCGGCCTCTGCCACAGCCTGATCGACAGTGAGTTGGCGTAGGTGGTCTTCACTCCGCCCCCGTGCGGGCAGCGCAGGATTTCTGTCTGCAAGGATTTGCCGTCCGCAGTTGGCATACCAGAACGAGCCCACGACCCCGTTCGGCACCACCTGCATGTCCTTTGCCCGGTCGATGGCCTCGCTGATCAGGGGATGACACCGCGCTTCAGGGCTGTACGGCTGCTCGGAGCCGTCCCCTCGATGTCGATCCGGGCAATGCGCCTTCGCTACCTGTGCAGCGAACGGATTCGCCCTGACCGCTTCCCAGAATTCCGTCTCATGGCCGACGTGGGGTAACCACAACGCCGAGAACTCGTCGAACTCTGGACGCCACCACGGATCGCGGCTGGCGGCGCTCATGCCTCGCTGCCCGTCATCCAGTTCAGGGCCACTCGCCGGCTGAACAGATGCTTGCGACCGCGCAGGACGCCTCGCAATTCCTTGCGGAGCACGGCATCCCGCACCATCCGGCGGGTGATGTGCGGGTTGATCGCGTTCAAGTACAGGAAGACCTGCGGTTCGGACAGGTCATTCACGTCCAAAGGGTCGATCCCTGGAATCGTTGGAGCGGGACCGACTTCGATGATTTCGGTGGCGGTGACAGCTGCGGGGTCCAGCGCAGCGTGGGGTTGACGTGACATTCTCGGTTCCTCCTGACGTCAAAGTCCAGGAGACGAAAAAAGCGGAGCCCTTCGCATCTCCCAGACAGGTTCTGTCTGACACTGATGCGGAGCCCCGCTCCTGCATGGTGACCTCTGGCCACCCGCACACCTGGCCGTAAAACCGGCGTGCTGCTTACAAAGTACCCCCGCAGCGGCGCGGTGTACAGCGTTGCGCCACTTCGCGCTAAATCCATTGTGGTACAACATGTTACGCTGAGTACACGCCGAGAGTAGTGCTCTCCATGTTCGGTCGGTGGCCGAATTTCCGCGACCGGGAGTCGCGGCCAATACCCCGATACGCCGAGCCTGTCAAGTGGCACGGCGACCTACCGAATGGAGAAAACGATGACCACCTCACGCCCTACCTATTCCGGCCCTCGCTGGAACCCGCGCCCGTTGTTCGCGCGGCCGGATCGCGCCGCGCTCGATTCCTCGCTGTTCGCCTACGGCGCGGACTCCGCTTCCGGATACAGCAGCCAAGGCGATGTCCTCGTCTCGGAAACCGCGGACGGCGTCGATCTGAACAAGATATGGGACGAGGCCGCGCGCGTGATGGCCGAGTGGAACAAGCGCCGCAGCGCGTTGTCCTCGCTCATCAGCTATAGCACCGTCAATGTCGGCGACGCGATCAGTCAGGCTCCCGGCGGAGACAACTTCGAGGAAGCGTCGGAATTCGGTGAGCCGCACGGCCTTCGGGCCGCGCCCGACGCGCTGATCCTTGGATACTCGCTGCGAGACTGGGATTTGGCGTCGAGGTTTACGTGGAAGTTCCTGCGCAGCGCTACGGCCGAGCAGGTTCGCTCGGTCATCAACCGCGCCTTCGAGGCCGACAACCGCCTCACCACCGGCACTCTGCTACGCCGACTGTTCGACCCTACCGAGGGGCTGAACGAGTTCGCGCACAAGGTGTACGGCCTGTACACCGGGGCGGACGGCATCACTCCGCCCCCGTACGCCGGACAGACGTTCCCCAGCACCACAAGCCATTACCTTGTGTCGGGTGCTGCGGCGATAGATCCCGGCGACCTTCTCGACGGCGTCACCGCCGTGCGCAGCAAGGGATTCGGTCTGGACGCAACGAGCCGACTGCTGGTGCTCTGCCATCCTGCTGAATCTGAAGAAATCGCAACGTGGCGACGTGGCGAGGAATCCAACGGCGTCACAAGCAAATTCGACTTTATCCCCAGCCAGTCCGCCCCGGCTTACCTGACGACCGAGAACGTCGTGGGCAAGGTCGCGCCCGGCGAGTTCGCCGGATTGGAAGTACTGGGGTCGTGGGGTCCGGCGTGGGTGGTGCCCTCGTACGATCTGCCGCAGGGCTATATCGCCGTCGTGGCGACGGGCGGTCCGAACAGCCCGAAGAATCCAGTGGCGTTCCGGCAGCACTCCAACCCCGCATACACCGGCCTTCGGATCATCCCCGGCCGAGACCAACGATATCCATTGCAGGACAGCTTCTTCCAGCGATCGTTCGGCGTGGGCGTCCGCTACCGTGGCGCGGCCTGCGTGGTGAAGATCGCTGCCGCTGGCGGCTACACCGCCCCGACGTGGACCTGGAGCTAGCCGTGTCTACGAATCCCGAGTGGCTGAAGGAGAACGCCCGCGACTACGGTCCCGAGGCCGGCGAATTTTCGTGGGGATCTGGCCTGACGCCGCCCGGTGTGGATGCCGAGAATCTTCGACAACCCAGCCGGGGCGGTATGTATCGAGGCAAGGCCCCCGCGATAGCCGACAACGCGGGGCTTAGCCGCCTGGCCGACGAGCTCGAAGCCCGGCATCGCCGGGGCGGAGGTGTGTCGTGAGCACCCGCCGCGCGTACCGGCGCGACCGGCTGGGCCGATTCGCCGGGGCGGGGACAAAGGTATCGGCGACGGCGCGGGGTGCCCGCGCGGCTGCGAAGGCTGCGACCAGAACCGGCGCGAAGAAGGTCGCCACGGGCGCGGTGCTCGGCGCGGTCGCCGGGCATTCGGCGCGGCGTGCTGCCCCGCGCGTCGGAGTCGCGGCGGGCGCAGCGGCTCGGGTCGCGGCCCGGCACCCCGTCGCGGTGGCCGGGGGCGTCGCTGGCGCGGTCGTCGCGCACAAGGCGCATCGGGCGCGCCGGGCGCGCAAGGCCTCGGCCGCGCAGAACCCCGCATCGAAGAGCGCGGCGGCGGGCACGCGCGTCCGGCGGTGAGGCCAGCGCGGGCGGACAGCAAGGTCGCGGCGTAGCACCCCCGGCGCTTGTGGCCGCGCCTGCGGCCACGGGGGACTCGCCACTGCCGCCCGTGCGGTGAGACGGTCTAGTCGCCGCTGCGAGGGGTGAGGTGTGCCGGTCGGCGAGTTGACCAAACCGTAACAATCGCGCGAAGCGCCGCGATCCGATAGGGAACTGTCGGCCAGCATCATGTCGTCGGAACAACCCCCGACGCGCTCCGCACGAAGGAACACCTTGCGCAAGACCCTCACCGCTACGCTCCTCGCCGCGACCGCCGGACTAACCGTCCTCGCAGGAACAGGCACCGCGTCCGCCGACACCGCCGACACCGTCTCCTACCACGCCCGGTTCTGCTCAACCGTGCAGGACGGAAACGACATCGCTCTCCAGGTGAACATTGGTCATGAGAGTGACTACCAGAACACCACTGCGCCCGAGGACACGTGGCAGGGTCCGTCGCTGTCGAATGTCACGTTCGACACATGGGACCCCACGGCGCAGTACACCAAGCGGTGGGCTCCCCCTTCGCGGCCCGAGTACGCCTATGGCATGTGGTGCTACACCGTCGTGCGCACCGACCTCCGTGAGGGCGATTGGATCCGCCTCTGGGGAGGGAATCCCGCCAGCCACACCATGACGGCCCACCTCACCGAAGTGGTGGAGGTCAATGGTGTGGTGACCGAGCGCGGTATTGCTAACGCTGGGTGGGGAGGCAATGGCTGCTGCGGTGGGGCCTTCGGGACTATCCCCGCGCTAACCGACCCCGATCCTGTGGACCCGACGCCCGTGGACCCCGAGCCGGTGGACCCTGAGCCTGTCGCCCCGAGCACGGGCAGCTTCGGAAGCTAATAAGTTCCCTGTAGATAGTGCAGCTAAACAGAAGCGGGAAACATGACGCAGCCAGCGCCCGGTTGGTATCCAGATCCATCCGACCCGGCAAAGAATATTTACTGGGACGGCACCGCATGGGCCGCCCCGGCTTCGGCGTCCAGCCCCGGAACAAGCAGGCAGAAAGCTGTTGCGATCGGCGTCTGCGTGCTCGTTGGCATCGGATTTTTGATGTCTATGCAGTCGGTCAGCCTCCTGACCGGGACTGGCGCGATCTGGACAGGCGTCGGAGTCGTCGGAGCAGGCGTGGCGGTTGCTTTCTTCTTTGGTGCGGCGAAGTGGGTCCGTGTAGTTGCGGCAATCGTCTTGACACTGACGCTTGTCAACGCTGTCTACATCGAGAACGAGATGTCGAACAAGCGCGACGAACTATCACACATCTTCGACGACTAAATGTTCGATGTCGCATGTTGAACGCAACAGCCCGCCCCGGCCACCTCGGCGGGTCGGTTTGTTCGGCCTCGTACACTCCCCAGACACTCCACCTGGGGTGCTTGTGGGGTGTATTCGGAGTGCGTACGGCTCGGCGCGCAGCGCGCACAAATCGCCCAGAAATGGGCGTTACGCTGCGCGTATGGGTCGCGCACGGTTCGTCTAGTGACTGGTAGATCGAACACCCGTTTGACCCCCGAAACACTTTCCCAAGCTGAATACGCGGGTTCGATTCCCGTCATCGGCTCCACGATCAGCACGGCGTCGCAGTCTCCAGTCCGTCTCCGCATGAGCGCGTACTTCCACCACCCCTGCGCGTTGCACCCAACCACCGCACGGAATCGCGCGACACCGCATCAATATCAGCCGGCCACGAAAACACAATTCCGACGATTCGGCGGCGCGAAGAGGGAAGCCGATGGGACACTTTGTCCGATGCGCCGAATTGCCGACCACCCCGGGATGGATTCACGAAGGGCCGGACAGTCCCGCGAGCGGTAGCTGCATGTGCTGCTTGGAAAGGGCGTCGCGGTGAGCGCATTTCGAACGGATGAGGCAGGGACACAATACGATTGGGTGCGCCTCGCCTGCGTCTCCGTGTCCGTGTGCAAGGGAGCACGCTGTAAACGTCTGTCGGACAAATGCGGATTCAACCGAGAAAGGCAGGACCATGCTTCGCCGTCCCACGATGTCCCCATTGCTGATCGCAGGCACCGCTTTCGCAGCGGTCGTCGCATTCGCTCCGGTCGCCGCCGCTCAGCCCGACAGCGGAGAACCTGGGAGCTTCTTACCTCCCGGTTTCCCCTGTTTACAGAACACCGTCTACCCCGTCCCGATCCTGAACTGGGGGTGGACGCCGCTGGATGGTTCCGAACCGAAATTTGTGGCGGGCCCACCCGAGGCATCGGGTGCCGGCTCGTTGGATATGGCTCTGCCACCCGGCGCCGCCCGCGTCAACTACTACCAGGCGGGCATCAGCACTCCCTTGCGAGATCTGGCCATCAATCCAGCGAGCCTCGCTTTCATTCACAAGGGACCGTACGTGGCGTTTCATCTGCGGATTCGAAACGCCGAGCGACCCGGCGACATAAGCGGTTTCACCACGCTCGTATGGTGGCCATCCGCCAACGGCGGGGAAGGCGCAAACAGCTGGGTCAACAGCCGGAATCTCGCCAACCAACAATGGTGGTCGACAAATGAAATTGCGGGGCTGGCTGGGGGTCAGGCAGCCACGGCGACACTGAAGCAAATTTCGGATGCGAACCCACGTGCACAGGTGAGCGCATATGGCATCCAGAACGATAGTGGGACCGGCGGCGCCGATAACGTCGTTTACGGTTGCGCACGATGGGATTTCGAACCGCTGCCTGGCGGCTCCGGCTCGGGCTCGTAACCGCCGAGTTCGATAAAGCGGCATGAGCGAATCCTGCTAGAGGGATCGCTCGTGCCGCGTCGACCGCCGATTTGCGGGAAAGATCTGACGTAACGCGATCGCGACGCCGCGGCGATACGCCGTGCTCGGCAGAAATGGTGCCACCCCTACGATTCTCCGGTGACCGATTACGACGACCTCGACCTGTTCGGCGGCCTCGACGCCTCCACCCTGCCGCAGCGCCAGCAGCGGATTCTGGCCACGATCCTGGATTGGGTGGCTGCCAACGGATGCGCGCCGAGCACCCGGCAGATCGCAGACAAGGTGGGCCTGCGGTCGATCTCGTCGGTGTCCAAGCATCTGAAGAGTCTCGAGGAGAAGGGCTTTCTTCGCCTCGGCACGGCAATGACTCGACAGTTGGACGTACGTCCTTTCCTCTCCGGATCGACGCAACACCGCTCGTCTGACAACAACGTGACGGTGCCAGTACTCGGCGACATCGCCGCTGGCACACCGATCCTCGCTGAGCAGCATTTCGATGAGACGCTGACGCTCCCACGCGAACTCATCGGCTCGGGCACCCTGTTCGGACTGCGGGTTCGCGGCGAGTCGATGATCGACGCCGCAATCTGCGATGGCGATGTCGTCGTCGTTCGCCGCCAGGATGAGGCCTATTCCGGTGAGATCGTCGCCGCGATGATCGATGGCGAGGCCACGGTGAAGGTGCTGCGGCGCCGAGATGGTCACGTCTTTCTCGAGCCGCGCAATCCCGAATACAACGTGATCGACGGCGACGAGGCAGTCATCCTCGGCAAGGTGGTCTCGGTGATGCGGCGGGTCTGAGTCATCGGCCCAGCTCAGAACTTGCCGAGGCCCTTACCGATCAGAACAGCTCCAATCACGAGGAGGAGCACCGTCATCACCGCGGTGTTGTGGCGTGTCAGCCATTCACGCAACGTCTGCAATGGACCGGCCCACCGTTGTGGTGACAGCAGGTATGCGATCACTGGAACGGCCACGCTGCAACTGGCGAGCAGAGTGAAAACGACGATGACGACGACGACATCCCCGCTGCTCAGCCCACCCTCGCCGATTGCCACTCCGGCCGCCGCACCGAGGATCAGGTTCTTCGGGTTCACCGCCGCGAGCGCGAATCCCAGACCTATCCCACGGCCCGCGGTGAACGAGTCGATCGCCGACATCCACTTCGGCATCGTTGGCTCGGCATCTCCGGCCGGTCTCGATCGCCAATCGCGGACCGCATGGATCACCAGGAGCGCACCCAGTCCGACGTACAGCCATGCATGGGCTGGTTGGGAGTTGCCCTCTTCATCGGGCAGGACTGCGGAGAGCAGCGTGAACACGCTGCACGCGACCGCTATCCCGATCACCCATCCGAACAGGAAGCCGACAGCCACGCCCTTCGCATTCGGTGCGAGCAAGATCAAAATTGCCGCGATGATGGGGATCGGGCTGAGCGCAGTTCCGACCGCGAGTGGCAATAGTTCGCCGATGACGGAATTCACTGTGCCGCTGTGCTTTCGCTCACTTGAAGTATTTAGCGAAATCCACGTAAGGAACCTGTCCTGTAGGACTCGCCTTGATGGCGTCGACAACCGGCCCGGGAATCGGAGCCCAGTAGGCCGGCATCGCGGCGGCGAGTGAGGGCTTCAAGAGATAGAGCAGGGCGAAATTCACGATCCAGATCGGCGGCACCATCGACATACCTACCACCGTGCTCACATTTCCCTTGGTGTTCGTCACCAGTTGAGCGGCGCCCGAAATCTGTTGCGAAGCAAAGCCGAACAGCGCTTCTATCGTGAACGCCGACCGGTACAAGGCGATAAGGGTGCGCGTGGCACCGTTGTCCCGCATCCAGTTACCCACGAAGCCGCCCGGCGAGATTAATGTGTTCACCTGCCTCGTCGGCGCGGCCTCGTTGGCAGGACTCTGCAAGAGGCCGTCGGTGGTCACGTAGACGCCGTAGCTCGCCAGCACCGTCGGTGTGGGCGTGCCGCCGACGTTGGCAGTGATGGGTCGGCCATTCGTATTGGACAGGATCCAGGCACATTGATCGATAATCTTGGCAGCATCGCGATTGCCGCCGGTTCCACCGCCGGTGGTGAGATCGCGGAACTGCTGCTCGGTTAGTGCGTCAGCCGGCCCGAGCCCGATCTGGGCGGCGACCCGATCCGCCCACTGTTGCCCGATCGGCTGGTTCAGCTGTGCCGTACTGGTGAGCTGCGTCGGTCCCACGTGTTCGAAAGCCGGTGCCCCGGCGAACGGGATCGCGAAACCCGTGGTCGGCAGTGGTTGAGCGCCGGCAACCTGGGTTGCCGTCAGTGGCACAACAAACGCGGCGGCCAATGCCAATACCGAGATTGATCTGCGCCGATGCCCCGCACGCAAGGAACCGATGCCGCGCATACGTCTACCTCCCAGTTGGCCCCCGGGCGAGCAAATATGAGCCTACGTCCTCCTAAGTCCACTTCGTTGGCTCATCCGAGAAAGCGGATGAGGCCTCTGCGCGGCTCCTAGACTGGCCCCATGGCGGATCACGACTCCGATCCCGAACGCCTGTCCGCGGACGACGCCCACATCCTGGGTCTCGAGTCTGCCGCGGTCACCGGTCACACTCTCAAGCTCGTCGTGCTCGAGCCGAGTGCGCGCGCACTCGATATCGATTCACTGAGAGCCATTGTCGCCGAACGTCTTCCGCAGCAACCGCGCGCCACACAGCGCATCGACACCAGCGGTGAATACCCGCGTTGGGTGGAGGACACCGAATTCGATATCGCCCACCACGTTCGCCAATTCCCGGACGGCTGCGCAAACCGGGCGGACCTCTGGCGCGCGGTCAGTTCGCTGATGTCGGAGCACCTCGATCGCGCCTATCCGTTGTGGACTTTCGACGTCCTCGGCCCGCTCGACAACGGGCGCACGGCAATCGCGGTGCGGATGCACCACGCCATGTGCGACGGGATCGCCGGGGTTCGATTCGTCGACACGGTGCTGTTCGACCCGCACGACGCGCCGGCCGCGAAGGGCGGGGTGCATCCGGATCGGGAGCCGGTATCGCGGGCCGCAGAGGCACGACGGTTGCCCGCCGCGGTATGGCGCGAACTCGGACACCTCGGGTCACGATCGCCGTTCGACCGCCCAATCACGGTGGCGCGCGAATTGGCCTTCACGGTTGTGCCGCTTGCGGAGATGAAGGCGATCGGAAGCTCCCGCCCGCAGCACGCGACGGTGAACGACGTACTGTTGACGGCAATATCCGGCGGACTGCGCAAGTGGCTCGACAGGCATGGCGAATCGCGGCAACGCCTGCGGGTACAGATTCCGGTGAGCCTGCACCACGCGGATGAAGGTGCCAACTTGCTGGGCAATCGCGACTCGTTCCTGAATCTCGATCTGCCACTGGGAATCAGCGATCCGCTGGAGCGGCTGGATCTGATCAGCGCTCAGACCCGCGAGCGTAAGCAGCTCGATGATGCCGACGAGTTGTACAACCTGTTTCATGCGCTTGGAACGGTGAAATCGATTGGTGCCGTGGCACATCGGTTGGCCGGAAGTTCCCGCGAGTGGGGCGTGTCGATCTCCAACGTGCCCGGTCCCGCGCTGCCCAGATCCGTCGCGGGCCGCCGGCTGATCCACCTGTTTTCATCGTCGGAACCCGCCGCCCACCACGCGCTGCGTATCGCCGCGATCTCGTTCGACGGCAACATTGGGATCGGCTTGTGCACCGATCCCAACGCGCTGTCGCATATCGACCGGATGGCGGACGCGATTCACGAGGCGCACGTAGAGGTGCGTGAGGCTGCCGGGGTGAGTCCCTGATGTGCCCCAAAGCTTTTCGCCGATTTTGGTGCGGCGGTACGATAGTGGTCATACACGCCGACGAACTCTCCTGACGCGGCATGTGATCACCAACCCGACACCGCGCAGAACCGGATGACAGGAATGCCAAAGCTCGCGCTCACGCTGCCACTCGCGTTGCTCATGCTGGCGGCGTGTTCCTCCGCCGACCCCGCCGAACCGACACCCATGGCGCGCGCATTCGTCTCCACCGCGGTGCAGGGCACGCCGATTCCTGGCGGCGGGCCACTCGAAGTCGGTTTCGCAGACGAGCAGATATCCGCCTACGCAGGTTGCAATCGGGCGAGCGGGCCGGTGGACCTATCCGACGGCAAGCTGGTGACCGGCGATCTCGCTACAACGATGATGGCGTGCCCCGGTGATCGCAGCGGCGCAGACGCGTGGGTAGCCACGCTGCTGAACGCGCAGCCCGCATGGGCACTTAGCGGTGACACGCTGACGCTCCGAAGCGGTGACCAGGTCATCAGTCTGCTCGATCGCGAAGTTGCCAACCCCAACCGCCCGCTGATCGGTACGACTTGGGTCGTACAGAGCACGATCGCATCGGACGCGATCACGACTTCAGTGGCGTTGGAGCGTGCGGCGGCCACCTTGCTTCTCGACCCGGACGGCACCGTGACCGGCAGTACGGGCTGCAACAACTTCAATGGTCCTGCAACGGTTTCCGAGTCCGATACCGGAAACACGATCGAATTCGGCCCGCTTGCCACCACCCGGAGGGCCTGCGAGCCCGACCTTGCCGAGGTCGAGCATGCGGTACTGGGCGTACTGTCCGGAACGGTCGACGCGACCGTCGATGCCGATCAACTTCGGCTGAAGAAGTCCGACGGCACCGGACTGGTGCTGCGCGCCCAGTAGCGGATACCGAGTTCGCGCCCGCCGCTACGCGGGCAGGACGGTGATTGCTCCCCTGCAAACTGCCGTCTGCGAATTGATGAAGTACCACCCGCCGCCGGTCTGCACGGTGATGGTGAAGTCCACCGGGCCAGTGCCTGCCCAGGTGCGGTTGATCGGGATGCTGGGCTTCTGCTGCCAGGCCACCTCATCGCTGAAGCTGCGTCCGGTAGCGCCGGTCGTCCGGTTGTGCCAGTCGACGGACAGCCGGGTGCCGTACCAGTTCGGGCCGATGCTCGGGATGAGCCCACCCGGTGGTGCCGGCAGTTCGTTGTTGCCGCTGAGCAGAATCGACGGCTCGAGCGCGGCTCCACCGGGTCGGAGTGACGCGCCGGACGCGGCGGTGATGGTCCAGTGGAACGAGGGCGCCCAGAACAACGGATTCAGGCTCGAACAGGTCATGGTCGTCGACGTGGGCTGGGCACTCGCTGTGCCTACTCCGCCGGTCACGGCGACCGCACCCAATCCGACGGCGGCCAGACCCACAGCAAACAAGCGTCCCATGTGCGTTCTCATGACCATATTGTCCGGAATTTGCAGCGCCGCGTTACGGAACCCCTAGTCGTCCCGGCGTTTTCCGGCGGTCGCGACCTCGGTCGCGACTGAACGTGAACGCCCACTCTTCAGCCAGCTGCGCGGGACTCCGCGCGTGCGGTCGAAAAGTGGGCGGGTAGTTATCGGTTACCGTGCGGCCTGAGCGGTCCACCATGGGGAAGAGGATCCGCTGAACCACTGCGCCGATCCGCTGGAGCCGGTCCCCGGATCAGGAACAGGAGTCTCGAAGCCGGTCACCACAACACTGGGCGCCTCGGCATTGAGGCCGATCATGTCCTTCTGGCTCGGGCCGAGAATGACCCGGTAGTGCACGACATGCGATGCGGCGCCCGCATTCGGCAGGTCGGGCAGTGCCGCCAGATCGACGGTCACCTCGGTGCGGAATGCCGGGTCGACGTTGTTTCGGTACGCAACGCCGGAACCCCAGTGGGTCGTGGTCTCGGCGATCCCGCTCTTCAGGCCGGGGAATCGGCCGGTCACGCCGGTGCCGTAGTCGGTGCCGGTCAGCGGTTCGTCATCGATCCAATAGTCGAGAGTGAAGGTCGTCGCGTTTGTGCGGTTGTCCATGAAGAACGTCGCAGTGCCATCGCCGTTGTTCACGGCACCGATGGCCAAACCAGTCGATGATGCCGCGGCGGATGCGCTCGGTACAAGGATCGCGGCAGCGATTCCCATCGCTCCGAAGATCGCGATCACCGGAAGAATTAGCTTGCGGAACACTTGATCACCCTTTTCGTTTCAAAACTAAGGGTATCGGAAATACGCCTGCTTCAGTCGTTCGTGTAATGCACGAGACACTTCGGTCCACCAAAACCAATTTCGGCGCAGACCGCAGACAGAACGCCGCACCGCCACAATTAGTGGCAGTGCGGCGTATTCGTGAACTCAGCGCTCGTCGGCCTTCAGTCCAAGCGCGACCTTGCCGGCGTGCTGCAGCGTTTCCTCCGGCGTGAACGGATGGAACTTCACCGCCCGCACGTCGCGGTACGCCTGCTCGATCGGACCGCGGTAGTACGACTGTCCGCCAGTGACTTCCATCGCGATATCGCACACTTCCACCGCCGCCTGCGCGATTTCGCGCTTCGCAGCCATCACTGCGACGACGGTGTCCATGGACGGTGCCGGGTCATCGCCGACCACGGCGAGTGCACCGTCGAGCGCCCACGATGCCGCGCGCAGCCTCGTATCCATCAGGCCGATCTGGCGTTGCACAAGTGCATCATTCGCCTTGCCGGTCGATCGCAGCGCGGCCACCGCATGGTCACGCGCAGCCTCGGCGATACCGAGGTACACGGCGGCGATCGCAGGGAACGCGATGCTGAAGATCACCTGCAAGGGTGGATCCACCACACCGTAGGGGCGGCGTGCGAGCACGGCTGCATCCGGCACGAACACCTCGTCCAGCTCGATGTCGTGACTGCCGGTGCCGCGCATCCCCATGGCGTCCCAGTTGTTCTGGATCGAAACACCCTCTGCACCAAGCGGAACGGCCATGTTGAGCACGATCTGCCCGTCTTCGGGGTCCTCGAAGGGGAACATCGTCGACATCACGGTGCCGACCGGGGCCTGGCTGCAGAAGATCTTGCGCCCGCTCACCCGGTAGCCGCCCTCGACCTTGCGGGCGGTGCCGCGCGGCCGCGTGGTGTCGGCGCCGCCGGTCGAGACGAGCACGATCCCCTCGTCCGCGACCCGGCGCAAGGTCTTCTCGGCGCCGGCCATCTCGCGCCGGTAGCGCCACGCGGTGAAGAGGACGACGTGCTGATGCATGACGGACGCGAGTGCGGCCGATCCGCAGTAATGCGCGAGAGTGCGTTGCGCATTCGCGACCTCACGAATGGAGGCGCCGTGTCCGCCGAGTTCCTGCGGAACTGCGAGGGCGAGATACCCGGTGCTGGAAAACACTTCGTACGCCTCGGCAACGAAGGTGCCCTCGCGGTCGTGAATGCTGCTGAACGGCTGAATTTTTCGGCCGATTTCGGCAGCCCACTCCGCGAAGTCACGGGGGCGGTCGTTGATGCTGGGTTCAGGTGCAGTGATGGTCATGTCTTCGACGGTAAGAATCGTCGAGAGCCGCAACTAGTATTCATTTTGGACCTCGACGCCCATAGTCTGAACCCATGCACGAATATGGCCAATATTGTCCGATTGCGTTGGGTAGCGAAGTACTCGCGGACCGTTGGACGCCCCTGATCCTGCGAGAACTCGTGCTCGGCAATACGCGGTTCAACGACATCGAACGCGGCCTGCCCGGAATTTCACGGACCCTACTGTCGGCCCGGCTGCGCCATTTGGAGAGCGTGGGCGTGCTCGACCGGCTCCCATCTCGAACCGGACGTGGCAGCGAGTACTTCCTGACACCGTCGGGTCGCGACCTCGAATCCGTGATCCAGTCGCTGGGCGAATGGGCCGTGCGCTGGCGTTTCGTAGAACCCGAGCCGAAGCTCGTCGACCCGATCACGCTCACCTGGTGGATGCACCGCCGTATCGATCGCGAGCGGCTCCCCGACAAGCGCGTCGTAGTGGAGTTCAACTATCACGGCACCCCGTCAACCGTGCTGTGGCTGGTCCTCGACAACGGCGAACCGTCGGTGTGCATGAAGTATCCCGGCTTCGACGTCGATCTGATCGTCCGCACCGACGCCGTGTCGATGATGCGCGTGTTCTCCGGACAGAAGCCCCTCACCGCTGCTCGCGAGGACGGCTCGGTCCTGATCACCGGACAGCCGGCACTCGAGCGTGCCTTCGGTACCTGGTTCCTGTGGAGCCCGTTCGCCCCCGCGGTACGCAAGCGCACCGCCGACTCGCCCGGGGTGTAGTGATGGCCATCGAACTGAACCACACCATCGTTCCCGCGTCCGACAAGATGCGATCGGCGCAATTCCTCACCGAGCTCCTCGGCTTACCCGAACCAGCCTCCTTCGGACCGTTCCGAATTGTTCAGATCGGCTCGCTTTCATTGGATTTCATGGATTACGGCGATGCCGCAATAACACCCATGCACTACGCGTTCCTGGTCGGCGAGGACGATTTCGATGCGATCTTCGGGCGCATCCAAGCTCGCGGACTCGACTACTGGGCCGATCCGCATCATCAGGAGCCTGGCACGATCAACCACCACGACGGTGGCCGCGGCGTGTACTGGAATGACCCGGACGGCCACGTGCTCGAGATCATCACTCGCCCGTACGGCGGCTGACGCTCTCCTTCTGCTCATCCCGCACCCGGCGGCATTCACGTGGCTCGCACTAGTTCACATCGGCCGCTCGCTACCTGCTATTTTCCGGCAATTATTTAGAAATCAACCCCGAACCGCTGCAGAACTGCGATTAACTTAATCCGTTCGCGACGGCTTGCGAGCACCCGCTCGCACAACGAGATGGAGTCGATGATGGACGGGGCCAGCCAACGACAGTCTCGGCGTAAATTCCTGCAAGGCGCGGCGGGCGCAGCCGCCTTGACCGCGATGGGGCCGGCGCCGCAGGCGCCCAATCGGTGACCGGTTCGTCGGGCGGCGGAGCGCTCAGCAACGAGAACGGCAGCTACGGGGGCCCCGCACCGCGCACGGACGGTCGCCCGAACGGCAAAACCGTCGCCGTCTTCGGCGCCGGGCCAGCTGGGCTGTCGGCAGCACACGAACTCGCCGAACGCGGGTTCAACGTCACTGTCTACGAGGCCATGTCGGTGTTCGGCGGCAAGTGCCGAAGTCTCTACGCGCCCGGAACCGGGCTACCCGGTGAACACGGCTTCCGCAGCTTCTTCGGCTTCTATCACAACCTGCCGGACACGCTGCGCCGAATTCCCTTCCCCGGCAACGCTAATGGCGTGTGGGACAATCTGGTACGGCTCAATGCCGCCATGATCGCCGGGTACGACCGGGCCAATCTCACCATTCCGCTGCCCCTCCCCCTCCCCTTCTCGCAGCCGCCGATGACGCCGCAGGCGTTCGTCGACTCCGCGGTCGCCGTATTCCAGACACTTTTCCGGCTTCCCCTCTACGAGGCGTTCTTCGCGGCCGAGCGACTCGGCGTCTACGTCACCAGTTGTGACGCCCGGAAGGTGAACCAGTGGGAGAACATCACCTGGACGGAGTTCGCAGAACTCGACAACTCGTCACCGGAGTACAACCGCTTCCTCGGCGACGGGTTCATCAAGGAACTCGTCGCAACGAAGTCGAGTAACTGCAGTGCGAACGCGATCGGCGTCGTCGGCGAGGAGTACGTCTGGTCGCTGATGAATCTGAACAACGACGACGACTTTCGCGGCAATGACCGCGTCCTGAACGGACCAACCACCGAGCAGTGGATAACTCCGTGGACGAATTACCTTGGCTCGCTTGGCGTCACGCTGCGCCTCGGCACGAAGCTCACCGGCTTCGAGATGAACGGATCCCATATCCAATCCGCCACGGTGAGCACACCATCGGGACCACAGACCGTCCAGGCCGATTTCTACCTGTCCGCAATTCCGTTGGACAAGTGGCCCGCACTGCTGACGCCCGATGTTGTCCGGGCCGATCCCGCGCTCGACAGCATCCGCGAGTTGCAGGCGGCGTGGATGTGCGGCCTCCAGTTCTTCCTCACCGAACGGGCGGACCTCGCGAACGGACACGTCGGCTACAACGATGCGCCGTGGGGCGTCACATCGATCAGCGAAGGGCAGTTCTGGCACCGTTCGCTTACGCAGTATGGCGATGGCCGGGTGAAAGATGTTCTATCCGCGATTATTTCGGATTGGGATACGCCCGGCATGTTCACCCGCAAGACGGCGAGGCAGTGCACTCCCGAAGAGATTGCCCGAGAAACGTGGGGACAGATCCGCTCGCATGTCGATGGCAAAGGATCGACGCGACTGACGGACGACATGCTGCACTCGTGGATGATCGACACCGCTCTCACCGGGGCCGGCACACCACAGATCGCCTATGACGACCCGATCTTCATCCAGAACCCAGGTTCGTGGAACGACCGGCCGGACGCGTTCACCAAGATCGACAATCTCTTCATCGCAGGCGATTGGATCAAGACCCAGATGAACGTCGCCTGCATGGAAGGCGCCAACGAGGGCGGTCGACTCGCCGCCAACGCGCTACTGCACGCGTCGGGGTCACCCGAACCACCGGCCAAGATCGAGCCGCGCTTCCGGCAGGTGCTCTGGGAGCCGTTCAAGATCATCGACCAGCACCGGTTCGCGGCCGGCGAGGGCAATATGTTCGACATCGTGGACGGATTCCGTAGGCCGCCCCGCTAACGCCCCGTCAGGCCTCGTGCCCCGGCTTCAAGCCGAACACATCCTGATACGTCACCAACTCGCCAACCATCGAGCCGACCTCTCCCGGTCCCGGCTCGAGTTGGAACGCCATGTGATCGCCAACGTCGAAGCTGGCTAGGGTGCGGCCGGAAAACCACCCCGCGGCCGCATGCAACACAGGGATTCCCATCGGCCCGTCGGACCACTCGCACTGCGCGAACTTGTCCACCTCATCGCCCGTCGTGCCGCCAAACAACTCGACCAGGTCCCGGTGCTCCCGGGCCACGATGTGCACGACCAGCCCGGGCGCGTCCACAGCAATGCGGAAGGTGTGGTTGAGCTTTGACAACCCGACGAGAAAACGCGGCGGATCGATGCTGGTTTGCGTTGCGAAACCGACCAGGCAACCGGCAAGCCGATCGCCTGCCCGGGTCGTGACAACGAACATCGGGTAGTCGAGTTCGTCCATCATTTTCTCGAACGCGTGCGCACGTTCCTCGTCCATGCATCCGGTCTAGCACTGTGCCGCAACGACCGGAGGGAAGCTGACGACCGCGTACCGCGAACCCCCAGCCGGTAAAGTCGTGGTCGTGGCCGCCAGTATCAGTCCGTTCGCGAGCGTCTTCGGCGCGGATTCGACTTCCGACCCCGCGATCCTCGACGGGGCGATGTCGGCATTTCTCGACTTCGGAATTCGCCGCGCCAGCATGAACGAAATTGCCAAGCGCGCGCACATCAGCCCGGCAACGCTGTACCGGCGATTCGCGAACAAAACGGCCCTCGTCGAGGCAGTGGTACTGCGCGAAGCACGCGAGTTCGTGGTGGCCGTGGACAACCGGGTGGATCGCGCGGCCTCGGCCCGCGAGCAGGTAGTCGAGGGATTCGTCGCGTTCACGGTCATGCTCGCGGGCAACAAGCTGCTTCGCCGACTGCTGATCACCGAGCCGGAGACCATCCTTCCGCAGCTCACGATCGGCGCCGCACCGACACTTGCGCTCGGCCGGGCCTACCTCGCCGAGACGCTGCGCCGTTTGCAAAACGAAGAGGGCCTGCCCCCATTCGATGTCGACGGCGTGGCCGAGATCTGCGCCCGTCTCGCGCTCTCGCTCGCGCTCACGCCGGACGGCATCATTCCGATCGACGACGAGGCTGCTGCCCGAAAGTTCGCCGACGAGCACATCACCGCATTGGTTCGGCTACCTAGCACCACTAAATGACCTCGGGCGGGTCGCCTAAATGACCTCGGGCGGGTCGCCCTCGGCCGCGACTTCGGGGCGACCCTCGATAGGTATCGCGGGCGCCGGGATCGCCGGGCTCGCGCTCGCCGGCGCGCTGCATCGCAGCGGGTATCCGGTCACTGTCTTCGAGGAGCGGCCGGAGTTCGCACCAACCGGGGCCGGCATCACCATCTGGCCCAATGCGCTTGCGGCGCTCGACAGCCTCGGGCTCGGCGACAGGATTCGTGCTGCCGGCAACCCGGTCGGGGCGGGCGGGATCCGCACCGCGGACGGCCGCTGGTTGCGCCGGATGGACCGCGCCCGGATCGAGGCGGCGCTCGGCGAACCACTCATCGCGATTCACCGCGTCGAGCTCATCGAACTGCTCGCGGAGGCCATCGGCACCAATGACCTGCGCTTCTCGGCAGGGGTCACCGGGTTCAAGCCCAACGGCGGGCGGGTCAAAGCTCTCCTCGCGGACGGCACTACCGCCGAAGTCGACGCGTTGATCGGTGCCGACGGGTTCCGCTCCGCCATCGCCCGTCAGTTGCAACCAGATATCCGCGAGCGGTACGCCGGGTACACCGCGTGGCGAGGCGTCGCAGAGACGGACACCGCTCACCTCGGCGACGATGGCGAGCCCGCCGAGTTCTGGGGGCGACGGCATCAATTCGGGTTCGTTCCCCTCGGCCGCGGCCGCACCTACTGGTTTGCCACGGAAACGGCACCCGCCGCCACCACGTTCGGCGACGACCTCGACCACCTCCGGAGCACGCTGCACGACTGGCCGAGCCCGGTGGCCGCGCTTCTCGACGCCACCGCATGCGGCGCGATATCCCGGCACGACATCTACGACCGAACCGTCGCGCGGCGCTGGTCGGCCGGGGCTGTCACCCTCGTCGGTGACGCGGCACATCCCATGCGCCCGCACCTCGGCCAGGGCGGTTGTCAGGCCCTCGAGGACGCCGCAATCCTCGGGCGATTGTGCGAGGGATCGGCGCCTCTGGATGCGTTCGCCGAGTACGAGCGGCTACGGCAGCGGCGGGCCCGGCGATACGTCCGGCTATCGGCGCTCGCGGGACGGACGAACTCGCTGCCGTGGCCGCTGCAAGGAGCCCTCCACCAGGTAATTCGGACAATTCCGGACAAATTGGCGCTGCGTCAATTGAGCGCGGTTTCCGGCCGGAAGGCATTTCGATAGTGGAGTGTAAACAAGTCACAAATTGGCGGCAAAGTTTTGGTTTCAGCACCGTGTGGGTACTGCCATACTATCGGGTATGGGGTGGCTGATCTTGATTGGAGTCTGGGTGCTGGTGGCAATCGCCATCGCACTACTTCTCGGTCGGTTGATCGCGAACGGCCATCGCAATGATCCGCGGACTTCGGCAAAGCCGTCATCGGGACCGCGCGAGTCTCAGGCTGACCTCTGACGTGCTGTTATAGCTTCGACACCGTCCGATTACCGCCGGATTACGTCACGTCCGGCGCTATTACTTGTTACGCTTCTGACGCTTTCGCAGCGGACTTCGCACAGTCGATGCGGCGGTCGAAAGTCGTTGCGGTCCTGCATCACGCGAGAGAACAGGACGCAAATTGAGGCTCAAGAATTGCTTGTCTGCGGTCGCGATCGCCACATTGACCGTCACGACTGCACTGGCTTTCGCCACACCGGCGGGGGCAAATCCCAACGCGGTCAATCCAATTCCGCTGCTCAACGGAACAATTGGCCTTCCTCGCCTGAACGGCCCCACGCAAGCCGTAGCGCAGGTCACCGGCCTTGCGAGCCCCAACAACACCCAGAACTACAACGTGTTCGGCACGGACCTGGGAATCATGTGGGACAACGGCAAGGGCGAGATGCTGACCGCCTATGGCGACACCGCCGGCTTCGGTCTGCCCAACCTGCTGCTGGGCAGTTTCTGGGCGTGGCGCAGCAACATCCTTATGCGCAGCCATGACAAGACTCCGGGTGACGGCATCATCTACGACAGCGTCGTGCGGGACGGACTCGGACAAGCCAAGGACCTGGTGCCCAGTCCGAAGATCCCATTCGTAGAGATCAGCCGAATCCCCACCGCTGGTATCGCGGTCAACGGCACCCAGTACATGTCCATGATGTCGGTGAAGAGCTGGCTCGAACCGGGTCGCTGGGACACCAATTTCGCAACCATCGCCCTATCCGGTGACAACGGCGAGAACTGGATCGAGGCACCCGAGGCACGGCGTCCGGCCGCGGGCGGCGACCTCAACTTCCAGATGAGTGCGTTCGTGAAGGGCAACGGATTCGTCTACCAGTACGGGACGCCGCCGGGCCGCAACAACTCCGCCTACCTCGCGCGGGTGGTGCCCGAGCAGATCCTCAACCTCGCCGAGTACGAGTACTGGAACGGCAAGGAGTGGAGAAAGAACGACGTCAACGCCGCGATTCCGATCGTGCCCAGCGGCGTCGGCGAGGTCTCGGTGGCGTGGAACCAGTTCCTCGGGCAGTACGTCATGCTGACCACCGACGCCTTCAACTCGGTCGTAATGATGACGTCCCCGAACCCCGAGGGGCCGTGGAGCCCGCCGCGCGTATTGATCGATACGAGGGCACTGCCCAGCGCGTACGCGCCGTCGATCTACCCGTATCAGACGGGCTCGGATCTCTACTTCCTGACGACGATCCATCAGCAGTACAACGTCGTGCTGATGCGCACGCCGCTGCGCTGACCGTGCCGTACTGTCCGACCGCGTCTCGTCCGCGCTGGTGAACGCGGTCGAGGCGGTGGACGCTGCCGACTGGGATCGGCGCTATCAGAAGACCGGACTTGGATGGGATGCGCCGCCGAACACGGTGGTCTCCGATCTGTGCTGGGCGTTGGCCCCTGGACGAGCGGTCGATCTCGGCTGCGGAGAGGGCCGCAACGCCATCTGGCTCGCTGAACGCGGCTGGTCGGTGACCGCGATCGATTTCTCGCAGGTCGCGATCGACAAGGCCCGGACCGTGGTCAGTCGCAAGAGCCGGGCCGTGCGCAACCGGATTACCTGGCGATGCGAGGACGCCACCACTGCCGATCTCGACGGCCCGGTTGACCTGATCGTCATCGCGTTTGTGCACCTGCCGCGCGCACAACTGCACGCCTTACTGGACCGTGCCACCGACGCCCTCGCGCCGGCCGGCGCGCTGTGCATCGTCGGCCACGACATCCGCAACCTCACCGAGGGGTATGGCGGACCCGACGACCCAGACGTCCATTACGACCCCGACCAGCTCGCCGCCGCTTTGACCGGCCACCTCGAGGTCCGCGTCGCGCAGCGGCGCAAGCGGCTCACCGAGGATCGGGACGCGATCGACGCCGTGGTGTTCGCCGTTCGGCCTGGGGCGGGCGGCGATCCCACATAGGGGGGCGGATGGTCGCGCTGCGCTCAGCGGAGTGAACGGAAGCGTTCACTCCGTCTAACGCAACGAATGTTCCGTTCACGGCGCACATTGATGCGCTTCGTCTCAATATTGGCCTACGCCCTGGCCCAGCGTCGCAGCCAGGGCTCGAGCACCCGAACGATTTCCGGGCCCGCGTTCTTCAACGCATGTGTCTCGCCCTTCAGGACGTGGACGAGCGCCGCATCGGCCGCATCGGGGACGCCGAACGGATCGCGGTCGCCGTTGAAAACAACGACCTCGGCGGCTGGACCGGCCGCGCGCAGTTCGTCTGCGCGGGTCTTCTCCGGCTTGCCCGGCGGGTGCAGCGGATAGGCCAAGCAGACCACGCCCGTCGCTCCAACCGCCACGGCGGTCCGGCAGGCGACGCGCGCGCCATTGCTCCGTCCACCCTGAACAAGCGGTACGCCCGGCACCCGCTCGCGCAACGCCGCGATCACATCGAGCCAGGCGGCATCCTGTTTCGTCGCAGATCCAGGCGCCCGTCCACCCGCGACACGAAAGGGTTGCAGGACTCGCGCGACCGCTCCCCCGAGATCGCGGGCGAGCGCACGCACGGCGAGCACGTCGCTCGAATCGACACCTCCGCCCGCGCCGTGAGTCAGTACCAATAGGAACGCCGGGTCGGCGTCAACGTCGAGTTGAACCCGGGCCGGGCCCGCAAGCGTCTCGATTTCCACACCTTCACCCTAGTGGTAACTGCCGTCACAAAACATGAAGAAACCCTCAGATTCCTTCCGTTGGGGAATCGTGAAATTAGTTGTGCGACAACGCCTTTAGAATACCTGTGAGGTTGGACACAGCAGCGCTTCACTTCCCTTGAAGATTGATCTACTCGGTAGTAACATGGGTGCTAAGTTACCGGTGAGTAGCCGATGGACGCTACCCAATTGGAACGAATATGTTGGGCGGGAACCGACAGCCGCGGGACCGCACCGAACCCATCCATCAAAATGGAGAGCTAAGAATGGGCCACTACAAGAGCAACCTTCGCGACCTGGAGTTCAACCTCTTCGAGGTGCTGGGCATCGACGAGACCCTGGCCACGGGCGCGTACGGAGACCTTGACGCCGATACGGTCCGCGAAATGCTCGCCGAAGTCCGCCGTCTGGCCGAAGGCCCGCTGGCCGAGCCGTTCGCCGACGCGGACCGCAACCCGCCGGTCTTCGACCCCGAGACCCACAGCATCTCGATCCCGGAGTCCTTCAAGCAGGCCTACCGCACCTTCTCCGAGGGTGGCTGGGACAAGCTCGGCATCGCCGAGGAGCTCGGCGGCATGCCGGTTCCTCGTGCCGTCTACTGGGCCATCGGCGAGATGATCCTCGGTGCGCAGCCGGCCGCGTTCATGTACGCCGCTGGCGCGGGCTTCACCGAGATCTTCTACAACAACGGCACCGACGAGCAGAAGGAATGGGCGAAGGTCATCGCCGAGCAGGGCTGGGGCGCCACCATGGTGCTCACCGAGCCCGACGCCGGTTCCGATGTCGGCGCCGGCCGCACCAAGGCGATCCAGCAGGATGACGGCTCGTGGCACATCGAGGGCGTCAAGCGCTTCATCACCTCGGCCGACTCCGATGACCTGTTCCCGAACATCATGCACCTGGTTCTGGCTCGCCCCGAGGGCGCCGGACCGGGCACCAAGGGCCTTAGCCTGTTCTTCGTGCCGAAGTTCCACTTCGACCCGGCGACCGGTGAGCTCGGCGAGCGCAACGGCGCCTTCGTCACCAACGTCGAGCACAAGATGGGCCTGAAGGTCTCGGCCACCTGTGAGGTCACCTTCGGTGGCCACGGCGTGCCCGCCAAGGGCTGGCTCGTCGGCGAGGTGCACAACGGCATCGCGCAGATGTTCCAGGTCATCGAGCACGCTCGAATGATGGTGGGCACCAAGGCCATTGCGACCCTGTCGACCGGCTACCTCAATGCGCGTGATTACGCCAAGGAGCGCGTGCAGGGCGCCGACCTCACTCAGATGACCGACAAGGCCGCGCCACGCGTCACCATCACGCACCACCCGGACGTGCGCCGCAGCCTCGCGATGCAGAAGGCATACGCCGAGGGCCTCCGCTCGGTGTACCTCTACACCGCCGCGCACCAGAACGACGATGTCGCCATGAAGGTTTCGGGCGCCGACAGCGAGATGGCCTTCCGGGTCAACGATCTGCTGCTCCCGATCGTCAAGGGTGTCGGCTCGGAGCGTGCCTACCAGTACCTGACCGAGTCGCTGCAGACCCTGGGCGGTTCCGGCTTCCTGCAGGACTACCCGATCGAGCAGTACATCCGCGACGCGAAGATCGACTCGCTGTACGAGGGCACGACCGCGATCCAGGCGCAGGACTTCTTCTTCCGCAAGATCGCTCGTGACCGCGGTGTCGCGCTGGCGCACGTTGCCGGTCAGATCCAGCAGTTCATCGAGAGCGAGGCCGGGAATGGCCGCCTGAAGCGGGAGCGCAAGCTGCTCGCCACCGCGCTCGAAGATGTCCAGGCCATGGCGGCAACCCTCACCGGTCACCTGATGGCCGCGCAAGAGACGCCGTCCGAGCTGTACAAGGTCGGCCTCGGCTCGGTGCGCTTCCTGCTCGCCATCGGCGACTTGGTCATCGGTTGGCAGTTGCTGCGTCACTCCGAGATCGCCGTCAAGGCGCTCGACGCGGGTGCCGCGGACAAGGATGTGCCGTTCTACGAGGGCAAGATCGCCACCGCGGCGTTCTTCGCGCGCAACGTGCTGCCCGAGCTGACCGCCACCCGCAACATCCTGTCGAACCTCGACAACGACATCATGGAGCTCGACGAAGCTGCTTTCTGATCCTGCCGATCTGCGTTCGGCATGCGCCCCCGGGACCCACAAAGACCCGGGGGCGCACTGGCTTCAAGGCGTTGATGGTTCGCTGTCCCGGTCTGCGCTGGTCGCGGGGCGCACCCCAGAGCCGCACACTTCCTGCGGCGCCGCAGGAAGTGTGCGGCGGGAGGGTGAACGGTGCGAGAACAGCGCTTCGAAGAGTCGTGGACCTCCGTCGGCTCAGTACCCGGCAAAGGCGCGCCGCGGCTCAGTACACCGTGAGGCCGCGCTCCGCGAACTGGCCCCGCACGCGGGCGGTCAGATCGTCGTCCGGCGGGTGCGTGTCGGCGAGGGTGTATTCCTCGCCGAGGTCCTCCCACTTCTCCTTGCCCATCTGATGGAACGGCAGCACCTCAACGCGTTCGACCACGCCACCCGGGCCCAGATCCTGAAGCGAGGCTACGTAATCGGCGACCGCGTCGACGTTTTCCTCACCGTCGGTGAGGTCGGGCACGAGGACGAAGCGGACCCAGATCTTGTTGCCGCGCTGCGCTAGCCGGCGACCGAACTTCAGCGTCGGCTCGAGCTCGCGCCGCGTCGCGCGCTTGTAAACCTCCGGCAGGCCCGACTTCACGTCCAGCAGAACGAGACTCGTGTTGTCGAGCAGCCGGTCGCTGGCCCGCGCGCCCAGAAAGCCCGACGTATCGAGCGCGGTATGGATGTCCCGCTCGCGGCACCAGGCAAAAACCCGCTCGACGAACTGCGGCTGCAACAGCGGCTCGCCGCCGGTGATCGTCAGCCCACCGCCGGTCGCGTCGAACACGCGGTGGTAGCGGTCGATCTTCGCCAGGACCTTTTCGACCGGACGTTCCTCGCCGTGCCGCCGATTCCAGGTATCGGGGTTGTGGCAGTACTGACACCGGAGCGCGCATCCAGCGACGAAGATCGTCAGCCGCGTGCCTGGGCCGTCGACCGAGGTGACGAGTTCCCACGAGTGGACGGTGCCGATTCGACCCTCACGCATCGCCCTCAGCCGCTCAGTCCGCTCGGATGCCTCCTCGTCGGTGACTGGCTCCGGTCGGGAAAACGATGGCATTCCGAGTGGTGCCGACGTCGAGATCTTCCCTGCGACAACTGCGTACGCCATCACAGCTCCCCGTGGAACGTCCTGGATAGCACATCGAGTTGCTGTTCGCGGGTAAGCCGGACGAAATTCACCGCGTAACCCGAGACCCTGATAGTCAGCTGCGGATAGTTCTCCGGATGCTCCATCGCGTCCTCGAGCGTCTGCCGGTTGAGGACGTTGACGTTCATATGGAAGCCTTCCTCAGCCATGTAGGCATCGAGGAGGCCGACGAGGTTGCCGACCTGCTCGTCCTTCGTGCGACCGAGTCCGCTGGGCACAACCGTGGAGGTCAGCGAAATACCGTCCTGTGCTTCGTGATACGGCAGTTTCGCGACGCTCAGTGCGCTAGCGAGCATGCCGTGCCTGTCGCGCCCGTTCATCGGGTTGGCGCCCGGCGCGAATGGTTCGCCCTTGCGTCTCCCGTCGGGGGTATTGCCGGTTGCCTTGCCGTACACAACATTCGAAGTGATCGTGAGCACCGACTGGGTATGCACCGAATGACGGTAGGTCGGCTGTCGGCGCACCTTCTGGATGAACCTGCTCATCACCTCGACCGCGATCGCGTCGACACGATCGTCGTCGTTTCCGTACGTCGGGAACTCGCCGGTCGTTTCGTAGTCCACGACCAGGCCGGTGTCGTCACGAATAGGGCGAACCGTCGCGTACTTGATCGCCGACAACGAGTCGGTGACGACACTCAGGCCAGCGATGCCGCAGGCCATGGTGCGCAGAATGTCCTTGTCGTGCAACGCCATCTGCAGCCGCTCGTAGGCGTACTTGTCGTGCATCGCGTGCACGCAGTTCAGCGCGGAGACATAGGTTTCGGCGAGCCAGTCCATCAGCTTGTCGAACTTCGCGTCCACCTCGGCATAGTCGAGCACCTCTGCGGTGATCGGTGCGCTCGGCGGCGCGATCTGATCGCCGGTGACCTCATCGCGTCCGCCATTGATCGCGTACAGCAACGTCTTCGCGAGGTTCACCCGCGCACCGAAGAACTGCATCTGCTTACCGACCCGCATCGAAGAAACACAGCACGCGATTGCCGCGTCGTCGCCGCTCACTGGTCGGATGAGTTCGTCGGACTCGTACTGGATCGCCGAGGTATCGATGGATGCCTGTGCCACAAAGGTTTTGAATCCTGCCGGCAGCCGATTGGTCCACAGCACGGTGAGGTTCGGCTCGGGTGCCGGGCCGAGGTTGTACAGCGTCTGCAGCATCCGCATCGAGGTCCGGGTGACCAGGGTCCGCCCGTCCTCCCCCATGCCGCCGATCGACTCCGTGACCCACGTCGGATCACCGGAGAACAGTTCGTCGTACTCGGGCGTGCGCAGGAACCGGACGATGCGCAGTTTGATGACAAGGTCGTCGATCAGCTGCTGCGCCTGCGTCTCGGTGAGGGCGCCGGCCTGGATGTCGCGCTGCACGTAAATGTCGAGGAAGGTCGCAGTGCGTCCGAGCGACATGGCCGCGCCGTTCTGCTCCTTCACCGCGGCCAGGTACGCGAAGTACAGCCATTGCACCGCTTCATGCGCGCTACTCGCGGGCCCGGAGATGTCGAACCCGTAGGACGCCGCCATCTGCTTCAGCTCGCCGAGCGCGCGGATCTGCTCGCTGTTCTCCTCCCGATCCCGGATGACCTCCTCGGTGGAGAACTGCGCGTCCATCGCGGCGCGGTCGGCACGCTTACCGGCGATCAGCGTATCCACGCCGTACAGCGGGACGCGGCGATAGTCACCGATGATGCGGCCGCGGCCATACGCGTCGGGCAGGCCGGTGATGATCTTCGAGCGGCGCGCGGCCTTCACGAACGGCGGATACACATCGAAGACGCCCTGGTTGTGCGTCTTGCGGTAGAGCGTGAAGACCTTCTTGACTTCCTCGTCGACGGGGTAGCCGTAGGTGTTCAGCGCATCCTCGACCATCCGCCAGCCGCCGTAGGGCATGATCGCGCGCTTCAGTGGCGCATCGGTCTGCAGCCCGACGATGATCTCGTTGTCCTTGTCGATGTAGCCCGGCGCGTGTGCGGTGATCGTCGCCGGGGTTCGCCAGTCGACGTCGTAGATCCCCTTATCACGCTCGGCGGGGAACATTTCGGAGAGCTTGGCCCAGATACCCGTCGTTCGCTTGGTCGGGCCGACGAGGAAGCTCGAATCCCCTTCGTATGGTGTGTAGTTGCGCTGGATGAAGTCGCGGACGTCGATCACGTCCTGCCAAGGACCAGCAGTGAAGCCGTCCCAGGCTGGGCTGGGTCGATCGAGATCCGGATTGAAGCCTGGCGCGGTCGTCGACATGTCGCCTCCTGCTCGACAGCCCCTTTTTCAGGCTAGGCCGGGCAGCGAGGACGCGGAAGGGAATGGGCGGAAGGTCAGGACTTCTTCGCCGCGGCCTTGGCGGCTCGTTTGAACTCGCGCACCTCGGAGAGCGAATCGGCGTCGACGACGTCCGCGATCGACCGCCGGGAACCCTCGTCGCCGTAACTACCCGCCACCTCGCGCCAGCCGTCCGGGTGCACGCCCATTTGCTTGCCGAGCAGGGCGAGGAAGATGCGGGCCTTCTGATCGCCGTAACCAGGCAGCGCCTTCAGCCGCTTCAGCACCTCGCGCCCGTCCGGGTCGCCCTCGGTCCAGATCGCCGCAGTGTCCCCGCCGTAGGCCTCGACGATGTACGCCGCCATTGCCTGGATCCGCTTGGCCATCGAGCCCGGGAAGCGATGCACGGCAGGTGTTGTCGAGCAGAGCGCGATGAACTCGTCGGGATCGGCCTCGGCGATGCGGTGGACGTCAAGCCCGCCCATCCGGTCCGCGATCTTCTTCGGCCCGAGGAACGCCGTCTCCATCGGCACCTGTTGATCAAGAAGCATGCCCGTCAACAGCGCGAATGCGTCACCGGCCAGCAGTTCGTCCGCTTCCCGGTCTCCCACGAGGTTGAGCGTCACCATGTCCCGATCCCTCCTCGGCCTTTTCGAGCTACTCGGCGAGCAGCTTCTCCGTCGCCGCGACCAGCACGCAGGTGGCGAGGCCGTCCATCGCGACGCCCAGCTCGTCGAGACCCGGGAAGCTCGGCGCGATCCGGATGTTCCGGTCCTCCGGATCCTTGCCGTACGGGAACGCCGAACCCGCTGCGGTGAGCGCGATACCGGCGTCCTTGGCCAGCGCGACGGTGCGCGCGGCTGTGCCCTCGAGCACATCCAGGCTGATGAAGTAGCCGCCCTTCGGCTCGGTCCACGATGCGACCTTGGACGCACCGAGACGGTCCTCGAGGATCTTCAGCACCAGCGCGAACTTCGGCGCGAGCAGCTCCCGATGCTTCTCCATGTGCGCCCGCACGCCATCCGCGTCTCCGAAGAAGCGCAGGTGCCGCAGCTGGTTGAGCTTGTCCGGGCCGATGCTCATCTTGCCGGTGTGCCCGAGGTACCAGTCCAGGTTCGCGGTCGAGGCGCCGAGGAAACCCACACCCGATCCGGCGAAGGTGATCTTGGACGTCGACGCGAGCACGTACGGGCGGTTCGGGAAGCCGGCCTCGGCCGCCATGCCGAGCACGTCGTGCACCGGCGCGGCCTCGCCGAACAGCGGGTGCACGGCGTACGCGTTGTCCCAGAACAGCCGGAAGTCCGGCGCGGCCGTCGGCATCGACGTCAGCGCGCGCACCACCTGCTCGGAGTACACGGCTCCGGTGGGGTTGGAGTAATTCGGCACCGCCCACAGGCCCTTGACCAGCGGGTCCGAGCCGGCGAGCGTCGCGGCTGCCAAAACGTCCGGTCCATCGGGGGTCATCCCGATCGGGATCAGTTCGAAGCCGAGCGACTGAGCCAGCACGAAGTGCCGGTCGTAGCCCGGGCTCGGGCACAGGAACTTGCGACCCGGCTCGGCGATCCACGGCTGCTCGGAGTCGGGGGTGCCATGCAGCAGCGCGAACACCAGCAGGTCGTGCATGATCTCGAGGCTCGCGTTGTTGGCGGCCAGCAGATTGCCGACGCTCACGCCGAGCAGTTCGCCGAAGATCGCGCGCAACTCGGGCAGGCCGGTGAGCCCGCCGTAGTTGCGGCAGTCGGTGCCCTTGCCGTCGCGGTAGTCCTCGCCGGGCAGGGTCAGCAGTCCACTCGAGAGGTCGAGCTGCTCGGGCGAAGGCTTACCGCGCGTGAGGTCGAGCGAGAGCTTCTCGGCTTGCAGCTTGGCGTAACCTGCCATGTTGCGTTCGAACTCGGCCTCGAGTTCTTCGCGGCTCATCAACCCGATCTGCGTTTGGCGGGCCATACCCACGTGCACCTTTCGTCTGCTTCGGCTTGCACAGTCCAGTCGCGGAAGTCGCGTCCGCGTTCAATTTACCTGGATGGCTGCCGGAGAAGGCGAGTGAGTTAAGGGGACCCCGCGCACCCGGCAGAGCCCGTTGACCCTTGCTGCCTTCCGGCCCTGGGGGAGTTCACAGGATGCGCGCCGCGCGGGATCCGTTGTCGAGTGTAGCGGGGGTGGATTTGGTGCGCCCCCGGGGTGGCCCGGTATGCTCCTCCACGGAGGATTCGCCTAGTGGCCTATGGCGCTCGCCTGGAACGCGGGTTGGGTTAACGCCCTCAGGGGTTCAAATCCCCTATCCTCCGCCATCAGCGCCCCGGCCCTGCAGAGCTTTTGCGACGCAGGACCGGGGCGCTTTTTGTGCCCATCGAGCTGGTTGACCCCTTCCCCACCGCCCGTCCAGCGTGTAGACAAATGGCATCAGATGTCTACAGCTCGGGAATCGGAGCGTGCACGGTGGCAACAGAACAAGCGCCATTGCGAGTGATCCAGTGGACGACGGGCAACATCGGGCGCCGGTCGCTGTACTCGATCATCGACCGCCACGACATGGAGCTGGTGGGCGTCTACGCGCACGGCGAGGAGAAGGTCGGGAAGGATGCGGCCGACCTCTGCGGATATCCGACCCCGACCGGCGTGATCGCCACCAATGACATCGCCGAGCTGATCGCGCTGAAGCCCGACGCGTGCTGCTACAACCCGCTGTGGTCGAGCGTCGACGAACTCGAGGCGCTGCTGAGCGCGGGGATCAATGTCTGCACGACGGCAGGCTGGATCACCGGCGGCAAGCTGCCGCAGGAAGATCGCGATCGCATCGAAAAGGCTTGTTACGCAGGCGGTTCAACGATGTTCGGCAGCGGGGCACATCCCGGCATCACGAACATGGTCGGCATGGTCCTGAGCGGCTGCTGCGAGCGCGTCGACGAGATCCGGATTACCGAGTCGGTGGACTGCTCCACGTACCGCTCGGCGGGCACCCAGACAGCGATGGGCTTCTCGCAGGACCCCGAGACCCCTGGGCTGGCGGAATCGGTACGCCGCGAGAGTGAAGTCTTCGCCGAGTCGGCCGCGATGATGGCCGACGCGATGGGCGTCACGCTGGACCGGATGACGTTCGACGTGGAGTTCACCGCTGCCACCGACGACAGCGACCTGGGCTTCATGAAGATCCCGAAGGGCACCGTGGGCAGCGTCTTCGGCTACCACCGCGGCTGGGTCGGTGACCGCAACGTCGTCAGCGTCGGCTTCAACTGGATCATGGGCGAGCACGTGACCCCGCCCAAGCCGCTCGCCGATGGGCACGTCATCCAGGTCTTCGGTGTGCCCAATATGCGCACGGTGATCCACTGCCTGCCGCCGTTCGACTGGGACACCCCGGAGGAATGGATGGAGCTGGGCATGATCTACACCGCCCTGCCGGTGACGAACGCGGTGTCCCGCGTCGTCGCCGCGCCGCCGGGCATCGTGACGCTGGCCGACCTGCCGCCGATCACCGGGTACGTCAAGCCCTGACACGATGACCGCACTCGACCCGTCCCCGGAGCCAACCCGCTCCGACCGCGACCGCATTCTCGACGCGGCCGAGGTCTGCCTGCTCGACCGCGGGATCAGCAAGACCACCATGGCCGAAGTCGCCACGGCGGCGGGGGTATCGCGGGCCTGGCTCTACCGGCTCTACCAGGACAAGGTCAGCCTGTTCGGCGCGGTGATGGTCCGGATCGACTCGGCGCACTGGCAGGCCGAGGGTGCACGGGTGCGTGCGGCCACGACGTTGGTGGACACCATCGTGGAGTCGGTGCTCCTGTCCCGGCAGATGCAGCAGCGGCCGGTCATCGTCAAGCTGCGCGAATCCGAGCCGGCGGCATTCAGCCAGGTCGCCGAGATCGGTATGCAGCACTTCATCCCCTGGCTGTCGGCGACATGGAAGGTCTATCTCGTCGCCGCGCAGGAGCGTGGCGAGATCGGCTCCGGCCTCGCGCTGGACTGGGCGTCGGAGTGGGTGGCCCGAATCGTGCTGTCGCTGTGCACGGTTCCCAGCCAGGTGGTCGATATCGACGATCGCGACTCGATGCGTCCTTTCGTCGAGCAGTTCCTACTTCATGGTTTGAACGCCCCTTCGCGGGGCTGAGGAAAGCGAGAAGGCTTATGCCGCAATGGATTGACGAATGCGACGTGTTGGTGGCGGGCTCCGGCGCCGGCGGCTTGGTCGGCGCCTACACGGCGGCTCGCGAGGGACTCGACGTCATTCTCGTCGAGGCAACCGACAAATTCGGTGGCACAACAGCATATTCCGGCGGCGGCGGCATGTGGTTCCCGTGCAATCCGGTGCTCGTGCGCGCGGGCACGGACGACACCATCGAGGACGCCCTCGAGTACTACCACGCGGTCGTCGGCGACCGCACGCCTCGCGAGTTGCAGGAAACCTACGTCCGCAGCGGCGCTCCCCTCATCGAGTACCTGGAGCAGGACGAGAACCTGATATTCCAAGCCATGCCGTGGCCGGATTATTACGGCAAGGCACCCAAGGCGCGTCTCGATGGGCAGCGTCATATCGCGGCGCGCAACCTGCGGGTCGAGAAGGCACCTCAGTACCGGGACCTCGTGCGCGGGCCGCTGGATGTCGAGCGGTTGGGTGCCGAGGTTCCCGATAAGTACTACGTCGGCGGGCGCGCGCTAGTCGCCCGATTCCTCACTGCGATCGAGCAATACCCCTCGGCCACAATGCATTTGAACACCGCTCTCGTGGAACTGCTGCGCGACGAGGACGGCACCGTGATCGGCGCGGTCGTGGAGCACGAGGGCACTCGGAAGGAGATCCGCGTCCGGCGCGGAATCGTCTTGGCTGCAGGCGGTTTCGAGGCAAACACCGAGCTGCGCGACCGTTACGGCGTGCCTGGCCATGCGCGCGACACCATGGGATCGCCCGGTAGCACCGGCGCCGCGCACGAGGCCGCGATCGCCATCGGCGCCGACACCGACCTCATGGACCAGGCGTGGTGGTCACCGGGCTTGATTCATCCCGACGGACGCGCCGCGTTCGCGCTGTGGTTCACCGGCGGCATCTTCGTGGACAGCGACGGCAAGCGCTTCGTCAACGAATCCGCGCCCTACGACCGGCTCGGACGGGTGATCGTCGACCGCCTGCAGGGTGGCGAGATGACGCTGCCGTTCTGGATGATCTACGACGACAAGTCGGGCGCTGTGCCACCGGTGCAAGCTCCGAACGTGTCGATGTCCTCGCTCGAGCAGAACGTCGAGGCCGGGCTGTGGCACACCGCCGATACTTTGGAGGACCTGGCGGCCAAGATCGGGATCCCCGCGCAGAACCTCGTCGACACCGTGGACCGGTTCAATCAGCTGGTGGCTGCCGGTGGTGACGCCGACTTCGGCCGCGGCGACGAGGCCTACGACCGTGCCTTCTCCGGCGGGGATTTGCCGATCGTGTCCATCGACAAGGGTCCCTTCCATGCTGCCGCGTTCGGTATATCGGACCTCGGGACAAAGGGCGGACTGCGCACCGATATTGACGGCCGCGTCCTCGACGGCAACGGCGAACCGATTCGTGGCCTGTTCGCCGCGGGCAACACGATGGCCGCGCCGAGTGGCACTACGTATCCGGGCGGCGGCAACCCGATCGGAACCAGCATGGTGTTCTCCCACCGAGCCGTCCGAGCGATATGCGACGAGGCTGCTTCGGAGCACAAATAGCCGGAAGTCTCGACTAGAAATGAACCGTGACTTCGATCTATAACTCCGAGGACTCTCGTCGTGCGGTCGCCGAGCGCTACCGGGTGTTCCTCGGCAGTTGGCCCGAGACCACAACCGAAACGGTGCTCGCCACCGGTCAGGGCGACACGTTCATCGTTGCGTGCGGGCCGAAGGATGGGGCGCCGGTCGTCCTCTTGCACGACGCGGGCTTCAACTCCGCAGCCTGGACCGGCGATGTCGATACTTGGTCGACGACGAATCGGGTTTATGCCGTCGACCTGATCGGCGAACCGGGCCGCAGCGCGCCGTCCCGCCCTGCGCTGGATACGGATGTCTACGCGGTGTGGCTCGATGAGGTGCTCGACGGCCTCGGACTCGCGGAAGCCGCGTTCGTGGGTACTTCGCTGGGCGGATCGATCGCGCTCGACTACGCCTTGCGCCGGCCGAACCGGGTTACCAGGCTCGTATTGCTCGCGCCCAGTGGCATCGGCAAGCAGAAGTACGGCGCACTGATCGCGTCGATGTTCCTGGCCGGGTTCGGCTCACGCGGCCGGAACGCCGCAGTCGATTTGGTGCTCGGACCGCGCGCCGCGCCAACCAGCGGACCCGAGGCGATGACTTTCGTGGCGCTCGACGAGTACCGACTCCTCGCGCAGCGCAGTTACCAACCCCGGCGCGACGAGTTGCCGGTCTTCAGCGACGACCAACTGCACGCGCTGGGCGACACGCCCCTACTGGTTGTCGCGGGCGCCCGCGACCGGATGTTCGACTCCAAGGGCACCGCCCGTCGGGTGCGCAAGGCGGTGCCGCACGCCGAGGTGGTGCTGCTGCCGAGGACAGGCCACATCCCTGTCGGTTACACCGATGTCGTCGGGCGGTTTCTGAGCGCGGGCGGGACCGGATAACGGCGACTCTGCCCGGTTCGTCCCTTACCCGAACCGCCGCATAGACTCCGCGGCCATGTACGTCGATGCGCGGGGGGCGCACGACCGGATTAGCGGTCTGCGGCCTCGCTGAAGTTCATAAATCTCCTGCGGCACTACGGCTTTGCCGGCCCAATCGCGAGAATCGTCGGTGCGCTCGCCGCACTCGCGGTGTTTCTGCTCGTTGTCACATGGGTCGGAAACCCGTATCTGAAGGACGACGAGGCAAATGCCGCTCAGGCGTGGACGGCACCCACGACTGTGCCGCCCGCGACGAGCACTACGCCGGTTGCGCCTTTGCCGCCGGGGTTTCCCTCGATGACGTACCCCCCGCCGATGCCGGAGGTGCCGGAAGGCCAACCTCAGCCGGTGCCAACGAAATTCGGGCTGACTTACACGGTGCCGTCGGAGAACTGGCAGGCCAACAACGACATGGTGAGCGGCTGGAGTGACGCCCAAGGTGCCATCGCAACCTACGGCGCAACAAGCCGATACCGCCACCACTACTGCCCGGAGATCAAAGGCGCGTCGCTGGCGAAGGTCGCCGCAACGGGCCGCAATGGGATTGATCTCGACACCGCTGCACGCGAAGAAGTGCTGAAGGCCCAGCGAATATTTGCGGATGACAAGACCGGGCGAACACCGAACGTCGAGGTCCGGGGCCCTAACGCGTTGGAGGTATCCGGTCGGCCTGCCGTCCGCTACACCGCCGTCGTCACCGACATCCCCCGAACCTCAACATGCAGCCCACAACAAGCAGAATTCGACATCATCGCGACGCCCGCATACGCGAGTGCTGAAGTCATGTTGCTCATGGTGGAACACCACGTCGGTCTGGAGGACGCGCTCACCGACGCCGACATCGAAAACATTGTCGAATCCCTTTCCAAGACTGAGCAATAGGCCCAGAGGGAACACATGGAAGAGTTCAACGCCGCACCAGGGGAGATAGCCGGCCTTGGTGTACTGGTCAGCTCGCTCGGTGAAGACAGCGGCAAAATCGCCGACTTCATCGACCAGAACGGCCCGCCCAGTGGCGACTTCTCCGACGCAATCATCAGCGACCTGGTCGAACCGTTGCGCACGGCAGCGGAAACCACGTGCGGACGCATGCGCGATATCGGGGTAGCCAGTACCAGCACTGGCATCGAACTGAACAAGGCAGCGTGGATGTACCACGACCAGGAGCAAAAGAACTACGCCGCGCTGAACGCCGTCACCCACGACGTGCCCAGCGCCGCCCCGGTCGAGTACGGCGCAGACATTGAGCGCCCCGGACAGACCGATGCGTACGGCAACGTCGCTACCTACAGCAAGCCCGAAACCTTCAAGCTCGATCCACCCTCGGCGAACAAGGAGGACGTCGCCGATCTCGTGACCGAGGTCGCCGGGTGGTTGGGCGATGTGAACGAAACAATCAAGAGCATCACCAGGACGATTGGCACAGAGGTCAACCCGCTCGACATGGTTCTATCGCCCATCACCGGCAACTGGAACGAGCTCAAGCGGATCGGCGAGTCATACAAGGTCGCCGGCAACGCGATGGAAGCGACGGGAAAGAACCTCGACGCCAGCGTAAGTCGGGTCGGAGAGTACTGGGATGGCAAGGCGGCCATCGCCTTCGAGGAGAACTGGGCACGACGGCAGATCGCCGCGATGAAATGGGAGGGCCCGGTCGGCCGGATCGTCAACGACGGGCTCACCGTCGTGGCCAACGAGATTCGCGAGGGCATCAAGAACGGCGCTCGAAAAGTAGCCATAGCCAACGACATAGCCTCCGCCACGGAAATCAAGTCCACACTCGACCGGCCGAGAGAAGGCTATGAGGTGGGCTCTGAACGCCAACCGTGGGAGGACGGATGACGCCAAACCGTCCGGACCGGTACGAGCCGGACCTCGACCCGGATATCGAGCAGGCGTACCGCCGCCTCATGGACCGTTCAGACGAGCTCGCAACCGCCCGGCTGCGCGTTGAGCGGCTTGACGTGCACGCAATCCTGTCCGAGCCAACGCTGGTGACCGAAGAATTCATGTCCAATCTCGCCTCGACAGAGCACGCGTCACCGGAGCTGCGGAATTTCGCGGATCGGGTGCATTCCGGCGAATGCCGTTGGAGCGAAATCGAATTCCGCGCTAGACCACTGCCGCACGAAGTGGCAGAACTGAAGGAGTCGCCGAACTTCGTCTGGACGTGGGGCGGCCCAGCCGTCACCCCGCCCAGTCCAAGCCCGCGCCAAGACGCGGACGACGACGACTACGAACCGCCGCAATCATGGCTGCGATGACCAAACGACTCAGGCTCAGTACCCTGGCAATATGGCCGGACGAGATCGCGACGACACGGGCCGGGCGCGAAACGCCCGTCCCCGTGACGAACTCGGCCGCCCCCTGCCACCCGGCAGCGAGGGCGTCGAGCGCATCCCCGATGATCTCGATCTGCCGCCGGACGAAACCCTGCGCTACGCACAGGAGTTGATCGATCGCGGCCGCGCCTTCCATGCCCACGAGGTGCTCGAGGCGGCGTGGAAGAACGGCCCCGACGAGGAGCGGGTGCTGTGGCAGGGCCTGGCTCAGCTGGCCGTCGGCGTCACGCATATTCAGCGCGGCAATCCGAAGGGTGCGATCACGCTGCTGCGCCGAGCCGCGCTCCGGCTCTCGCAGGAGCCGGCGCCGTACGGAATCGACTCGCCTGGGCTTGCCGCCTACGCCGAGCAATTGGCCGACAGACTCGAAAGCGGGGCCGCCGATGTCCCGGAGGACGATCTGCGACCCCGCCTTCGCGGCTGAGACTTATTCGCCGGACAGATCCGCGGAAAGGTCCGCGACCTCGACGCCCTCGGGCACACGAACTTCCTCAATGGGCTCGGGCCGGTCGTCGAACTCCAGCTTGAGAGCACGGCAGATCGTGGCGTGCATGTCGTACATGCAGGTGATGTACGTCAGCTCCATGATCTCCTCGTCGGAGAGGTGCTTCTGCAGGACCTCGAACACGCCGTCGGAGGTCCGGCCGCCGTCGTAGACGAGCGAATCGGTGTAGGCCAGGACCGCGCGCTCGAGCTCGCTGAACTCGTCGCTCACCTGCCAGGCCGGCAACGCCGCGATCTTGCTCTCGGACATGCCGAGCGAACGCATCTGCTTGCAGTGCTGGGAGAAGACGAACTGGCTGCCACGGGCGTATCCAGCCCGGCCCTGCCCGAGCTCGCGCAGCAGGGGGTCGAGCTTGGCGTTGCGGTACAGCGAGAAACCGCGCACAGCGTGCTTGAACACGGCCGGGGACTGCGCGAACACGGTCCACCAGTCGCCGGGAGTGGCGTGGATGGTGCCGTGGTCGACGGCCGGATCCTTATCCGGGCCGAACAGCCGGTCGTAGAAGAACAGAATCTTCTCGTCACTGACCTCAGCGCGCGGGATCTCCCGAAGTCGGGGCATAGGTGAATCCTTTCGAAGTGTTAGGTGTCAGAGCTCGGAGCGGACTTTGCGGTCCGCCGCGGTCTTCGGCTCGTGCGTGACGTCCGCGTCGGTGAATTCGCGTGTCCAGCTGGCGAATTCGAGAAGCACGCCGTCGGGGTCCATGAAATAGAAGGACCGCACGAAGGTGCCGGGATGCACCTCGCGGGACACACCATGCGGACTGTCGTCGTGGTTGAGGATCCGGCTGACCTTGATGCCCTCGGCCTTCATGCGCGCGTAGTACTCGTCGAACTTCTCCAACGGGACCTGGAATGCGACGTGGTTCATCGAGCCGATCGCGCTGGCGAGTTCGCCCTCATCGGGCAGGCCCTTCGGCGCGGCGACCCCCGGCGCCGCTTCCGGCGAATCCGAGAGCCAGAAGAACGCGATGCTGTTGCCGCCGCCGCAGTCGAAGAAGAAGTGCTGCCCGAGGTCGCCCGGCAGGTCGAGCGTCTTGATCAGCGGCATGCCGAGGACGCCGGAATAGAAGTCGATCGTGCGCTTCATATCCGAGCACACGAGCGCAAGGTGGTTGATACCGCGAAATTCGTACTTCGGTTCGGGGGCGTTCATGACGGTCCTTTCGGCGCTACGAGCCGGGTGGCTGGTGCAATAAGTGACTTGACAGTCATGTCACTTTTCATGAATAGTTTGACCGTGGCCAAGTCATCTGTCAACAGTCCTTCGGGTCCAGCACCGGTCGAGACGCTGACGACACGCGGCCGGAAAACGCGCGATGCCCTGCTCGATGCGGCTCGCACCGTGTTCGAGCGCGTTGGCTTCCCCGACGCCCGCGTAGAGCTGATAACGCAGGAGGCCAATGTCTCCTACGGCACGTTCTACCGGTACTTCGAGTCCAAGGAAGACATCTTCCGAGTGCTCAGCACCCAGCTGTTCGAGGACATCCACCGCCGCGAATCCACGGACACCCAGATGTCGCCGGCCGAGCGACTCATCTCGGCCAACCGCGCCTACTACCAGGCCTACCGGCGGAACGCGCAGTTGATGGCCATCGTTGAGCAGGTCGCCACCTTCAACGAAGAGTTCCGCCAGCTGCGCCACGACCACCGTCACCAACTGATCGAGCGCCAGGCCCGCGCCATCGCCCGCTGGCAGTCCGAAGGGCTCGTCCGGAAGTCGCTCGATCCTGAGCTCGCCGCGCGCGCGATGTCCGCGATGGTCGATCACACCCTGTACCTGTGGCTCGTCCAAGGCGACGAGGCGAATGAAGCCGCCCTGCTCGACACCCTCGATCAGATGTGTGTCGGCGCGCTCGGTCTCGACACTGCGTGAGCGCACCACGCCACTGACTGACCATTCATTCCCCCCAAAGAGGAGAAGAGATATCCGCATGAACGACATTGCCGATCGCTTCTTCGCCGCGGTGTGCCGCGGTGACGTGGCCACCCTCACCACTCTCTACGCGCCGCACGCCAAGATCTGGCACAACGACAACGGGATCGAGGAGACCGTTGCCGAGAACCTCCGCGTGCTTCGCTGGCTCTCCAACACGCTGGAGAACTTCCGCTACGAGGACATCCGGCGCGCTGAGCTGCCCGATGGCTTCGCACAGCAGCACGTCCTGCGCGCCGATCTGCCCGGACACGGGCCACTCGAAGTGCCTGCGGCAATGTTCGTACAGGTGGTCGACGGGCAGATCACGCGGATCGACGAATACGTCGACTCGGCCGCCATCGTTCCGCTCATGAAGCACGCCGCGGCCAATCGGGGGCCGCGCTGATGACCGCGAACCAGCCTGAGGGAGCCCTCGCCGAACTGTGTGCGCGGATGCGCACTTTCATCGACGACGAGGTGATCCCGGCCGAGCCGACGCTGAACCACGGCGGCGAGGAAGCGGCAAAGCAACTGACCGTTCTGCGTTCGCGCGCAAAGGAACTCGGCCTGTGGGCGCTGGGCCATCCAGCCGATGTTGGTGGTGGCGGCGTTCCGTTCCTGGACTTCGTGTTCCTCAACGAGGTCATCGGCCGGTCCGAGTACGGCCAGCTCGCCGTCGGTTCGGTGTCCATGCAGGACTGCATCATGCTGCGTAAGCACGGCACCGAGGAACAGAGGCAGCGCTGGATTCCGCCGCTCGTCCGCGGCGATTTCCTCCCGTCGGTCGGGCTGACCGAGCCCGACGTGGCCGGCTCCGACCCGACCCTGATCGAGACGCGCGCCGAACTCGACGGTGATACCTGGGTGATCAACGGGCACAAGTGGTTCACCACCGGTGTCGCGCACGCGGGCTATTGCAGCGTCTTCGCACGCACCGAATCCGAGGACACTCCGCGGCACTCGCGCATCAGCTCGATCATCGTGCCGACGGATACGCCCGGATTCGAGATCGTGCGCTCGATCCCGACGATGGGCCACGACCCGAGCGACCATTACGAGGTGCGACTCACCGATGTCCGCGTTCCGGCGGCGAACCTGCTCGGCGAGCGGGGCAAGGGCTTCGTCATCGCACAGGACCGCCTCGGCCCGGGCCGGATCTTCCACTGCATGCGCTGGCTCGGCCAGGCGCAGCGTGCCTTCGAGCTGATGTGCGAGCGGGCCAATACTCGCTACGCGCATGGCTCGCTGCTATCGGAGAAGGGCGAAATCCACCGCTACATCGCAGAATCCGCGGCCGAGATCCACGCGCACCGGCTCATGACGCTCGACGCCGCTCGCGCAATGGACGCCGGTGAGGACGCCCGCGTGCAGATCGGTTTGATCAAGTTCTGGGGCGCCCAGATGCTGCACAATGTCGTCGACCGCGCCATTCAGGTGCACGGCGCGCTCGGTCTGACCGGCGATACGCCACTCGAAGGTATGTATCGACACGCCCGTTACGCCCGCGTCTACGACGGGCCGGACGAGGTGCATCGCATGTCCACCGCAAAGCGACTGCTGCGCAATCCGGACGCGGCGCCATGGCGGTGATCGAAGCGACCCTGTCGCTCGCAGAAGGCATTCGGGAGGTGCTCAACGCAACGACCGGAAGTAAGGTAACCGTCGGCGAGGCAAGGCAACTCACCGGTGGCGCCAGTCGTCAGACGTGGCTCGTCGATACCTACGACGCGCAGGGACAGCACGTCCCGGTGGTGCTGCGTCGCGACCCGCCCGGTCACGGCGACGCGGACCGGATGCGCGCCGAGGCTGCCTGCCTGCGGGCCGCTGGCGTCGCGGGCGTTCCCGTGCCCACCGTGCTCGCCAGTGGCGATACCGCACCCGGCATCGACGCGCCATATCTGTTGATGGACAAGGTCGACGGCGAAGCGATGCCGCGCAAGCTGCAGCGCGACCCCGAATTCGAGCAGATCCGTACGCATCTCGCCGAGGACATGGGCTTCGCACTCGGCCTCATCCACCGCAGTGACACGGCCGGACTCGGCATGCTCGACACGACCGATCCGCTAGATGCGATCGAGAAGATCTACCTCGACATGAACGAGCCTCGGCCCGCCGTAGAGGTCGGATTGCGCTGGCTGCGCGAGAACCGGCCCGCGAAGCGCGCAGATGCCTTGGTACACGGTGATTTCCGTGTCGGAAACCTGCTCATCGACAGCACTGGCATCCAGGGCGTGCTCGACTGGGAGTTGGCCCATCTCGGTGACCCGATCGAGGACCTGGGCTGGCTCTGCACCCGCGCCTGGCGATTCGGCGCCCCGGAGCCCGTCGGCGGTCTCGGCACCCGTGAACAACTGCTCGACGGTTACCAGCGCGCCACCGACGTCCGCCCATCGGCTGCCGAGCTGCACTGGTGGGAGGCCTTTGGCACGCTGAAGTGGCTGGTGCTCAGCCGATTCCAGGCCGAACGGCACCTCAGCGGTGCTGAGCACTCGCTCGAGCTGGCCGCGATCGGGCGCCGGGTCTGCGAGTCCGAGTACGATCTGCTGCTCATCCTCGGTCTGCTTAATGACGTGCCTGCCTCGGAGCCGCGCGCACCGCGACCGACCGTGCACGACCGGCCGCGGCTGGCCGAAATTCTCGAGCTTGTCGCAGGAACCCTCACCGACGAGATCGCCTCGGCACTCGGCAGTCACGACCGCGAGCGCTATCAACTGCTGATCTGCGCCAATTTGCTCCGCACTGCCGCACGGGAAGTCGCGGCCGGTGACAGTGCCGACGAGGAGCTACAACTGCTGCTGGGTCAGCTGGGCTGCGAATCCGAGACCGAACTCGCTCTGCTGCTGCGGTCTGGCGTGCTGCCCTACACAGATGCCACCGTGCGCCAGGACATTTCAACCGCGGTTCTTGCCCGCTTGCGGGTGGCGAACCCGCGCCACTTCATCCGCTGAAAGTTGCGCACCAACCCACCGCCGAAGGGGCCGGCGGGCAGGGCACAATCACGCCATGACCAACGCGGCGGCGGCTAATCCACCCGGGGCCGGTCGCTTCGCTCCCAGCCCGTCCGGCGAGTTGCACCTTGGCAACCTCCGTACCGCCCTGCTCGCCTGGCTGTTCGCCCGCTCCACGGGGCGGCGATTCCTCATCCGCGTGGACGATCTCGACCGGGTTCGCCGCGGAGCCGAGGAACGCCAACTCGCCGACCTCGCGGCGATCGGAATCGACTGGGATGGTCCGGTGGCACACCAGAGCGATCGACTCGACGCGTACCACGCCGCGGTCGCCCGACTCGCCGCCGCCGATCTGGTCTACGAGTGCTACTGCACGCGGCGCGAGATCCAACAGGCCGCGTCCGCGCCGCATGCCCCGCAGGGCGCCTACCCCGGCACCTGCCGCAACCTGACCGATACCCAGCGGTCGCAGCGACGCGGCGAGGGCCGTCCGCCGGCAATGCGGCTTCGCGCGCAGGTACGGGATTTCGTAGTGGACGACCGGCTGCACGGCCGCTACCGCGGACTCGTCGACGACATGGTGCTGCAACGCGGCGACGGCACCCCCGCCTACAACCTTGCGGTCGTTGTCGATGACGCCGACCAGGGCATCGACCAGGTGGTACGAGGTGACGACCTCTTGCCGTCGAGTCCACGGCAGGCCTATCTCGCATCGCTTCTCGAACTGCCCGCGCCGGAGTACGCGCACGTGCCGCTGGCGGTCAACGCCGAGGGCAAACGCCTCGCAAAACGCGATGGCGCTGTCACTCTGTCCGACCAGCAGGCCTTGGGACACTCCCCTGCCGCCGTTCTCGAGCACCTCGCCGCGTCGCTCGGATTGCACGGCTCGACCCCCGCCCAACTGCTGGAAAGCTTCGACCCGGCCCGACTACCGCGCGAGCCCTGGACCTTCGCCGCCTAGACTCGGCGGGTGCAAGGCAGCAAGGACACCCCCGCGGAGCACTCCGCGCGCATCGACACGGGCACGGCGTTCGCACGTGTCGCGCAGAGCTACTACCCGATCATCGTTGCGCTGTTCACCGCCACGTTGATCATCTCCAATGTGTGCGCGACAAAGGGCGTCGCGTTCTTCGGTGACGCCGACGTGTCCCTCGGGCCGCTGCAGATCCTGCCGATCAATACCGACGGTGCGTTCTTCCTCTTCCCGCTCGCATACGTGCTCGGTGACGTGCTCAGCGAGGTGTACGGCTTCTACGCAACCCGTCGGGCGATCATGATCGGTTTCGGCTCGTTGCTGCTGGCGACGCTGTGCTTCTGGATCGCCGTGGAACTGCCGCCCGCCGATTTCTACGAGAACCAGGAAGCCTTTGAGACTGTCGTCGGTGTGGTGCCGCGCCTCGTCGTGGCCGGCCTGGCCGCTTACCTCGTCGGGCAGCTGCTGAACTCATTCGTACTGGTGCTCATCAAGAAGCGCACCCACGAACGGCACCTCTGGGCCCGATTGCTCGGCTCGACCGTGGTCGGCGAACTCGCCGACACATTGATCTTCTGCTCGATCGCGGCGGGCGCCATCGGCATCAGCACGTGGCGCGACTTCGTGAACTACGTGATCGTCGGCTTCCTCTGGAAGACGATCGTCGAGCTCCTCGTCATGCCCATCACCTACCGGGTGATCGCCTACCTCAAGAAGCGCGAGCCGAGCTACGCGGAGCACCTCGATCGGGCTTCGGTGTAGCGGCGATGTATCTACCGGCGCATTTCGTTCCGGACGACCACGCGGTCGCCGAACTGCTGACGAACAACGGCGCCGCCGATCTCATCACCTCGACCCAGTCGGGACTCGTCGCGACCTTGCTGCCGTTCATTTTCGAGCCGGACGCGGGTGCGCACGGAGCGCTGCTCGGACATCTCGCGCGCAACAACGATCAGTGGCAGGCGCCCCCGATCGGGGAAGCACTGGTGATCGTGCGTGGGCCAGACGCGTATGTCTCGCCCAATTGGTACGAGCGCAAGACCGAGCACCATCGGGTAGTACCGACGTGGAACTACGTCACCGCGCACGTGTACGGCGAGCTGATCGTGCACGACGACACCGAGTGGGTCGAGGGATTGGTCCGGCGCCTCACCGACATGCACGAAGCCGGCAACGAACCGCCGTGGTCGGTGGACGATGCACCGAGCAAATTCATCGCCGGGCAGTTGCGGGCGATCGTCGGAATCGAATTGCGAATCACCCGGATCCAGGCCAAATTCAAACTCAGCCAGAACAGGCCCGCCGGTGACGTGGACGGCGTGGTCGCCGGACTCAGTGCGGCGGGCGAGCCGGACGTGGCGGCGGCAGTGCGTGCCGCAAACCGCGACCGATCCCGATAGCCGCACCCGCCGGGTGCATCCCCGCTATCAACGCGCACCAATGCGCGTCACCGCGCACGCCGGGGCGTGCGCGGTGGCCGCAAAACGTGCGCGACATGGCTTGTTCAGCCGAACATGCCCGGTTCGTAGCTGCCGGCCGGCATCTTCACGATCACATTGAGCCGGTTGTAGGTATTGATCAGCGCGACAAGCGAAATCAGCGCGCCGATCTGCTCATCGTCGAAATGCTTGCGCACCTGATCCCAGGTGTCGTCGCTGACCCCGCCCGCCGCATCGGCGATCCGGGTGCCCTCCTCCGCCAGCGCCAAAGCGGCACGCTCTGGTTCGGTGAACACAGTCGCCTCACGCCAGGCCGCAACAAGATTCAGGCGCTGAGCGGTCTCGCCGGCCGCTGCCGCGTCCTTGCTGTGCATGTCGGTGCAGAACCCGCAGCCGTTGATTTGACTGGCCCGAAGCTCGACCAGATGCGCGATGCTGCGCGGCAGCGACGATTCGACGACGACCCGGCTCGCGGCGTTCAGTCGCTTGACGAAGGCGCCGGCAACTGCGTTGTTGAACACGTCGATTCGCGGTTCCATCGATCTCTCCTTGCTCTAGGTGGCTACACAAGGAAGACGAGGTGGGCGGTCGGGACGTGACGCGGCGTGACCGTGATCCAGGTCACGCAGAGACTGGCCCCCAGACGACAAAGGTGTCAGCTATTCGACTCCAGTAGCGACACCAGCCGACTGCAAGTCAGCCCATCGGCTGTCGTCGATGCCTGCGAGTTCGGCGAGAATCTCGCGGGTGTGCTCACCGAGGCCCGGGCCAGGAACAGGGGTCTCGGGCCTGGACCGGGAGAACTTGGGTACGACGCCGGTGGCGGGGACGGCCACACCGAACTGGTTGACGAGGCGCACCACCATGTTCCGCGCCGCGTAGTGCGGATCGGCGAGCATGTCCGGGGCGGTGTAAATGCGGCCGGCGGGAACGCCGTTGTCCTCCATCGTCTTCAACAGCAGGTCGGAGGTCATCGTTGCTGTCCACTCACTGATGAGCGCGTCGATCTCGGCCATGTTCTCGCCTCGCGGACCGTGTTCGGCGAATCGTGGATCATCCGCCAGCTCGGTTCGACCCATGGCGGTGCAGAGCCTGCGGAAGACGTTGTCCGCGTTGGCCGCAATCAGCACCTCGGCCCCATCCGACGTCGGATACACATTCGACGGAGCGACGCGAGGCAGCACCGATCCGGTACGCCCACGGGTCACTCCGCCGATCTCGTGGTCGGCCATCGTCGATTCCATCAAAGCGGCCACTGCCTCGTAGATCGCCACGTCCACTTCTTGGCCACGGCCGCTGACCGAACGTTCGTGGACCGCCGCGAGCGTTCCGATCACGGCGAAAAGGGCGGCCAGGGAATCGCCGAGGCTGATGCCGGTCCGGGTCGGGGGCAGCTCGGGATTGCCGGTCGTATGCCGAATGCCGCCCATCGCCTCGCCGACGCTGCCGAAACCGGCGTCGGTCGCGCGTGGCCCGTCCTGACCGAACCCCGAGACGTGCACGAGAATGATCTTCGGGTTGATCGCTGAGAGGGCCGGATAGTCCAGGCCCCACTTTGCGAGGGTGCCGGGCCTGAAGTTTTCGAGGACGATGTCGGCTTCGGCGACGAGCTTTCGAATCAGCTCCCGGCCCTCGGGTTGGCGCAGGTCGATCGCCACCGACTTCTTGTTCCGGGCGATGGAGGGCCACCACAGGCTTTCGCCCTCAACCGTGATACCCCATCGCCGCATCGAATCGCCGGATCCCGGCGCCTCGATCTTGACCACCTCGGCGCCGTAATCACCCAGGAGCTGGCCCGCGAAGGGGCCGGCGATGAAGCTTCCCAGTTCGATCACGCGCAGGCCGCCGAGGGGGCCAAGAGTCGTAGCCATGCGTCGATTGTACGCAATTATCGCACTTCTTCACCGTTAAGTGCCATAATTGGCACATTCTGCATACAAAGATGGCAGAGCTAGCGGGCTAGGCTTGCCCGTAAATCGAATCCGCACACACCAAAGAGGCAGCGTGGCAACCACACCGCAGGCACCGGGCCAGGTGGCCTACTCGCAGATTCGGCAGGCGATCGTCGAAGGGCGCTACAAGCCCGGTCAGCGCCTGATCGAACAAAGGATCGCCGAGGAGTTCTCGCTGTCCCGGACTCCCATCCGCGAGGCTCTCAGGCGACTCGAGGCCGAGGGACTGGTCCGCAGCGAACCCAACCGTGGATCCATCGTTCGCACCGTGTCGATGGCGGATGTGTCGGACACGTACGGACTTCGCGCCCGCCTCGAGGCCTACGCCGCCGAATTGGCCGCCGAGCGCATCGACCACGCCACGCTGGAAAAACTCGACGCGGGGATCGAGGCTTTCGCGCTCGCTCTCACAGCGCCACCGGCGGACATGATCGATCGTGTGCGGGCCGTTGACACCGCGAACAGCCGGATCCATGGGGCGATCGTCGCCGGTGCCGAGCACGAGCGGCTGAGCCGGCTACTCGAACGCACCACCGATGTTCCGTTGGTCTTCCAGGCATTCCGCCAATACGACCACGCCCAAACCGAGCGCTCACACCTGTTCCACCAGCTGATTCGCGACGCGATCGTCGCCGGAGACGGACGCCGGGCATCGGCCCTGATGTACGAGCACGTCCTGCAGGGCCGCGACGTGCTCCTCGCCCACCTCGCGGCGACCAGCAGCGACGGGGTGGACGAACTGTTCGGCGTCTCAGCCCGGGAAGCCGCCGGCGCGGGCAAGCTGCCCGGGGACCTGAGCGCCGAGCACCCCGCCGAGCCAGTCTGACGCCTCGATCAATTCCGGCAGCCGGGCGCCCGAGGCGATACCACTGCGGTCAAGGAGATAGACCAGATCCTCGGTCGCGATGTTGCCGGTGGCGTCCGGCGCGAAGGGGCACCCGCCGATCCCGCCGATCGAGGAGTCCAGCACCGTCACCCCCGCGTCGAGTGCGGCGACCGCGTTCGCGTAGCCGGTGTTGCGGGTGTTGTGGAAGTGCCCGCGCAGCCGAATTCCCGGCGCGGCCGCGGCGGTTCCCGCGACCAGTCGAGCGACCTGGGACGGCACCCCGACCCCGATCGTGTCGGCCAGCGCGATCTCGTCCACGCCCAGGTCGGCCACCTGCCCGGCCAGGGCAAGGACCGCGGAGTCGGGAACCTCCCCCTCGAACGGACAACCGAATGCTGTGGCAATCGTGACCGACACCCCGATACCGGCAGCACGGGCATCGGCGGCATGGTCGCGCACCGTTTGTACCGAGTCCGCGACCGACATTCGCTGGTTGCGTTGGCTGAAGGTTTCCGACGCCACGACGACGAAGTTCACCTCGTCAACGCCCGCCGCCACCGCACGATCGAAACCGCGGCGATTGAGTACGAGGCCGCTGTAGGAGACGTCGGCGCGGCGCGGTACCCCGGCCATGACGGCCTCGGCATCGGCCATCTGCGGCACCGCAGTCGGGTGCACAAAGCTGGTTGCCTCGATGCGGCGCAATCCGGAGGCGATCGCACGCTCGATCAACGCGATCTTGTCGGCAGTCGAGACGTGCACCGCCTCGTTCTGCAGCCCGTCGCGGGGGCTCACCTCAACGATTTCCACCGCGCATCCCTTCCATCGCACTGTCTGTTCGACGAATCCTCAGCGGATCCCACCGCATTATTGTATACAACTCACTCCGCCTAGCCTTGGCCGCCGAGCTGAATCCACACCGGGACTTGTGATCCTCGGCACTCACACGATAGATTGTGTGCAATCCACACCCAATAGGCCTCGTGCTGACTGGAGCCCCACATGCTTTACAGCGACCTTCTGCGGCGGAACGCCGCTCGTTTCCCCCAGCGGACCGCGCTCGCCATGGACGATGGCTCCGACGCTCGGACCTACGCCGAGCTTCACCAACGCGCCCTGCGCCTGGCCAACGGGTTGAGCGGTCTCGCGGCACCGGGTGACCGAGTGGCCCTGCTGTCGGAGAACAACCTGGAGTACATCGAGGCTTACTACGGTGTCCCGACCGCCGGCATGGTCCTGACCCTGCTCAACTTCCGGTTGCACCCCAAGGAATGGGTCTGGATCCTTAACGACTCCGGGGCCCGCGTGCTGATTGTGGAAGCGAAGTACCTCGAGGCGATCGCCGACTACCGCTCCGAACTCACGACTGTCGAGCACATCGTCGTAATCGGCGAGGAGACAACGGGTTTCACGACCTACGAGAGCGTCCTCGGGTCCGCATCGACCGCTGTCCCTGTGCTGGAGATCAGCGATGACGACGATGCGTGGCTCATGTACACCAGTGGAACCACCGGCAAGCCCAAGGGCGCCCGGCTGACCCACCGCAACCTCAACACGGCGATTATCCAGTCGGCAATTGCCTACGACCCGACGCCGGATACCTGCTTCCTCAACGCTATGCCGCTGTGCCACATTGCCGGCTACCTGACCCCGCTGCACCAGTTCCACGGCGGCACGGTGCTGATGATGTCGGGCTGGGATCCCGAGCGGTGGATGCAGTTGGTACAGGAAAACCGTGTCACCAGCGGTGGCTTCGCGCCGACCATGATGCAGATGCTGCTCTCCCACCCCAAGATCAACGATTACGACCTCAGCAGCCTGGAGTGGATGGGCTACGGGGCGTCGAAGATTCCCGCTGATGTGCTGCGCCACACCATCGATCGGTTCGGGCCCATCGTCTACGCAGGCATGGGCATGACCGAACTCGGCGGCAACATGCTCACGCTCGACAAAGCTGCGCACGTCCGGGCGGCCGCGGGCGAAGAACACCTGCTCGACGCCGTCGGCAAGCCGATGTCCCTCGTCGATACCCGCGTCGTCGATCCGAGCGGAAACGACTGCGCGATAGGTGAAATCGGCGAGATCGTCGTCCAGGGTGACCAGGTGACCAAGGGCTACTTCGGCAATCCCGAGGCGACCGCCGAAGCATTCAAGGGCGGCTGGTTCCACACCGGCGACCTGGCACGTCAGGACGAGGAGGGCTTCCTCTACATCGTCGATCGCGCCAAGGACATGATCATTTCCGGCGGCGAGAACGTGTACTCCAGCGAGGTCGAGAACGCGATCTACACCAACCCCGACGTCCTCGGTGCGGCGGTCATCGGAACGCCCGACGAAAAGTGGGGCGAAGTCGTGACTGCCGTCGTCGTCCGCAAGCCAGGCACCGAGCTGACCGCCGAGGGTGTCGTCAGCAGCTGCAAGTCGCAACTCGCAGCCTTCAAGCAGCCCCGCAAGGTCATCTTCGTAGACGAGATGCCCCAAACCGTCAGCGGCAAGATCCGCAAGAACGTCCTGCGCGACCAGTTCGCAACCGACTGAGTCCACGCGCCAAGCGCACGAACCAAGGAGAACCCCTATGTCTTTCACCGTCGCTACGACCGGATTGAAATTCCCCGAGGGCCCGGTGGCCCTGCCCAACGGCGACGCTCTGGTTGTCGAAATCCACCGCGGCACGCTCACCCGAGTCAGCCCTGACGGCACCAACACGGTGGTCGCCGAAGTCGGCGGCGGCCCCAACGGTGCCGCGATCGGCCCCGACGGTCGCGTGTACATCGCCAACTGCGGAGGGATGAACGCCACCGAAGCGTACGGCTACGTCTTCGCCGGCGGCACCCCGGACGACTACACCGGCGGCAGCATTCAGGCCGTCGACCTCGAAACCGGCAAGGTCGAGACGCTCTACACCGAATGCGACGGTACCTCCCTCCGCGGCCCGAATGACATCGTCTTCGACGCGCACGGCGGCTTCTACTTCACCGACCACGGCAAGTCCACCAGCCAAGGTACCGATCACGGCCGTGTCTACTACGGCACCAGCGACGGTTCGTCCATCCGCCTTGTCGCCTCGGAAATGAACGGCCCCAACGGAATCGGCCTCTCCCCCGACGGCACACGCCTCTACGTCAGCGAGACCTACACCGCGCGCGTCTGGTGGTGGGACGTCACCGGTCCGGGTGAGCTCGTCGGCGGCCGCACCCTCGCCGGCTCCGGCGGTGGCAACTTCCTCTATGCCTCGCCCGACTTCCGCTACTTCGACTCGCTCGGTGTCGAGGCCGACGGCAACATCTGCGTCGCATCACTGGCCACACCCGGCATCTGCGTAATCAGCCCGGACGGCGAGTTGGTCGAGTTCGTCGCCATCGATTCAGATGGCGACCCCGGCATCACGAACATCTGCTGGGGAGGTCCCGACATGCGCACGGCCTACGTCACGGCGTCGAGCACCGGAAAGCTACTCCGATTCGACTGGCCGCGAGCGGGTCTCACGCTCAACAACCAGACCAACTGATCGACGCGCGCACGATCCACAGACGTTCGACGGTGGCGGCCTAGGTGAACTTCTTCCTGGGCTGCCACCGGCCGAGCGTTTGCGCTTTGAACTCGTCGAAATAGCCGCCGTCGATGCTCGCGCGAATCTCGTCGACCAGCCGGATTGTGAAGCGTTCGTTGTGGATCGTGCACAACGTGGACGCCACCATCTCCTTGGCCTTGAACAGGTGATGCAGGTAGGCCTTCGTGTAATTCGCGCAGGTGTAGCAATCACATTCGGCGTCGATCGGCGTGAAATCCCGCTTGCAGCGACTGGTGTCGACGTTGTACCGACCATCGAGTGTGTACACCGCGGCATTACGCGCCACGCGGGACGGGTTCACGCAGTCGAAGGTGTCCGCGCCGTTCTCCACCGCGACAAAAACATCCTCAGGCTCGCTGATTCCGAGCATGTGCCGCGGCTTGTCCTCCGGCAGTTCGTCGCTGCACCAGCCCACGATCGTGCCGAGGTTGTGCTTCTCCAGTGCGCCACCGATGCCATACCCGGCGAACCCCTCGCCGTCCGGGCCGACCAGCTCACTCAAGCCGCGGCATGCCTTGCGCCGCAGGTCCTCGTACTGCGCACCCTGAATGACGCCGAAAAGGGCCTGCCGCGGGCGGTGTACGCGCTTCGTGGTGAGCCGGACGTGCTCGTCGAGGCAGCGCTGCGCCCACTCGTGCGTGCGCTGCACCGAACGTTCTTGGTAGCCACGGGTATTCAGCAATGTGGTCAGTTCGTCGAAAGCGAAGATGATGTCCGCGCCGAGCTGATGCTGGATCTGCATCGACACCTCGGGAGTAAACCGATGCCGGGACCCGTCGAGATGCGACTTGAACGTGACGCCGTCGTCGTCCACCTTGGCGAGGCGCTCCTTGCCCTTGGCGATGACGTCATCGTTCTGCACGCCAACGGATTCCATCGCCAGGACCTTCTTGAACCCCACCCCGAGGGACATCACCTGGAAGCCACCGCTGTCAGTGAAGCTCGGGCCGGGCCAGTTCATGAACGCGCCGAGCCCACCCGCCTCATCGATGATGTCCGGGCCGGGCCGGAGGTACAGGTGATAGGCGTTGGCCAGTACCGCCTGCGCACCGTGCTCGCGCATCGTCTCCGGCAGCACCGCCTTCACCGTGGCTTGGGTGCCGACGGGAATGAAAGCGGGCGTACGGATTTCGCCGTGCGGCGTATCGATCACGCCGCTGCGGCCGTGCCGGCCGTCGAGGCGGGCACCGATGGTGAACCCGATCCGAGCGCGGTCGTCCTGCGTCTGTGTCGGTTGAGTCATCTCACGCCTCGACAGCTGCGCCGACGAACTGGCTGTTGTAGAGCCTGAAGTACGCGCCGCGTACCTCGAGCAACTCTGCGTGCGTGCCCTGCTCCACGATGCGCCCCTGCTCCATCACCACGATGAGATTCGCGTCCCGGATCGTGGAGAGCCGGTGTGCGATGACGAACGCGGTGCGCTCGGAGCGCAGCGCGGCGGTCGCGTGCTGCACCAGCAACTCGGTACGGGTATCAACCGAACTCGTTGCCTCATCGAGGATCAGGATGGACGGCTTCGCGAGGAATGCGCGCGCAATCGTGATGAGCTGCTTCTCGCCGGCACTGACCCCGGAGCCCTCCTCGTCGATCACAGTGTCGTAGCCGTCCGGCAGCTGATGGACGAACCGGTCGACATACGCAGCACGCGCGGCCGCGATGATCTCGTCCTCGCTTGCGAGCGGATCTCCATAGGCGATGTTCTGGCGGATGGTGCCGCCGAAGAGCCAGGTGTCCTGCAACACCATGCCGATCTGGGAGCGCAGGTGGTCGCGGCTCATCGCGTCGATCGGCACCCCGTCGACGCTGATCGTGCCGGAATCGACCTCATAGAAGCGCATCAGCAGGTTCACCAGCGTGGTCTTGCCGGCGCCGGTCGGGCCGACGATCGCAACCACCTGGCCGGGCTCGGCGACCAGCGAGAGGTCCTCGATAAGCGGCCGGTCCTCGACATAGCGGAACGAGACACGCTCGAATTCGACCCGGCCCAATTCGGCCGCGGCGCGGAGTTCGCGGTCCGGGTCCGGCGACTGCTCCTCGGCATCGAGGATCTCGAACAGCCGCTCCGCCGACGCGACCGCCGACTGCAGCAGATTGACCATCGAGCCGATCTGGGTGAGCGGCTGCGTGAACTGGCGCGAGTACTGAATGAAAGCCTGCACCTCGCCCAGCGACAGCGATCCGGACGCGACGCGAAGTCCGCCCACCACCGCGACCAGCACGTAGTTGATATTTCCGACGAACATCATCGTCGGCATGATCAGACCGGAGATGAACTGTGCACGGTAGCTGGCCTGGAAAAGCTCTTCGTTGCGCTTGTCGAACGCCCGCTCGACTTCCGGTCCGCGGCCGAACGCCTTGACCAGTTCATGCCCGGTGTAGGCCTCTTCGATCTGCGCGTTCAACGCACCGGTGTACTTCCACTGGTTGACGAAATGCGGCTTCGACCGCTTCGCGATCTGCGCGGTCACCACGACCGCGACCGGCACCGTGAGGATGGAGATCAAGGCCAGCAGCGGCGAGATCCAGATCATCATGCCGAGGATGCCGATCACGGTGAGCACGGACATGAGCAGCTGGCTCACGGTCTGCTGAAGGCCCTGCGACATGTTGTCGACGTCGTTGGTGACCCGGCTGAGCACGTCACCACGCGGCGAATTGTCGAAGTAGCTCAGCGGGAGCCGGTGAAGCTTCGCCTCGATGTCGGTGCGCATCCGCCGGATCGTCCGCTGGATGACCGAGTTCAGCAGATACGCCTGCAGCCAGCCGAAAATCGAGCTGGCAATGTAGAGCAACAGGGCCAGCATCAGAATCTTGCCGACTTTGTCGAAATCGATTCCGGTGCCGGGGATTACGTCCATGCTCGACAACATGTCGGCCTGGGTGTCCTGGCCGTCGGCCCGCAACCCCTCGATGGCCTGTTCCTTGGAGACCCCCGCGGGCAACTGCTTGCCGACAACGCCGTCGAAGATCACGTTCGTCGCCTGGCCGAGCAGGTACGGACCCACGATCGTCAGCACCACGCTCACTACGGCGAGTGCGACGATGATGCCTACCCTGACCCGTTCCGGCGCGAGCTGGCTCACCAAACGCCTGACGGAGGGCTTGAACGATTTCGCCTTCTGTCCCGGCGCACCGGGATTGGGCACTGCGCCACCGGGGCGGGTCATCGGGCATCCTCCGCCGCGAGCTGGGAATCGACGATCTCGGCATACGTGGGGCATTCTGCAATGAGTTGATCGTGGTGACCGAGCCCAACCACAGCGCCATCCTCGAGCACGATGATCTGGTCGGCCTCACGGATCGTGGACACGCGCTGGGCGACGATGATCACGCAGGCATCAGAGGTGACCGGTGCCAGCGCTTGCCGCAGCCGAGCGTCGGTGGCGAGATCGAGCGCGGAGAACGAGTCATCGAACAGATAGACCCTTGGGGATTTCACCAGCGCCCTGGCGATGGCGAGGCGCTGCCGCTGCCCGCCGGACACTGTGGTGCCGCCCTGTGAGACCGGGGTGTCGAGTCCCTGCGGCATCTCCCGAACAAAATCGGCGGCCTGCGCGATCTCCAGACATCGCCACAGGTCCTCGTCAGTGGCGTCTGGGTTGCCGTAGCGCAGGTTGGTCGCGATGGTGCCCGAGAAGAGGTAGGGCTTCTGCGGAACGACCGCGATCTGTGAACGCAGCAGGTCCAGGTCGAGCTCGCGTACATCGGTTCCGCCGACGAGCACTCTGCCTGCCGTGGCGTCGACGAGCCGCGGAATCAAGTTCAGCAGTGTGCTCTTGCCGGACCCGGTCGAGCCGATGATGGCGGTGGTCTTGCCCGGTTCGGCACGGAGGCTCACCGCCTCCAGCACCGGTTCCTCGGCACCCGGGTAGCTGAACTCGGCCGCGCGCAGCTCGACGATGCCCGGATCCTCGACGAAGGGCTCGGGCCGCTCGGGTGCGCGCACGGACGATTCGGTGTCGAGCACCTCGGAGATGCGATCGGCGCAGACCGCCGCGCGCGGCGCCATCATCGCCAAGAACGAGGCCATGATGACCGACATCAGGATCTGCATGATGTAGCTGAGCAACGCGGTCAGCGAACCGATCTCCATCGTTCCGTTGTCGATGTGCTGACCACCGAACCAGATCACGGCCACGCTGGTGACGTTGCTGATCATCATCACGATCGGAAACATCAACGCGGCAAGCTTGCCGACCCGCAGCGCGGAATCAGTGAGTTCGTTGTTCGCAACGCCGAAGCGCCACACCTCTTCGCGCTCGCGGACGAAGGCGCGGATCACGCGGATGCCGGTGATCTGTTCGCGCAGCACGCGGTTCACCGCGTCGAGCTTGGTCTGCATCATCCGGAAGCCGGGCACCATGCGGGCGATGATGAGCGCCATCGACAGCCCGAGCGCAGGCACCGCCAACAACAGAATCCAGGACAGGTCCAGGTCTTCGCGCAGCGCCATGATGATGCCGCCGACGCACATGATCGGCGCCATCACGAGGATCGTGCAGCTCATCACGATGAGCAGCTGCACCTGTTGGACGTCGTTGGTGTTGCGAGTGATCAGGGAAGGCGCGCCGAAGTAGCCGACCTCCCGCGCGGAGAACGTGCCGACCTGGTGCAGCAGCGCCCCACGCATATCGCGGCCCGCGGCCATCGCGGCACGCGAGCCGAGAAACACCGAGACTGCCGAACAGACGATCTGGACCAGCGAGACGGCGAGCATCACCAGCCCCGTCTTCCAGATGTATTCGATATCTCCCTTGGTGACGCCGTTGTCGATGATGTCGGCATTCAGGCTGGGTAGGTACAGCGACGCGATGACGGCCACCAGCTGCAGCAGCACCACACCGGTCAGCAGTGCGCGATATGGAAATAGAAACGTGCGGAGCAGCCTGGTCAACATGGTGATCGAAGACTACCTGCGGCTGCTGACGCGACTCACGCGCATACCGGCGAGTAACCACCGGCGGGCATCCCGCGAATAGCCACCACTGCGCACCCAAAAGGCGATCCGCATACGCAACTGCGTATGCGGATCGCCAGAGGGTATGCGGCGCAGGCCTACCGAGCCGGTTCGAGCTCCCGACTCTCGTCGCGCGGATAGCGCTCCTCGAGCTTGGCGCCCTCGACATCGACATTCGGCAGCAGGCGGTCCAGCCACTGCGGCAGCCACCAGGCCTTGTCGCCGAGCAACGCCATCAGCGACGGGATGATGACCATCCGCACGACGAAGGCGTCGAAGAACACCGCCGCCGCGAGGGCGAAGCCCATCGCCTTCACGAACGAGTCCGGTTCCGCCATGAACGCCGCGAACACCGACATCATGATCACCGCGGCCGCAGTGACCACTCGGGCGCCGTGCCCGTATCCGGCGACCACCGCGTCCTTGGCCGACATGCCGTGCGCATACTCCTCGCGCATCCGGCTGACCAGGAACACCTGGTAATCCATCGCCAGGCCGAACACCACACCGATGAGGAAGATCGGCATGAAGCTCACGATCGGCTGCGGGTTGCTGATGATGCCGCCCCAGCCCTCCTGGAAGATCGCCACGGTCGCGCCGAACGTCGCGCCGACGCTGAGCAGGAAGCCGAGCGTCGCGGTGAGCGGCACCAAGATCGAGCGGAACACCAGCATCAACAGCAGGAACGCCAGTCCGACGACCACCGCGAGGTACGGCACCAGTGCGTCCTGGAGCGTCTTGGAGATGTCGATCTCCATCGCGGTCTGACCGGTCACGCCATAGGACACCGCGAAGTTCGAGTGCAGCTCACCTTCGGCGTTGCGCAGGTCCTGCACGAGCTGCTTGGTGGCGTCGCTGGTCGGGCCACTCTTCGGCGTCACCAGAATCTGCGCGGTGTCGCCCGCCCTGTTGACTGCGCCGATCTGCGCGTTCGCCACGTCGTCCTGACGCTCGATGGTGGCGATCACCTTGTCGAAGGCTTCCTGAGCGGGAACCGTCGCGTGCTGTGCGTCGGCAACCACAAGCAGCGGACCGTTCTTGCCCTCACCGAAGCCGCGGTCGATCAGGTCGTAGGCCTGACGCGAGCTGGTCGCGGGGTCACCGGTCGACTCGTTCGGCAGCGCGAGCGCGAGCTGCGTCGCCGGGATGGCGAACAGGCCGAGCAGCAGCACGCCGGCGGTGAGGAACATTACGGGCTTGCGGGTGAGCAGCCGGGCGAAGCGGTGCGCCGCGGTGCCGGTTTCGCTGTCGGATCCATTCCCCGTCGCTTCGCTCGCCCCACCCTCGAAGTCGCGCGACTTCACGAACGGCACCTTGCCGGCGAACGCCTTGCGGCCGAACAGGCCGAGCACTGCGGGCAGCAGGGTCAGAGCGATGAGCACCGCGATCAACACGGTGAACGCCGCAGCCGCACCCATATCCGACAG
>NZ_LRRB01000111.1 GCF_001646865.1 Aldersonia kunmingensis | reverse complement strand
AGCCTCGCCTTGCGGTAAGGCGGTCCCCGTCCGATCCGCTGGGTGGCGGTGCCGGGGGTTGACGCTTCGTCGCCTCTTGCGTCGCCCGCTTGCGCGGGCTCGGTCTCACGGCTGGCTCCACGTCCTGCCACCGGGCCACTCCCGGCGGGACTCGATTCACCCGGGCAGGTATCGCCGAGTCGGGCGAGGTTGATTGCGGCATTGAGATCCCGATCGACCTCGAAACCGCAGTCATCACACTGGAATACCCGATCGGCAAGGGTGAGGTTTGGCTTTCGCCTCCCACATGCCGAGCACAGTTTCGACGACGGATAGAAGCGGTCGGCTTCGACCAAAAGCGAACCGTACCAACAGGTCTTGTACCGCAGCATCGTTCGTACCTGCGCGAGCGTGGCATCGGCCAGGGCGCGATTCAATCCGCGCTTGTAGGCACCACCGGCGCTGCGCATCCCGAAGGCGTTCAACGTCTCCACCACGATCACCCGATGCTGTTGGGCCAGGACGGTGGTGGCTTTGTGCATCACGTCGCGGCGCACCGCGGCCGCATGCGTGTGGACACACCCGATGCGGCGTTGCGTCCTGGTCCACCGCTTCGACGCCTGCCTGCGGGTCTTGGTCACCGGGTCGTAGGGCCCCCGCTGCCGGGCCGCGCGCCGCTGCAACACCCGCAGCCGATGCTGCTCCGCCGCCAACCCTTTCGGGGCCGCGACCCGCGCGACCGCGCGACCGTCCGGAGTCGCGACTACCAGCAGGTCCCGTACGCCGACATCGACCCCGACCACCGCCTCCGCAGCGCCGACGTGTGCGGGGACTTCGGCAGCGCGTTGCACGATTGTCTGGAACGAGGCGTGCCAGCAGCCCGAGGAGTCCTCACTCAGAGTCGCGGACAGAATCCGTGCGGTACCCACGTCGACCCGCCGGGCGAGCTTCCTGGTGGACTCGTGCGTCTTGATCCGTCCCAGCCTGGGCAGGGTCAGGTGGTGCCGGTCGGCCTCGATCCGGATCGTGCCGGTGGTGAACCGCACCGACCGGCGGGCGCGCGCGGACTTGAACTTGGGGAAACCGACCGCCCTCCCAGCGCGCTCGCCTTTGCGGGACTTTCGCCACGCGTCCAGACGCGCGCCAGAGCGTCGAGGCCGGTGTTGTAGGCCTCTTTCGAGTTCTGCGCCCACCACGGCGCCACATCGTGTTTTCGGCGGTTCCACTCCCGGCGCAGCCCCGCCAGCGACCAGTTCATCGCCGGTGTCAACTCCGATTCGGCCACACCGTAGGAACGTTCCGCGGCCCGCTGACCCATCACCGCCATCGCCGCGGCCAGCATCGTGTTGTGCGCCTTGCGGGCTGCCCCGGCGTGCGAGCGAAACGCACGTTCCTGGCGCGGTGTCGGATCGAGCGCGAACCGATACGCCTGCACAATCCAACCGTCAGGGATCTCGAACCTGGCCACCAGCAGGCACCTCCTCGGGAGCTTCGTAGTGCCTGGTGGCGGTCACGGCCCGCATCGCCCGATTCCGTGCGCCGCGGCGGCCATACAGGCGCGCGCACATCGAGGTGAGTACCTCGATCATGTCCCGCACCAGATCGTCGGTGGTCTCACCCGGATCGGCCACGATCAGCTGGCGTCCGTGGGCAGACAGCGCCGCTTCGAGATGCTCGACCCCGAAGCGCGCCAACCGATCCCGATGCTCCACGACGACCACCAAAGCAGAAGGGTCAGACAGAATCCGCCGCAACTTCGGCCGCTTGCCGTTCAGCCCGGACCCGACCTCGGTCACGACCTCACCGACCGTGTGCCCGTTCGAAGTCGCCCAGTCGGTCAGCCGAGCGACCTGCCGATCGAGATCGGCACGCTGGTCGTATGAGGTGACCCGGGCGTACACCACAGTTTTCCCGGACACATCGGCCGCAGGTGTCTCCACCCAGATCGTGCCCGACTCCAACTGACGAGCAGGCACCGGCATCCGATCTTCGCGGAACCACCGGTACGCAGTTTGTGGATGCACACCGTTCGCCCGCGCCCACTCGGCCAACTTCACACACTCAGTCAAACACACATTCGATCACGTTTACTCACAAAATGCGGAACAGTTCCGATCTCTTCGGCGATGCCTCTGTGCCGCGCTACGGTGTGCTGCATGAGCGAAGTCGCCGACGTCGTAGTCGTGGGAGCAGGGCTGGCCGGACTGGCCGCCGCCGCCGAATTGGTCGACGCCGGCCGCAAGGTCGTCATCGTCGATCAGGAGAACGCCAACAATATTGGCGGACAAGCATTCTGGTCCTTCGGTGGCCTGTTGTTCGTGGACAGCCCGATGCAGCGCCGGCTCGGCATCAAGGACTCGTACGAACTCGCCCTCCAGGACTGGATGGGCAACGCGGGATTCGACCGCGAGCGCGAGGATCGCTGGCCGCGCAAGTGGGCGCAGGCGTACGTCGAATTTGCCGCGGGGGAGAAGTACTCGTGGCTCAGTCAGCAGGGCTTGAAGCTGTTCCCGTTTGTCCAGTGGGCCGAGCGCGGCGGATATGGCGCCATCGGTCCGGGCAACTCGGTACCGCGCTTCCACATCACCTGGGGCACCGGTCCGGGACTGGTAGAGGTTTTCGAAAGGCGCGTGCAGGTGGGCGTGGAGCGCGGCCTGGTTCGCTTCGCGCACCGTCACCGCGTGGACGAGATCGTGCTCACGGACGGTGCGGCGACGGGCGTGCGCGGGTCGATCCTCGAACCGTCCGACGCGGCGCGCGGAGTGGAGTCCTCGCGCACAGTTGTCGGGGATTTCGAATTTGCCGCGCAAGCGGTGATCGTCACGTCCGGTGGGATTGGGCACAACTTCGACATGGTGCGCGAGAACTGGCCGCAGCGGATGGGAACGCCGCCGAAGAACATGCTCGCCGGTGTGCCGGCGCACGTGGACGGCCGCATGCTTGCCATCTCCGAGCAGGCCGGGGCGAGCCTCGTCAACCGGGACCGGATGTGGCACTACACCGAGGGCATCACAAATTGCGATCCCATCTGGCCCAACCACGGCATCCGGATCGTGCCCGGACCCTCGTCGCTGTGGCTCGACGCGACCGGAAAAAGGCTTCCGGTACCGCTGTATCCAGGCTTCGACACGCTCGGCACGATGGAGCACATCGTCAAGTCGGGTTACGACTACACCTGGTTCGTGCTCGATCAGAAGATCATCGAGAAGGAGTTCGGGCTCTCCGGTCAGGAGCAGAATCCGGACCTGACGGGCCGGGACATGCGTCTGCTGCTGCAGCGGGTGAAGAAGGGCGCGCCCGGTCCGGTCGAGGCGTTCAGGCAAAAGGGCGTGGACTTCCTCGTCTCCGACGATCTCGCCGATCTGGTCGCGAAGATGAACAAGCTCACCGGTGAGGGCCTGCTCGACTACGAACAGGTGCGTGCCGAGGTTGTCGCTCGCGACCGCGAGATGGACAACAAGTATTCCAAGGATCTTCAGGTGGTCGCGATCCATGGGGCGCGGAATTACTTGGTGGACAAGATCACTCGCGTCGCGAGCCCGCACAAGCTGCTCGACCCGAAGGCCGGCCCGCTGATTGCGGTGCGGCTGCATCTGCTGACCCGAAAGACGTTGGGCGGCATCGAGACCGATCTGAACTCGCAGGTGCGCCGGCCCGACGACACTCCGTTCGAGGGGCTCTATGCGGCCGGTGAGGTCGCCGGTTTCGGTGGCGGCGGTGTACACGGCTACCGTGCGCTCGAAGGAACCTTCCTCGGTGGCTGCATCTTCTCCGGCCGCGCCGCGGGCCGCGGGGTCGCCGCGCACCTGTAGCTCGGTCAGCGCGCCCAAACGGGGGCGAATTGTGTTCGTGGGTGCGAAACTTCGCCCCCGTTTAGAAGGTTTGCAGCGGGGAGTGCGCCCAAACGGGTGCAAATTGTGTTCGTGGGTACGAAATTTCGGCCCCGTTTACACAATTTGCACTCGTGAAGGGTGTCAGGCGACCTCGGTGTCGTCTTCCTCGGTGAGCACCTGGAACTCGGTGCCCTCGTGCGCCATCTCGGCGAGACGGGAGTAGTAGATGCCGCGACCGCCCTCCGACGCCACCTCCTGGTGGATCGGCACAGCGAGGCGCGGGTGCACGGCGCGCAGGTAGTCGACGGCCTCGCTGACCTTCATCCACGGCGCGACGGCGGGGATGGCGAGCACGTCGACGGGAACCGGCGGCACCCACAACGAGTCGCCGGGGTGCACCAGCTGCGCCGGATTGTCGGGCGTGCCGAGCAGGTACACGGTGTTGTCGATGACGGGAAGTTCCGGGTGAATGACGGCGTGCCGGCCCCCGCCTCCGGTCACCTGGACGTTGCCAACTCCGAAGATATTGCCGGCATGGACGGCCGTCCACGGGTCGCCCAGTTGGGCCGCCGTCTGCGGGTCCGCGTACAGCGCCGCGTCGGGGTTTCCCTCGATCAGCGCGGGCAGCCGAGCGTTGTCCACGTGGTCGGGATGCTGGTGTGTGATGAAGATCGCATCGAGCCCGGTCAGTCCCTCGAAACCGTGCGAAAAAACGCCGGGGTCGAACAGGATCCGCGTTCCGTTGAGTTCGGCGAGCAGACACGAATGCTTGAAGTGCGCGAGTCGCATACCGCCAGTATGCGCACGCTCGGCGTGGCTTGCGGGGGAGGCGGTAAACTTCGTGGTCGCCGCAGTTTCGAGGGTGCAGTACCGCACCGCCGCCTGCCGTACCCGCACTTCACGAACACAGCACCGAACAACAAGGAGCAAGCCCGTGGCCCGAGTCGTGGTCGACGTCATGCCCAAGCCCGAGATCCTCGACCCGCAGGGACAGGCGATCGTCGGTGCGCTGCCCCGCCTGGGATTCGCCGGTGTCGCGGACGTCCGTCAGGGAAAGCGCTTCGAGCTCGAGGTCGCCGATGACGTTGATGACGCGCAGCTCGAGCAGATCGCCGAATCGCTGCTGTGCAACACCGTGATCGAGGAGTGGAAGGTCACCCGGCTGTGAACGCCTCGGCAGGGGCCCGCGTCGGCGTCATCACCTTCCCGGGCACGCTCGACGATGTCGACGCCGCCCGCGCGGTGAAGCTGGCCGGCGGCGAGCCGGTGTCGCTGTGGCACGGCGACGCCGACCTCAAGGGGGTCGACGCGGTGATCGTGCCCGGCGGTTTCTCCTACGGCGACTACCTGCGTTGCGGCGCGATCGCGCGCTTTGCGCCGGTCATGGGTGAGGTCATCACCGCCGCGAGCCGTGGCCTTCCGGTGCTGGGCATCTGCAACGGCTTCCAGGTGCTGTGCGAGGCGGGCCTGCTGCCCGGCGCGCTCACCCGGAACGAGGGCCTGCACTTCATCTGCCGTGACCAGTGGCTGCGCGTCGAGGCGAACAACACCGCGTGGTCGAGCCGCTACGAGACGGGCGCGGAGATCCTCGTCCCGCTGAAGTCCGGCGAGGGCCGCTACCAGGCGTCCGAGCAGGTGCTCGACAAGCTCGAGGGCGAGGGCCGCGTGGTGTTCCGCTACGCCGGTGAGAACCCGAACGGTTCGCAGCGCGGCATCGCGGGCGTGTCGTCGTCGAACGGCCGCGTGGTCGGTCTGATGCCGCACCCCGAGCACGCCACCGAACCGCTCACCGGACCGAGCGACGACGGGCTTGGCATGTTCCTGTCCGTGCTGGACTCGGTTATCTCGGTCTAGCCAAGATCGTTCTCCACACGAAAGGCCAACCGCCGGTTGGCCTTTCGTGCTTTATTCAGCTGCTGCGGCGCGCATCACCTCGGCGTCCTCCTGGCCGAACTTGTCCTCTAGCGTCTCGGGCGAGTAGTCGGTATCGATCTCCTCGATCGGGCGCCCGCGTGCCGACTCGATCGCCGACAGCCGTCGCTGCGCGCGGTCGGCGGCGTAGATGAGGTACTCCTTGTCGTCGATGCCGAACGGGTTCACGGGGAACTGATTGTTGACCCACTCGATCATGCCCAGCGCGAGCGGCATGAGTTCGACCATGCGCTCCTGCACCACATCCCAGAGCCGGTCATCCGCGGCGACGTGCCTACGGCAGGTGAAGGTGCCCCAGGCCATGTGCCGGCGCTCATCGTCGCCGATGCGCTTCACGAGGTCCTGCATGCCGGGGAAGATGCCTTCCTTGGTGCATACCTTCTGCCACGCGTAGTAACCGGTGAGCGCGAGGCTGCCCTCGATGACGTGGTTGTAGGTGACGCTGGCCTTGATCTGGTTGACCGGACTCGGGTCGGTGGTGAGGTCGCCGAGCGAACCGGGCAACTCTTCGTAGAACAGCTGGCGGTAGTAGGGGTTCTCCGCGACGAACGGATGTAGGTCGCCGGTCAACCCGACCTCGTCCATCCATAGCCGGAACACCTGCGTGTGCTTGGCTTCCTCGAAACAGAACTGGGTCAGGTACATCTCATCGCCAAAGCGGCCCTCGGCGCCCATGGCATCTAGGAACGGCCGAATGTCCTGTGTGACAGCTTCTTCCCCGGCGATGAATTGTGAAACCAGATATGTCGTACTCCGTTGCTGTTCGCTGTTCAGCCCGTCCCAGTCCTCGGCTTCGCGGCTGAAATCAAGGTCGCTTGGATTCCAGAATTTTGCATTGCCTTTGGTGAACAAGCGCAAGGGAAACGAATCCCAGTTGAACCCGCCCTCGCGCAGCGAATTGAATCCTTCGCGGCCGGCGGCGTAGGTGTGGTCTGTGGTTGACGTGGACATTTCTGACCTTCTTCCACGGTGGTTCCGCACGACCCACGCTAGTCCTGCTCCGCGGATGCTTGCCATGATTTTCCGGATCGCCTGTCCGGTTCGATGTTCGGTACATATCCCGCTGTGCATGAGATCCGAATACTGGGTTTATCGAAATCAATTCATATTGCGCCGCAAGGGCTTGTATCCTTTTTCGCAGATCAGATCCCATGGGCGGGAGTGTTCCTCATGATCGTTGTCGGCAGGAATTCGCTCAGTCGGGCGCTGCGAAGCGCCGATCGCTGTTGGGTGCACCGACTGGACTCGGTGCTCCGCAATCGCGGAATCACCACCGACAGTTGGAGCGTGCTGTCGAGCCTGTCGGCGGGCGGGGGCATCACGATGAGCGAGTTGGCGCGGCGTACCCAATTGCCCGCGAGTTCGGCGACCCGATCGATCGACACACTCGTCGCCCGCGGTCTCGTCGAGCGCGGTATCTCGGCCGTCGATCGGCGTCAGGTGATCGTCATACTCAGCGCCGACGGCCGTGCGCTCGTGGACGAGGCGAACGACGCCGAACTCGCCGTCGAGCAACAACTGCGTGCTCAGCTCGGTGACGAACGGGTGGACGAACTGGTCGAGTTGCTGCACGAGGTATCCGCCACGGCGCAGAATCCCGCGCGGGTGCACGGCTGACCGCCCCGCACTCGGCACCGCCCAGGCAGCGCTTAGTATCCGCTCATGAGCCCGACCCGACGCACCGATGCCAGCGCCGAGCTGTTGTGCGGCTTTATCGATTCCTCGCCGTCTCCCTTCCATGTCTGCGGGACGGTTGCCGCCGAGCTCTCCGCACACGGTTTCGTGCGGCTCGCCGAACGGGATGCCTGGCCGAGCAAGCCGGGCCGCTACTACGTGCTGCGCGGTGGATCGCTCGTCGCATGGGCCACGACCGACGACCCGACGCGGCCGTTCCGTGTCGTCGGCGGCCACACCGACAGTCCGAACCTGCGGGTCAAACAGCACCCGGATCTATCCTCGGCGGGTTGGCAACTCGTCGGGCTGGAGCCGTACGGCGGCGCCTGGCTCAACTCCTGGCTCGACCGCGACCTTGGCCTGTCCGGCCGTGTGGCCGTGCGTGATACGAAAGGCGCACGACAGCAGCTGGTCCGGGTCGATCGCCCGATTCTGCGCGTGCCGCAGCTCGCGATTCACCTGTCCGAGGACCGGAAGGGCGTGCAGCTCGATCCGCAGCGCCACCTGAACGCGGTGTGGGGTGTCGGGACATCGGCGCGGTCGTTCACCGAGTTCATCGCGACCGAGGCCGGCGCAGACCCCGCCGATATCCTCGGCTGGGAACTCATGACGCACGACCTCGCGCCGAGCGGCCGAATCGGAGTGGACTATGAGTTGGTCAGCGCGCCGCGGCTGGACAACCAGGGCACCTGCTATGCGGGGACTCAGGCGCTGATATCCGCAGCAGATCGGGCGACCGACCGCATTCCGGTGCTGGCGTTGTTCGATCACGAGGAGGTCGGGAGCACGTCGGATCGCGGTGCGCAATCGGATTTGCTCATCACTGTGCTCGAGCGGATCGTGCTCGCCCGAGGCGGTGACCGAGAAGCGTTCCTGCGAACGATGGCGGATTCGGTCTGTGCGTCAGGGGATATGGCGCATGCGACACATCCGAACTACGCGGAACGGCACGAGCCCGCGCACCGGATCGAGGTCAACGGGGGACCGGTGCTCAAGGTCAACCAGAACCTGCGCTACGCCACCGACGCTGTCGGCGCGGGTGCGTTCGCGATGGCCTGCGAACAGGCCGGCGTACCGCTCCAGCGGTACGTCCACCGCGCAGACCTGCCGTGCGGTTCGACGATCGGCCCGCTTACCGCGGCCCGGACGGGGATGTCGACGGTGGACGTGGGCGCAGCGCAGCTGGCGATGCACTCTTCGCGGGAGTTGATGGGCGCGAACGATGTGGCGGCGTATGCCGAGGCGTTGGCGGCGTTTCTGGCTCCGAAGTAACACTTGAGTCACCGCGCATTCCCGGGTGTGAAATGTGCGAATGGAGGCAAGCTTTGCCCCGGTATACGAAGTTCGCCCTCACGACGGTCGGTGGCTACGCCGCGGTCGCGTCGGTTCGCCCTTGTGCAGTGACGGTTCGATGACGGTGGCGATCCGGGTGATTTCCTGGCAGATGTCGACGCCGCCCTTCGCTCCTCGGCCGGTGATGCCCTGTCGACGGCGGCGAAATCCGTAGTCGGTCTTGAGGATTACCGTGCAGGCCTTGGAACTTATTCGATCCATCCCACGTATGCAGCGAGCTTGACCCAGCACGGTCTTTGACGGCGCGGTGGCATCGGGTTGCGCCTGGTTCGGTGTCTCGGTGGACGAGCACGCCGAAATCACGCACACGACGAGGGCGGGGAGAATCATGGCGGCAGTTTCACGGCAGGTCGGTTCCCCGCTGTGCTCGCGTCCGGACGCGCTGTCCTGATCGGTGTAGTTAGCGCCAGCCACCCGCACCGTGGCGGCGATCTTGGCGACCGTTGCCGTATATGCGTGCAATTGATTATCGCGGCAAGCAGTTTCGCCCCTGATGTTATGGGCTTGGTGCGCTACGGTCTCCGCCAGTCGATCGAGAAGCTCCGCGACCCGCGCGACCGCTGCCGTCCCGAATCAGTCGATACGGATAGGAGGACGCGCCTGGCGGTTGGGTCGTTCCGGAATCGGCACGATGGATGGTTGCGGATCAAACGGCGATCAGAACGGCCAAGCGGGCAACTCCGGCAACCCCTCGCGCGTAGGCCGTCCAATCAGCCAGGCGAGCACCTCGGCATCGGGCAGGTCGGGGACGGCGACCTCCGGCGCTACATCTCGCAGCCGCGGAAGCTCGGAAGTCATTGTGTGGGAGACGAATTCGCTCGGCCAGTCGGTTGCCGAATATCCGGTGTTGAGATCGAGGTGATGATCGAATTCAATGCGATCACGCAAGCCACGGTGACATGCCCGTCCTCTGGTGGGGTGGTAATGGACGAGCCTGACGGGGTAAGCAAGTATTCCAAACCGCCGGTTTTCGCGAGGATATCGACCTGGGGCCTGGTGGCCTATCCAAGTGGAAAACAGCCAGAACCCGAGCCCGAGTCCGGTATTTGGTTACGGGTTCTCAGGCGGGACGAACCTGGTGGGCTTCAACCTCGACCTGAGCGGCAAGGTGTACAAGCAGATCTTCACGCAAGTGTCACCGCCCATGGCCGGTATTCGATGTCGAGCTGACCCGAGCCATCTGCGCGACAGGGACATATGAAGAGGTCTGGCCGCCGTACCGGGGGACGGTTCAACGTCGAAGTGCCAGAGGAAGGCGGATCGAGTGGATCATTCGGTTCGAACCTCAACGAGCGTGATCTCGGGAATCTCGGCCTCGAGTCGTCGGAATCGGGACCCGGGTCTGGATTGAGTTCGCTCCTGCCTGCGCCGGTGCCGGGGCCAAATCCACTCCCGTCGCCGAACGGCATTCCGGACCTGTTCGGGCCGTCGGCGCCCAGTGGGCGGGAACTGAGCGAGCCACCACCGGGCGTACCGACCACCGGTCCGTGACGCCCCGGTCACCTGCCGTGCGCGGCACCGGACGGCTCCGGTCATTCCGGCGCTGCGATCATCTTCGGCCGGGCCGACACCAGTAGCCACACCGGCAGGATGGTCAGGCACAGCACCGGCAGCACGACGACCTGTCCGACCACTGCCACGCCGAGAAACAAGGCCAGCCAGCCCGACCGGTTCACGGCCAGCACGAAGCCGAGAATGCCGCAGCCCACGGCCAAGGCCAAGGGGATGTCATTGTCGATCGCGTGGGCAACCTCACCGATCGCCAACCCGACGAAGACGGACGGAAAGATCCGTCCGCCGCGGAACCCCGCGGCCGCCGCGACCAGCAGCGCGCCGATCTTCACCACCACGATGAGGAGCAGCCCCGCCACCGTGTAGTCGCCGACGGTCGATGCGAGTTCGCCCATCTGATCGAGGCCCTTGAACAGCGTGATCTCGCCGCCGATCGCGCCGAGGATGCCAAGGACGAGGCCGCCAAGAGTGAGCGTGATCAAGGGGTTCGGTAGCCGGTGGAAGAGCGTGTGCATCGGATCGAACAGATACACCGCGACGAGGCCGAGCAGGGCCGCCGCGAGTGCGATTACTGCGCCGGTGAGCACATCCCAGTAGCCGGGCTGGCCCATCGATGGGATTCCCACCGACAGCGACATACCCGAGGAGAGCAGGTCCGTGGTGATTCCGGCGATGCCGGCCGCGACGAGCGGCGCGAACATGTTGTCCCACAACTCGCCGCGCTGGTGCATCGCTTTCATCTCGGTGAGCAGCAGCGCGGCCGCGATCGGCGTGCCGAACATTGCGCCGAGCGTGCCTGACACCGCAAGCAGAACCGCGAACTCGGCCGGGGCGCCGGCCACTATCTTTGACAGCAGCCACGCCGCGAGCCCGACGTTGATGGCGATGATCGGATTCTCCGGGCCAAGGCTGACGCCTCCGGCGAGCCCGACTATGAGAGCAAGCATGATGCCGGGAAGCACGACCAACGGAGGCGGTTCGGAGACCAATTCCGTCGTTGCGGGATCGGTGCCGGCGTGGCCAGGCACCAGCCAGACGATGAGGCCGACAGCGACGCCCGTCGCAGTGAGCATGCCGAAAATCCACCAGCGATTCGCGCCGTCAGTTCCGAGCGTCTCCGGCAACCAGTCCCACAGGACGTGCTCGAACTGATCGGCAACGGCGGATACGCCGACGTACGCGAGCGCGGTGCCGATACCGATGATGAGCGCCGGAATGGCCTGTCTGGCGATGGCGCTCGTGCTGCGCTCGGGGGGAACGGTGGTAGTCACGCCTGCCTCCGGCCTCGGTATACGTCGCATTTCGGGGTCATCGCGACTGAACCTAACTCGCGTATCGAGAGCGCGTCAGCCGAACCGCGGCGCCGGCGATTCGCCCTCGGTCGATTGTCCGCGCAAGTCACGCCGACGGCGATTTCCGCGGTGTCCGTTCGGAGTGAGATATCAGCTCGCTGATCCAGGTTGAGAACGAGGGCCGGTTGAGGGATGAGCGCAGGGCGCAGCGATTCGCGTGCGGACGACGACGCGAGCCACGCTGATGTCCGTCGGCACTGGCGCAAGGTCCGGGCCATACTCGCGATGGGCGTCATTCTCGGCCTCGGCACGGTCGCGACGCTGGCCTCCAATACGATTCGGTGTTCGGCGAGGCCGTGTTCACTGCGGGAACCTTCAATGCGCAGGGCAAATTCCGATCATCGAACTGGCAGGAATTCGATAAGGGCATCAGCGGTACCGGTAATTTCGATTTCCAGGTCGATCCGCTGCAAATGCTCCCAGGCGCGACGGTGTACGCCCCCGTAGCGGTGCGGGTAGACCCGGAAAAGAGCGGATTCGACGCAGCCGTATCGCTGAGTGCCGCGACGTCGACAGTCCCGGGGAGCGCGTTGTTCACCGCGTTGCGTCTTACCGTCATACCGCCACCGCGGCGAACTGCAACGCAACGGAGTTCTCCAACGGCCGCCCGATTTCGGGTTGGCCATCGAATGCGCCGCTGACCCAGGGCAGCAGTCAGACGGTCACGGTCCCCAAGGGGGACGTCAATGGCGTCGACTTCTGTTTCGCGCTGAATCTGCCATCGAGTTTCTCGCAGCAGGGCGCAATCAGCTTGGGGCGCGGTGCAACGCTGGCGGCACCAGCATCGAATATCCCGATAGCGACCGAGAGTTTCATATTCGGTCCGCGATCTTGATCGTGCCTACCGCCCCCGGCACGGTTAGTTCCGGCACCGTACGGATCAATCCCAACTCGACGGTGAGTGCAAGCCTGACGACGGACGTGGTTCAGAACAATTCGGATACCGGGACACCGATCTCTGGGGCCTACTCGGTGATCTCAAGAGCACCATATCGATGGACATAGTGCGCGCCGAGTGTGGATTCAACACCAACACCTACCCGTTGCCTGCACTGACCGGTTTCGCGGCGAGGCAGTGTGCAGAGGCGGAATCCGCCCCGCCCACGTCGATGACTACGCCGCCCCCAGCCCCGCCGGGCTCCAGTGGGTCGAACGGATCGGGGCCGGGGTCGAGCGGTTCGGGCGATCTGTCCGGTCCGGGTTCGAGCGGTTCGGCGCTGCAGCCGGCGCAGGGCTATCCGGGCGAAACCCCTGAACCGTCCCCTCCAATACCGCCCTGGGTGCAAACGCCTGAGCAGCTGGCAGACTATTGTCCCGAGCCGTCGCCCCCGACGACCGCGACGCCGGCACCGCCCTTGACGACTACGACGCCGGTACCGCCACCCGGTTCGGGTCCGGGCAGTGCCGGTTCAGACGGCTCCGGACCCAGCGGCTCCGGTCTCAGCGGTTCGGGCCCAGTCGGTCCCAGCCCATAGCGGGCGGATCCCGTCCGCTGCCCACTTCTTCGTTACGACTTGCGCATTCGCGTCAGCGGATCGTGATCCTGCCGAGGCACACGCAAAGGTCACTCAGCTGTTCGTCGGTGACAGCCGGTACGTCCGCCCCAAGGGCGATGCGGAAATGCGCGATATTCTCGGCACTACGAAGACCTACAGCAGGGCAAAGTGTGCCGCCCGGTGTCATTAGGCTGCAGCCGGTGCTTGCCCGCCCTGGATCCGTTAATAATATGAGAGTCGAAATCATTCTGCTGCAACATATTTTGGTTTATGGCCGCGCCAAGCGGTTGAGTTCAACGTCGAGGACCGGAATGTAAGTCCGCAGGTGGCGTCCGCGCAAAGCTGACTCCCGCGCTTCGGACCGAGTTGCTTTCGCTAAATCCGCGGCACACTTATGTTGCTGCGCATGCAAATTTGCGCGACCGCCGATCGACCCAGTCCGATTTCGGACCGGCGTCGAAGAGCAGGATTGCCTGTACGCCCGGTACACCGTGATGCATCGGTTCGAATGACGGACCTGCGCCAGTGCTTCGAGGCGACCTGCCCGCACTGTTCGGGCACGGGGCGAACTGAGCATTGCCGCCCGCGCGAATCGATCCGTTCAGGTGCGGGAAGCGGTTGCAGCCGTTGCCGATTGGCTACGTGAAGAAGGACTTCCGCAGCGGGCTCGGGCTGAGCTGGCTGCGGCGGTTGGGCTGACCGCACGGATCCTGGCGCAATCCGCGCCGGGCTCGTCCGTGGAGGTGCGGGTGCCTCCGTTCGTTGCGGTGCAATGCATTTGTCAGCTGCCCGACACGGTGGGCGACACCACCAAATCGCCGCTGTTACCCCGACCTGGCAGTCCTTCGCCACCATCTGACCTCCGAGGGCGATGTCGTTCGTCGGCCCGAAACTTCCCGCCGAACGGGGACTAGATCCCCATCGACCGGGCGATCATCGGCCAGTTGTCGTGCAGGTCGTCCTGCCAGTAGCCCCACGAATGGGTGCCGGTGTTCTTGAAGTTGAAGGTCGCCGGAATCTTCAGATCGGCAAGGCGATAAGCCAGGTTGTGGGTGCAGTAGTTGGTTGCCGCCTCGAGGACGCCGCCGACGAGAACCTGGTTCGCGAGAGTCTTCGTCTGACCTTGGATTCCGGCCGCGTTGAGCGTGTCGTGACCGCCGGGCAAGCCGGAACCGGCCGTGATGTACAGCTCGGTGCCGCGAAGCTTCTCGGCGTTGATGACCGGGTCGTTGGCCACCCAGCCGGGGCCGTTGAGCGGGCCGTACATGTTCGTGATGTCGACACCCTTGCCGAAGCCGGCGTTCACGACAGTGTTGATGAATCGCTGGCCAACCGGCGTGCTGGTCTCGGCGCAGCCGCTGTAGGAACCGACGCTCTTGTAGAAGCCGGGCTTGGCAATCGCGTATTGCAGCACCGAGGTGGCGGTCATGGAGATCGCGGCGATGGACTGCACCTTGTTGGTCTTGAATTCTTTGTCGATCACCGGGGGCAGTTCTTCGGTCATGAAGGTCTGCCACTTCTGGCGTCCCACAATCGGGTCGTCCTTCTGCCAATCGGTGTAGTAGCTGAACCGGCCTTCGAGAGGCGTCACGACGTTGACGTTCTTGTCCACGAAAAAGTCCGTGGCGTCGGTTTTGCGCTGCCATGTCGCGGAATCCTGACCACCGCCGGCACCGTTGAGCAGATACAACGTCGGGCGCGGCGCACTGGTGTCCGCCGGAAGAATGACTTCCAGCGGGATGTTGCGGTTCATCGACGGCGAGTACACCGAAATCGAGACCTTGCGGTCGGACTTCTTGGTTGTCTTCACCAGGTGAGGTGTCGTCGCGGCCTCGTCGGCGAAGGCAGTCGCGGGCGCAGCGGCCAGCGAAACCGTGCACATGGCAACTGCAGCGACTAATACGCGGGCGAGTCTCGAAATGGTCACGCGCATCTTCTCCCTCGGAACCCGAATACGTCGTGCGCCGCTAAGCATGTCCACGCGCCGGTGATTGTCCGTCGCGCAGAACTGCCGCAGAGCACAGCAATGGCAGCAGCACGTTAGCAAACTGGACGTCTGTCAAGTTGAGGCCGGGGTCACATTTTCCGACGGTGGAGCCGAATGCCAGAGTGCGGCGGCAAGCGACTCCCCGCGGCCCACTAGAATCGTGGCGTGACTTCGCAGGTAGACACCGTTTCCGCCGCCGCCACCTCGCCCGACATTGCTCAGCCCTTCAAGGAGCTCGGGCTGAAGGAGGACGAGTACGCCCGGATCAAGGAGATCCTCGGCCGTCGGCCCACCGACGCCGAACTGGCGATGTACTCGGTGATGTGGAGCGAGCACTGCTCCTACAAGTCGTCGAAGCTGCACCTGCGCTACTTCGGTGAGACGACCACCGAGGAGATGCGCGCGCAGATGCTCGCCGGTATCGGCGAGAACGCGGGCGTGGTCGACATCGGCGATGGCTGGGCGGTCACCTTCAAGGTGGAGAGCCACAACCACCCGTCCTATGTGGAGCCCTATCAGGGCGCGGCCACGGGTGTCGGCGGCATCGTGCGCGACATCATGGCGATGGGCGCGCGCCCGATCGCGGTGATGGACCAGCTGCGCTTCGGTGCGGCCGATGCTCCCGATACCCGTCGTGTGGTGGATGGCGTGGTGCGCGGTGTCGGCGGCTACGGCAACTGTCTCGGCCTGCCCAATGTGGGCGGTGAGACGGTATTCGATGCCTCCTACGGGGGGAACCCGCTGGTCAACGCGCTGTGCGCGGGTGTGATGCGGGTCGAGGACCTGCACCTGGCGTTCGCATCCGGCACGGGCAACAAGATCATCCTGTTCGGTGCGCGCACCGGCCTCGACGGTATCGGCGGCGTGTCTGTGCTGGCGTCGGAAACCTTCGATGATTCAGGCGGTGGACGGCCGAAGAAACTGCCGTCTGTTCAGGTGGGTGACCCGTTCACCGAGAAGGTGCTCATCGAGTGCTGCCTCGAGTTGTACGCGGCGGGGCTCGTGGTCGGCATCCAGGACCTCGGCGGTGCCGGATTGTCCTGTGCCACTTCGGAATTGGCTGCTGCCGGGGATGGCGGCATGCACATCGAGCTGGACCAGGTGCCGCTGCGTGCGGCGGGGATGACCCCGGCCGAGGTGCTGTCGAGCGAGTCGCAGGAGCGTATGTGCGCCGTCGTCACGCCCGAGAACGTCGAGGCGTTCCTCGAGGTGTGCCGCAAGTGGGACACGCTGGCCACCGTGATCGGCGAGGTCACCGACGGTGACCGGCTCGTCATCACCTGGCACGGCGAGACCGTGGTGGATGTGCCGCCGCGCACCGTCGCGCACGAGGGCCCGGTGTACGAGCGCCCCGTGGCGCGGCCGGCGGATCAGGACGAGTTGATCGCGAACACTCCGGACGGGCTGGCGCGGCCGTCCTCGGCCGACGAACTGCTCACCACGCTGTTGCGCATGATCTCGAGCCCGCAACTGTGCAGCCGGCGCTGGATCACCGAGCAGTACGACCGCTACGTGCGCGGTAACACCGTGCTTGCCGAAAACGCCGACGCGGGTGTGCTGCGCATCGACGAGGAGACCAGCCGCGGGATCGCACTGGCCACCGACGCGTCCGGTCGCTACACCAAGCTCGACCCGTACGCCGGTGCACAGTTGGCGCTGGCCGAGGCGTTCCGCAACGTCGCTGCAACGGGTTCCACGCCGAAGGCCGTGACGAACTGCTTGAACTTCGGTTCGCCCGAGGACCCGGCGGTGATGTGGCAGTTCCAGCAGGCGGTGCGTGGACTCGCCGACGGTTGCGCGCAGTTGGGCATCCCGGTGACCGGCGGCAACGTGAGCTTCTACAACCAGACCGGGCAGACGGCGATCCTGCCGACCCCGGTGGTCGGCGTGCTCGGTGTGATCGACGACGTACACCGCCGCATCCCCACCGGGTTCGGTCGCGAGCCGGGGGAGACACTCGTCCTGCTCGGCGACACCCACGACGAGTTCGGCGGCTCGATCTGGGCACAGGTTGTGCACGATCACCTCGGTGGCGTGCCGCCCAAGGTCGATCTCGCGCGCGAGCAGTTGCTGGCCGAGGTGCTCACCGCGGGTTCGCGCGACGGCATGATCAGCGCGGCGCACGACCTGTCCGAGGGTGGTCTCGCCCAGGCGGTGGTCGAATCGGCGCTGGCCGGTGAGACCGGCTGCCGGGTGTTGCTGCCGGAGGATGCCGATCCGTTCGTGATGCTGTTCTCCGAATCGGCTGGGCGCGTGCTGGTTTCGGTGCCGCGCTCCGAGGAGACTCGGTTCACCCAGATGTGTTCGGCGCGCGATCTGCCGTGGACGCGCATCGGCGTGGTGGACCAGGGCTCGGATGCTGTCGAGGTGCAGGGTCAGTTCACTGTGCCGCTCGCCGAACTGCGTCAGCGTTTCGAGGCGACCTTGCCGGCACTGTTCGGACACGGGGCGAACTGAGCATTGCCCGCTCGCATCGATCCCGCGCAGGTTCGGGAAGCCGTTGCGGCCGTGGCCGATTGGCTTCGCGACGAGCGCATTGACGCGCCCGCCCGCGCCGAGTTGGCCGCCGCCGTGCGGCTGACCGCGCGGGCGATGGCGCAATCCGCGCCGGGTTCATCCGTTGAGGTGCGGGTACCGCCATTCGTTGCGGTGCAATGTATTTCGGGGCCACGCCACACCCGCGGAAACCCGCCGAATGTGGTGGAGACCGATCCACGCACGTGGTTGCTGCTCGCTACGGGTGCGATGGACTTCGACTCCGCGGTGGCCGCGGGTCGGGTATCGGCCTCCGGGGGGCGGGCGACGGAAGTGGGACACTGGCTGCCCGTTGTGTGAGCGGGCCGATTGGAGACCCTGGTGAGTAGTGAATTCTGGATCGAAACACCGACGCTGAAGGGTGCACACGTCCTACTGCGGCCCACTACGCTCGATGATGTCGAGGGACTCGCCGCCGCGCACGACGAACCGGACACGCTGATGTTCTTCCCGTACGGGATCGATTCAGAGCCGCCGTCGCAGCGGACAGTCGAGCATGCGCTGGCGTCCGTCCGCCAGACCCTCACCCAGAGCGATGCCACCTCGGGTGAGATCGTCGGGACGACATCGCTTTACAACATGAGCGAACTGCACGGCCGGGTGACGGTCGGGTACACCTGGATCTCGTCGCGCGCTCGCGGTTCCGCGATCAATGTCGAGTCGAAACTGCTTCTGCTGGAACATATTTTCGGCACACTCGAAGCGCGGCGGGCCGAGTTGAACGTGGACGACCTGAACGTCCGCTCACGCGCGGCGGTGCTCGGAATCGGTGCGCGGGAGGAAGGCGCGCTGCGTCAGCATGCCCGCCGTCGCGATGGCACCTGGCGCACGACGATGGTCTACGGCGTCACCGCCGACGACTGGCCGCAGGTGCGCGCCGGGCTCGAGCGACGCGTCGCACAGCGCTCGGGGAACTAGTCGACAGGCGCTGTTCGCGGCCCGCGCACCACTCGCCGCACACCTCCTGTGGCCTCGCACACGCCTCCGCACGCGAATTCGTGTGCGGCGCAACAGGAAATGTGCGGCGATGAGTGGTCGACCCCGGACCGAGTGCGGTCAACCCCTGGCCGGCTCCTTCGGCGCAGGCCCACGATGCAACCCCGCCCGGTCGTATAGCCGGGTGGTGACGACGCCGATTATCAGTCCGATCGCGAGGCCGATCAGAGTCGCGACCACAGACCGGCCCAACCCCGCACTGGTGCCGGCGTCGAAGAACAGGATGGCGCGCACCCCGAGATAGACCTGATGCATCGGCTCGAACCGGGCGAGGAATGTGAAGATCTCCGGCTGCGCCTCCAGTGGCACCGTGCCGCCCGAGGACGGTAGGCCGAGCACGACGAAGATGATCAGGTTGATCAGCAGACCCGCGGTGCCGAACAGCGCAAGCACCGACAGCGCCGAGACGCCGACGGCGAGGATTGCGAGCGCGCCGTACAGATACAGGGCGAGTCCGCGCTCGATCGGCATCCCTACAAGGTCGGCGATTCCGACGAATACGCCGGAGACCACGACAGCGAGCGCCGCCATCACCGACCACTTGAGCAGGAGGGTGTTGAACCGGGATATGCCGATGGACTCGAGGTGGCGGTACCATGGGCCGTACTCCGTCGGGGCGAAGCCGAGTGCCTGATCGATCATCGTGTGCACGATCATTCCGCCGGTGAACCCGGCGAGCACGATCAGCAGCGAGTAGTAGAAGGCGGCGAGCCCGTTCCCGGTTCCGCCGGGGAGCGGGTTGTACTCGATGTTGATCACGTTCACCGGCTCGGCGAGCGTGAGTGCGCTCGCCCCCGCGATGGGTGTCGGCGGCGGGCCGGCGAGCTGCTGTTGCACGGTTTGGGTGAGCTGTTGGCCGACCGTGCTGTTGACCTGAGTGAGCGCCTGATCGGCGAACCGGTCCATGACCGCCGAGGCGAATGTGCCCGCCCGCGGGTTGGACTGCGCGGTGATCGCGGGCTTCTCGACCTGCCCCGGCACCACGCTGGACTCGGCGAGGATCAGCAGCCGCTTGCTGAAGTCACTCGGGATGATGATGGCGCCGTAGACCTTGCCGTCCTGCATCTCCTGCTGCGCCTCGGCGATACCGACCTGGCGCAGATCGAACATGTTCGGATCGACGTTGGCGACGATTGCGGAGGTGATCTGATCGCCGAAGTTCTGCCGCTGCTCGCCCTGCGGCCCGGGCACGGTCTCGCCTTCGTCCTGGTTCACCAGCGCGACCGGGAAGTCGTGCAGGCTGCCCTGCGGATCGGCGATGCTGTCCAGATAGAACCCGGCGAGCAACGTCATCAGGACCGTCACCACGATCGCCGGGAAAAGCCACACTCGCGGATTGCGGACCGCGCGCCGCGGCGAGGTCGGGTTTGGCTCCATGAGCACGGGAGGTTACTCGCTCGTAGGTTTGGATTCGCGTATCCCGCGTGAGATCTGCCACAACGTCCCGGTGAATCCGGTCGAAACGCCAAGGACAGGGGCGAACGTGGGTTGCGTCACCCGTAGTATGAACAGTGCCCCCAAAAGCCCACCCGATCAGGGAGCAAATGTGGTTAGTGCCGACCCCTCGGTCCATACCCCCAACCTCCTGGCTCCGGCCGATGAGGACGAAAACGAACCCCGCGAGGAATGCGGGGTTTTCGGTGTTTGGGCACCGGGTGAGGACGTCGCAAAGCTCACCTATTACGGGTTGTACGCGCTGCAGCATCGCGGCCAGGAGGCCGCCGGCATCGCTGTCTCGGACGGCTCGCAGGTTCTCGTTTTCAAGGATCTCGGCCTTGTCAGCCAGGTCTTCGACGAGCAAACCCTCGCCGCCATGCCCGGCCACATCGCGGTGGGTCACTGTCGTTACTCCACAACTGGCTCGACCACCTGGGAAAACGCCCAGCCGATCTTCCGCACCACCGCCGTGGGCACCGGCATCGCGCTCGGTCACAACGGCAATCTGGTCAATACCGCCGAACTTGCCGACCGCGCCCGCAAAGAGGGTCTGATCAACTCGCGCCGTCCCGGCGCCGCCACCTCCGACTCGGACATCATGACCGCGCTGCTCGCGCATGCCGCCGCCGACAGCACCATCGAGCAGGCCGCGATGTCGCTGCTGCCGACCCTGCGCGGCGCGTTCTGCCTGACCTTCATGGACGAGCACACCCTCTACGCCGCGCGTGACCCACACGGCATCCGTCCGCTGTGCCTGGGCCGGCTCGACCGCGGCTGGGTGGTCGCGAGCGAGACCGCCGCCCTGGACATCGTCGGCGCGTCGTTCGTCCGCGAGATCGAGCCGGGCGAACTGCTCGCGATCGACGCCGACGGCGTCCGCTCCTCGCGCTTCGCGAACCCCGAGCCCAAGGGCTGCGTCTTCGAGTACGTCTACCTCGCTCGCCCGGACAGCGCCATCTCCGGCCGCTCGGTGCACGCGACGCGTGTGGACATCGGCCGACGGCTGGCCATGGAGCATCCGGTCGAGGGCGATCTGGTGATCCCGGTACCGGAGTCCGGCACCCCCGCCGCGGTCGGCTACGCGCAGGGCTCGGGCATTCCCTACGGCCAGGGCCTGATGAAGAACGCCTACGTAGGGCGCACCTTCATCCAGCCGAGCCAGACCATTCGCCAGCTCGGCATCCGGCTCAAGCTCAACCCATTGCGTGAGGTCATCCGCGGCAAGCGGCTGATCGTTGTCGACGACTCCATCGTGCGCGGCAATACCCAGCGTGCGCTGATCCGCATGCTGCGCGAGGCCGGCGCGCTCGAGATTCACGTTCGGATCGCCTCGCCGCCGGTGAAGTGGCCGTGCTTCTACGGTATCGACTTCGCCTCGCCCGCCGAACTGATCGCCAACGGCGCCGGAACCGGCAGTGCCCCCGAGGATTTCGACGAGATGGTGGAGGGTGTACGCCGCTCGATCGGTGCCGACAGCCTCGGCTACATCTCGACCAACGGGATGATCGCCGCCACCGAGCAGCCCAAATCCCGTTTGTGCTCGGCCTGCTTCGACGGCAAATACCCGATCGAACTGCCCGACGAGGGCATCGGCAAGAACGTGCTCGAGGGCATGTTCGAATCCCTGGCCGAGGGCAACGACAACGCGAACGCGCTGCTGCGTCCCTGAAGTAATCCCGCGCCGCCAAACAGGGGCAAATTGTGTTTGTGGGTGCGAAACTTCGGCCCCGGGAACGAGTTTTGCACGCGTTTGAGCGGCTGATCTCAGCCGATCGGTGCGCCGGTTCCGTACTGTGTTGGCATGCACGGCACCGGGCGCGGATGCGTTGGATCGAGTGCATTGAGTGTAATCGCGGTTGCGATCGGCGAACCCGCTAAACCGACGTGATCCGAACCATCCACGGCGCAAACGTCTTGCACCACAACGTTGTTGGTGTTCGGACCGGGAGGAAGCGCAGTGGGCGGCGGAGCCAGGAAATCGTAGCGGCTACCGATGTTGGTGTAGGCGACGCCCGGCGCGTAGATGCCGGTAGCGGTGAACCGCTGCATCACCGGTGAGGACGGCATCGCATCGAAGCAGCCGGCGCACAGTCGGGAGGCGGCATCCCAGACCGCCTGTGGCACACCCACTTGCCGGGAAAGCGCGACGAAATCGACGGGACTGCCGGCCCAGGCGGGCCCGAGCGAGACCACCTTGGCGACATGCTGCGCGCCGCCGAGCAGGTTGATGTAGTAGCCCGAGACGATCGTGCCCTGCGAATGTCCGACCAGGTCGACCTTATCCGCGCCGGTCGCCGCGCGGACGCGATCGACGAACTGGGCCACTTCACCCGCGCTGTCCGGGATGGGTCGCATCGCACCGATGATGTCGAACGGTGCGGGCACGCCCTGCCACACTCCGTAGGTGAGCGCGAAGACGCAGTAGCCCTCGTTCTTCAGCAGTGGCGAGTATGTTCCCCAGTTCATCGCCGCGGTGAGACCCGTGCCGTGCACGAGCACCACCGGTTCGGGATGAGCCGCGGAGGGCTTGCAGTTCCAGTCGTTGGCGCCGGCCGGATCGCCCTTCGCGTTGAGCAATCCGGTGGTGATCCCGGTGACCGTGTTGTACGGGACCGGCAGCGGCGCGGCGGAACTGACGCCGCCCGCGACAATTGCAGCCAACATCAGTGCTGCCGCGACTGTGACCAGAAAACGCACCGTACGCATAATCTCCCGATCGAAGAATCGCACGCCGTAGGTAAACGGTCCTTAACTTGGCATGGATTATGCACAGTGCGGCGGGCGCTGTACGGGGAATCAGCGAAGCTTGTCCGGGTCGAGGAGTGGATCGATCAGCGTCTGCAGGGACCGCAGCGCATCCTCGCGCGCGGTCTCGCGCTCGGGTGCGTGCGCGACGAAAAGGCCCGCTTCGATGATCGCGCTGAAGAGCAGTTGGGCGAGCATCGGCACGTCGTGTGCCGCAACGGTGCCGCGCTCGGCGGCGAGCGCGACGATCCCGGTGACCAGCCCGAGGCCGTGCCGGGCCTCCATTTCGCGCCAGCCCTGCCAGCCGAGCACGGTAGGCGCGTCGGTCAGCACGATGCGCAGGATCTCGGGCCGGGCGCAGAGGGTGAGGTAATGCGACAGTGATGCCGCAACCCCGGGTCGCAGATCCGTGGTGTCCGTGCCGATCGCAGCGGCGACGGCACTCGTCAGTTCGGCGGTGATCTCGCCCTCGAGTTCCTCGAGCACCGCGACGAAAAGCCCACGCTTGTCACCGAAATGGTGATACAGCGCGCCGCGGGTCACGCCGGCCGCAGAGACAATGTCCTCTGCGGCGGCGCCCGCGTATCCGCGCTCGGTGAAGAGCTGCCGGGCCGTCGCAACCAGCGTCGCTTTGGTCGACGTGGACCGGTCGAGCTGACTACGGCGAGGCATGCTCGCGAGTGAACTCCAGAATCAGCTCGGCGAGCAACTCCGGCTGATCCTCCGGCACGAACGTGTAGCTGTCGTCGATGAGCCGCACTGTGGCGTTGGGCAGATCCGACGCGAGGCGATCGGCCCAGCGGACCGGGAACAGCTTGTCCTCGCTCGCCCAGGCGAGCAGCACTGGCAGGTCCAGCTCCGGGAAGGTCTCGGCTGCGGCGAGCGTGTAGCGCTTGTGCACGGCAGCGAGGACGCGGCGCAGGTCCTTGCGGATGGCGGCGTCCTGGCGGCTCGGACCGAGGAAGGTGTCGACCACCTCCGGCGGGACCGGGCGCTTGGTGAGCCAGCCGAACGTGAACGGCAGTCGGTGCAGCCCGCGCACCCGCAGCGTCGAGGTGAGCAAGCCCATCGACCCGGGCACCTTGGCAAGGTAGGTGAGCCCGCGGAACATCGGCGGGAAGAAGTTGGTGTAGCAGTCCGAGGGCGTGAACACGACGCGCGCGACCCGGGAGGGTTTGCGCGCCAAGAGGATCTGCGTGAGCGCACCGCCTGTGTCATTGGCCACAAGGGTGACGTCGCGCAGGTCGAGTGCCTCGAGGAACGAGCCGATGATCGAGGCGAGGCCTGAGGGAGTCAGATCGGCGTCGGGCATCGGAATGCTGTGCGCTCCGAGCGGCCAGTCCGGGCTGATGCAGCGGTAGCCGGCACCGGCGATCGCGGGAACTACCTTGCGCCACAACGCCGAATTGGCGAGCAGGCCGTGGACGAACACGATCGGCGGGCCCTCGCCACGCTCGTGATAGCGGATTCGGCCGCCGGGCACATCGATTTCGTGCGTTGCGCCGAGCGACGTCTGCAGGTCCATAGCGGTCTCCTTCGCGGCGTTTACGTGTATTCAGCGTCACATACATACAGAATGTATGTCAACCGGCATTGCCGTCCGACGACCGGGCGTTGGGAGCTCTCCGGTAGCGTAAGCAGGCATCTATAGGCCAACGAGGTTGGAGCGCCGTCCCAATGGAAGACCAGACGCGTCCCTCGGGTGTCTCGTATTCGGCGGCCGGCGTCGATATCGAGGCCGGGGATCGTGCCGTCGAATTGTTCGCCCCACACGCCAAGCGGGCGAGTCGCCCCGAAGTGCAGGGCGGACTCGGTGGTTTCGCCGGGTTGTTCGCCCTCAAGGGCGGCTACCATGAGCCGCTGCTCGCCGCGTCGACCGACGGCGTCGGCACCAAGATCGCGGTCGCCCAGGCGATGGACAAGCACGACACGGTCGGCCTCGACCTCGTCGCGATGGTCGTCGACGACCTCGTCGTGTGCGGTGCCGAGCCGCTTTTCCTCCAGGACTACATCGCCGTCGGCAAGGTCATCCCGGAGCGCGTGGCCGAGCTCGTCGCCGGCATCGCGGAAGGCTGCGTACAGGCCGGCTGCGCCCTGCTCGGCGGTGAGACGGCAGAACACCCGGGCTTGATGGCCGACGGTGACTACGACCTGTCTGCCACCGGCGTCGGTGTGGTGGAAGCCGATTCGGTGCTCGGACCCGACCGTGTGCGCCCCGGTGACGTCGTCATTGCGATGGGCTCCTCGGGCCTGCACTCCAACGGTTACAGCCTCGCCCGCAAGGTGCTGCTCGAGATCGACCGGATGAACCTGAACGGGCACATCGAGGAGTTCGGCCGCACGCTCGGTGAAGAGCTTCTCGAGCCGACCAAGATCTACGCGAAGGACTGCCTCGCGCTGATCGCAGAGACCGACGTGCGGACCTTCTCGCATGTGACCGGTGGCGGACTCGCGAACAACCTCGCGCGCGTGCTGCCCAAGGGCCTTGTCGCGGAGCTCGATCGTGGCACCTGGAGCCCGGCTCCGGTGTTCCGGATGATCGAGCAGCGCGGCCGCGTGGACCGCGTCGAGATGGAGCGCACCTTCAACATGGGTGTCGGCATGGTCGCGATCGTTGCGCCCGAGGACGTCGACCGCGCGCTGGCGGTGCTTACCGCACGGCATATCGACTGCTGGACACTCGGCTCGATCGTGGCCAATAAGGACGCGACCGACCGTGTCGTGATGGCGGGAGAGCATCCCCGGTTCTGACCGGGAGCGTCGCCAAATACAGACGAAAAATCAGGGGGAACCGACCAGGTCGGCTCCCCCTGATTATTTATGCCTCGAGACTCAGCGTCGCCAGTCTTCGAACTCGTCCTCTTCCCAGCGCGGCGCATCGTCCGAATCGCTGGGGAGGACACCGCTACGGTGCGAGTTGGGTGCGTTGCTGCCGTTCGACAGCTCTCGTTGGAGGCTGTCGAAATCGGTGTTGGGAGAGCTGTACTTGAGCTCCCGAGCAACCTTGGTCTGCTTTGCTTTAGCCCGGCCGCGGCCCATGGCTAACCCCCTCGCGCATTATCGGGGCGGCCTGGGGAATATTTGGCGGCCCCGTTTCGGTGAGTATTCCTGCCACATACTCTAGCGTGCCGATCGCCGTCTCGCCTCCATGCGGGGCACCCGTCGACCGGCAGTTCGGCTCATCCTAGGGGGAACAACCCGGGAACGGACCGAATCGTGCCGACACGCGCGCCGCCTCCCAGCACCGGTTGGGACGCCAGTTCGGCAAGGGTCTCGCTGTCCGGGACACCGAGTCGCAGAAGGATCGTCGCAACGAGCGGAAGTCGCGCTCGATCCGCTCCATCATCGACTTTCAGGGCAAACGCGGTGCCATCGGGGAGTGCGCCGGCGTACACACCGTCCGCGCCGGACTTACCGAGCAGGCCGTCGACCGCCGACAGCAACGCAAGGTCTCCGGCGTCGGTACCGGAGACGAGGTAGGGCTGTGCCCGGACCGTGTCCGCTACCCGGCGTTCCGGGGTGCCCGGCGCAGATGTGACCAACCTCGCGAACGCTCGTGCCAGATTGACGAGCGAAACCGGCACGATCGGGGCGCCACAGCCGTCGATGCCGAGCTCGGACTCCGGCTCGCCGGCGAGTTCGATGAGAGTGTCGGCAACCACGCGCTGCAGCGGGTGGGCGGCATCGAGATAGTCCTCGGTGGGCCAGTCGTTGACCACGCACGCGGCGAGCATGGCAGCGTGCTTGCCCGAGCAGTTCATATAGACGGGACGCGGGCCGCGCTTGCCGGTCAGTGCGGCCGCGCGAGCGAGCGGCTCCCCGGGCAGGTCCGCCGGGCAGAGCAGTTGGCCCTCCGCGAGACCGTATCGATCGAGGATCCGCCGCACCTGCTCCACATGGCGAGGCTCACCCTGATGCGAGGCGGTCGCGATGGCGAGTTCCGCTTCGTCGGCCGGCTCGAACCCGGCCCGTAGCAGCGCGACGGCCTGCATCGGCTTGTTCGTGGAACGGGGATAGATGGGGGTGTGCACCTCGCCGAGCTGGTCGAGCACGTCACCGTCCGGGCCGAGCAGCACCACGGATCCGCGATGTACGCATTCTCGGAATCCGGAACGGACGACCTCGACCAGTTCGACGCTCAATGTTGTCCCGCCCGCGCGACCCACTTCTCGACGCGCTTGCGCGCATCGGTAGATAGCGCCGGCTCGTCCAGCAGCGCTGCGAGCCGATCCGGGTCGTCACCGCGGAACAGTTCGCGGACGGTGACGCCGTGCTCGGGGACGTGTACGACCTCGACCGAGTCGCCGGCGGTGATCGTTCCCTCCTGCAGTACGCGCAGGTAGGCGCCGATGTCGCCGCGTTGGGTGAATCGCTTGACCCAATGCGCCTCGCCCAGCCACTCCTGGAACTTCGCGCATGGCACGCGGGGAGCCGTGACGGCCAGGACCGTGTCACCGATCGCCCAGTGCTCGCCGACCACGGCGTCGGTCACAGCGAGCCCGCTGATGCGGAGATTCTCGCCGAACGAACCCGGCGTGATCTCGCGCCCGAGTTCGTCGGCCCAGCGCTGCGCCTCGTCGGTGCCATAGGCGTAGACCGCCTGATCGAGGCCGCCGTGGTGGATTTTGTCGACCACGTGGTCGCCCTCGGGACCCAGCGCAGCGATCCGGACCGGTCCCGTGACAGGTCGCTTGTCGATTGCGGTGCGCTCATTGCGCAGCGCGCGGCGCTCGGCGTGCACGACGCAGACGGCGTCGATCCGGCCGCTCACCGGCCGCGCAGCCGTTCGACAGCGAGCCGGCCGGCCTGTGGCTCGTTGTCCTCGGCGACCGAATCCGGGTCGATCGACGCGGCACTCGGCCCGGCGACCAGCGTGGTCTCGACCGGGACGTTGCGCTTGACCAGCGCGAGCGCGATCGGTCCGTATTCGAAATGGTCGATCACCGTGCCGACGCGTCCGACGGCGCGGCCATCCGCGGTGACGGGATCGCCGGGGGCGGGACGTCCCTCGGCCGATCCGTCGAGGTGCAGCAGCACCTTCCGTCGCGGCGACTTGCCCAGGTTGTGCACTCGGGCAACGGTCTCCTGGCCGCGGTAGCAACCCTTGTCCAGATGGACGGCGGCACCGATCCAGCCCACCTCGTGTGGGATTGTGCGGTCATCGGTGTCGATCCCGGCGCGCGGCGACAACGCGGCCACACGGAGCGCCTCATAGGCCCACAGGCCTGCACGCGTGGCGCCGCGGTCCGTCAGGCGCTGCCACACCTCGGTGAGCTGCTCGCGCGGGATCAGCAGGTCAAACGTCGGCGTGCCGAGCGACGGCATCCGGCGCACGAACCCCCCGCCGGGCAGCGGCAGCGCCGCGTAGTCCGTGGTCGGGAGTTCGTCGAGCACATTCGCGGCATCGGGCCCAAGAACGGTCAGTACCGCGAGTTCGTTGCCATCGCGCGGCTCGGCCTTCGCCCAGAACACCATCTTCTTCAGGAAGTCGAGCAGTGCCGGCCCGGTTGCCGCCTCGGTGTCGATCCAGGTGGTGCCAGCGAGATCGGTGAGCACGAAGTGGTGCTCAACCCGGCCGTTGACGTCCAGGCTGAGGTTCTCCGCCGAGCCGCCGTCGGGCAGGTCGGTGATGTGCTGGCTGGAGATGGTGTGCAGCCAGCTCAGCCGTTCCTCGCCCGCCATGGCGATGACGAAGCGGTGCGAGCGGTCGACGACGGCCACTTTTTGGACGGCGTCGCGCTGTTCGCGCAGCGGGTCGCCGTAGTGCCAGGCAACCGCGGAATCGCACTCTCGCAGCCGGTTTACGGCGTCGTTTTCACCGGATTCCTCGGGCGCGGGGGCCGCGCCGGGAGAATTGAGCAACGGACTAGGGGAAAGAGCCACTACACCAGGATATCCGGGTCCTACTCTGTTGCCATGGCCGATCGATTGCTGGTGAACCTCGAAGGCGAGGTCCTCGATCCGGATACTCCAGTCCTGACCGCCGACGATGTAGGCGCGATCCGGGGCGACGGAGTGTTCGAAACGCTGTTGGTCCGAGAAGGCGAGCTGTGCAATCTCGCCAGGCATCTCACCCGTCTCGTCAACTCCGCGAAGATGCTCGAACTACCCGAGCAGGATCCCGAAGTGTGGCGATTCGCAGCCGAGACCGCCGCCCACGCGTGGGGCGATCGAAGCGAAGGCATGATGCGCTGGGTGCTCACCCGCGGTCGAGAGGGCGGCGGTGAAGCCTCGGCGTTCATCACCGTCGCGCCGGTGCCCGAGCGGATCGCGAAGTCCCGCCGTGAGGGCATTTCGGTAATGACACTGCAGCGGGGCCACTCGGTCGAGCTGAACCAGCTGGCGCCGTGGCAGCTGCATGGCGCCAAAACCCTTTCTTACGCAACGAATATGGCGGCCCTGCGCTTCGCGCAGCGCAACCATGTGGACGATGTGATCTTCCTCAGTAGCGAACGCCGCGTCTTGGAAGGGCCGCGGTCGACGGTAGTGATTGTGCGAGGGGACCACCTGCTCACGCCGCCGGTGAGTTCGGGAATTTTGCCGGGAACGACGCAGCAGGCGATGTTCGATCTCGCCCCGAAGTTCGGCTTCACGACGGAGGTCAAGCCGCTGCTTGCAGCGGATCTGATCACCGCCAACGGCCTCTATTTGGTATCGAGCGTGGCACTCGCGGTGCGGGTGCGCGAACTGGACGGTCTGAAGCTCTTACCGCCCGAATGTGCGACGCGGATCACCAAACTGGTGAACAGTGCAATGAGGAACAAACAGTGATCGCGACTCCCAAATAAGCTGAACGGGGTGTCTACTATCCCTTGTAGTAGAGACCCCGTTCATCCGATCGGCAGGGAACTCCATGGACGCGTTGGATATCTCCCGGTGGCAGTTCGGTATCACCACCGTGTATCACTTCATCTTCGTCCCGCTGACGATCGGACTCGCGCCGATCATCGCGGTCATGCAAACGGTCTGGGTGGTCACCAAGCGTGACGCCTGGTACCGGCTCACCAAGTTCTTCGGCAAGCTCTTCCTGATCAACTTCGCCCTCGGTGTCGCGACAGGCATCGTGCAGGAGTTCCAGTTCGGGATGAACTGGAGCGAATATTCGCGATTCGTCGGCGACGTGTTCGGCGCTCCGCTGGCCATGGAGGCCCTCGCGGCATTCTTCCTCGAGTCGACGTTCCTCGGCTTGTGGATCTTCGGCTGGACCAGACTGCCGAAACTCCTTCACCTGGCGACGATCTGGATGGTCGCGATCGGTACCAACCTGTCCGCGTACTTCATCATCGCGGCGAACTCGTTCATGCAGCATCCCGTCGGTGTGCGCTACAACGAAGAGCGCGGCCGGGCCGAGTTGGAAAGCATCTGGGACCTGCTCACCAACAACACCGCGCTCGCCGCCTACCCGCACGTCATCTCCGGTGCGTTCCTCACCGCGGCCACCTTCGTCGCCGGTATCGGTGGTTGGTGGATGGTGCGCAATATGCGCCTGGCGAAGGAGGCCACCGACGAGGCGGTCGCCACCGAGCACCGCACCCAGGCCAGGACGATGTTCAGGCCGGCCACCATCCTGGCGCTGTGGATCATGGTCGGCTCGGGGGTCGGGCTTATCGTCACCGGCGATATTCAGGGCAAGCTGATGTTCGATCAGCAGCCGATGAAGATGGCGTCTGCGGAATCGTTGTGTCACACCGAGGAAGGGGCTGCGTTCTCCATCCTCACGGTCGGCACCCAGAACAACTGCGACTCGGTCACGCGCCTCCTCTCCATCCCGGGTCTGACGTCCTATCTCGCGGACGGCAACTTCGACTCGACCGTCGACGGCGTGACCGAACTTCAGGAGCGCTACGAGCAGCAGTTCGGCCCTGGCAACTACAAGCCGAATCTGTTCGTGACCTACTGGTCGTTCCGCGCGATGATCGGTTGGGCGGCAGGCTCGGCGCTGCTCGCGGTGCTCGGGCTCTGGTACACCCGCGGCGGGCGAGTGCCGGACAAAAAGTGGTTCGGCTGGCTGTCGCTGCTTGTGATTCCAATGCCGTTCCTGGGTAACAGCTCCGGCTGGATATTCACCGAGATGGGCCGCCAGCCCTGGGTGGTGGCGCCCAATCCGACTGGTCTGGAACAGGTTCGACTTCTTGTGTCCCAGGGTGTGTCGGACCATTCGGCGGGACTGGTGTGGTTGTCGCTGATCGTGTTCACGCTGCTCTACGCGGTGCTGTTCGTCGTCTGGTTCGTATTGATGCGCCGTTACGTGCGCGCCGGACCGCTACCGCACGATCGCGATCCACACGACATCGAGCCGACACCGCCGGGCGAGGAACCTCGCCAGCTGTCGTTCGCGTACTGAAAGAGGTTGCGTGATGGGACTTCCCGAATTCTGGTTCATCATCATCGCGGTCCTGTTCACCGGGTACTTCCTGCTCGAGGGCTTCGATTTCGGCGTCGGCATGCTGATGGGCGTGCTCGGTCGCGGCGGCGACGAGAACGCCGACACCCGACGCCGAGTGCTGCTCAACACCATCGGGCCGGTCTGGGATGGCAACGAGGTGTGGCTCCTCACCGCGGGCGGCGCGATGTTCGCCGCGTTCCCGGAGTGGTACGCGACGCTGTTCTCCGGCTTCTACATACCGCTGCTGCTCATCCTGGTGGCGCTGATCGTGCGCGTGGTGGCGATCGAATACCGCGGCAAGATCGACGATCCGGCCTGGCGACGACGCTGGGATTACGTGATCATCATCGGCTCGTTCGTGCCGTCGCTGCTGTGGGGCGTGGCGTTCGCCAACATCGTGCACGGGGTGGCGATCAACGAGGACAAGCAGGTCACCGACTCGCTGATCGACTTGCTGAACCCGTACGCACTGCTCGGCGGGCTCACCACGCTGCTGGTGTTCTTCCTGCACGGCACGGTTTTCGCTGCGCTCAAGTCCGGCGGCGGAGTGCGGCAGGACGCGGTTGCGCTTGCCTACCGGATCTCGATCCCGGCCACTGTCGTCGCCGCGGTGTTCGTGCTGTGGACGCAACTCGACCACGGCAAGGGCTGGACCTGGATCCCGCTGATCATCGCCGCGGTCGCGCTGATCGGTGTCATCGGCCTCACCAAGCTGGCCAAGGAGGGCTGGGCGTTCGTGCTCACCAGCGTGGCTATCGTCGGCACCGTGGTGCTGCTGTTCGGCTCGCTGTATCCGAACGTGATGCCGTCCACCACCGATCCCGCCTACAGCCTCACCATCGAAAATGCCTCGTCCACTCACTACACCCTGGTGGTGATGAGCTGGGTGGCCGTGGTTCTCGTCCCGGTGGTGCTGATCTACCAGGGCTGGACGTACTGGGTCTTCCGGCAGCGCATTTCGACTGAGCACATCCCGCCGTCGATCGGGCTGCCCGTCTCGCGCAAGTGAGCACAACCGACGTCACGGTGTCGGCCGCGCAGCAGCCGGCACCGGCGGGAGAACGTTCCAATCGGGCGCCAGTCGATCCGCGTTTGATGCGGTACTCGCCGTCGGCGCGCCGGTACGTCGCGGTCACCGTGGTGCTCTCCGTGGTGACGGCGATTGCGGTGATCGCGTCGGCATTGCTGATAGCGAGCGTGCTGGCCGGGGTGATCACCGATCCCGCCCAGCGTGAAGTCGGCATATGGCGGACGGAACTCGTCGCCCTGGTTGTGGCGGTGCTCGTCCGAGTGGCCGCGGCGTGGGCGCAAGCGCGCTACGGCGACCGGGCCGCGGCCCGAACCATCGCCGAGTTGCGGAGCCAGGTACTCGACGCGGCGGCCCGGCGCGATCCGCGCGAGGTCGACGCCGCGAAGGGTAATTGGGCGACGCTGCTCACCAAGGGGCTGAACGACCTGCGCCCCTACCTCGCGGGCTACCTTCCTGCGCTGGTGCTTTCGGTGATCGTGCCGCCGACGGTGCTCGTTGCCGTTGTCACGCAGGACCTGGTCTCGGCGGCAATCATCGCGGTGACGCTTCCGCTGATTCCGGTCTTCATGGTGTTGATCGGGCTGCTCACCAAGGGCAGGGCGAGCGCCACCTTGGCATCGATGAGCGTGCTGACCGCCCAGATGCTCGACCTGCTCGCCGGCTTGCCGACGCTGCGTGCGCTCGGGCGCGAGCAGGGGCCGCGCGAGCGGGTGACCGAACTGGGTGACTCGCATCGGCGCACCGCAATGTCCGCGCTGCGGATCGCGTTCCTTTCCTCGATGGTGCTCGAACTGCTTGCGACGCTGTGTGTCGCGCTTGTTGCGGTGAGTATCGGTATGCGGCTCGTCTTCGGCGAGATGGCACTCGAGGCGGGTATCTCCGCGCTCATCCTGGCGCCCGAGGTGTATCAGCCGTTGCGCATGGTGGGAGAGAAGTTCCATGCCGCCGAGGACGGAATGGCAGCGGCGCGAGCGGCGTTCGAGGTGCTCGATCGGGCCTACGCTTCGGAGTCGGCCGGCGGCGTTCCGGCGGCATTCGTGGGACGGATCGAATTGCGCGGAGTGGGCGTGCGGTCCCGTGACGGCTGGGCGCCAGAAGCGCTCGATGCCGTACTGGACCCCGGCCGCGTTACCGTGCTGACCGGGCCGAATGGGGCAGGGAAATCGACTGCGCTGCTGTCGATGCTCGGTTTGGTTGCGCCCGATGCGGGCCGGGTGAGTATCGATCGCGTCGATGTTTCGGAACTCGACTCCGAGTGGTGGTGGCGGCAAGTGGGATGGCTGCCCGCGCGGCCGGCCCTCCTCCCCGGGACGGTGCAGGAGAATCTGGAGTTGTTCGGCCCTCCGATCGGTGACGTGGAAGCTGCTTGCCGGGCAACGGGATTCGATGATGTGCTGCGCGATCTCCCGCTCGGCTGGGAAACCCGGATCGGTGCCGGCGGCGTGGGTCTGTCGCTGGGGCAGCGGCAGCGCCTGGCGCTGACCCGACTGCTCGTCGCGGATCGGCCGGTGCTGCTCGCCGACGAACCGACCGCTCACCTGGACGCGGCGAGCGCGGCGCGGGTGTTGACTGCGCTGGAGGTCCGGGCGCGGTCAGGGGCGACGGTCGTGGTGGTGGCCCACGACGTGCGCACGCTAGCGGCGGCCGACGCGGTCGTGACTGTGCACGGAAGTGCTTCGGCGGAACGGGATACCGATGGCTGGTGACCTGCGCCGCGCGCTCGCGCTGCTCGAACTCGAGCCGCGCCGGATCGCGCTCGCCGTGGCCGCTGGGGTCGCGGCCCTCGGCAGCGCGCTGGCGCTGGCCGCACTTGCCGCATGGCTGATAGCACGCGCCTGGCAGATGCCGCCGGTACTCGACCTGTCGGTGGCGGTCGTCGCGGTACGTGCGCTGGGTATTTCGCGCGGTGTGTTCCGCTATCTGGAGCGACTCGCCACCCACGACGCCGCCTTCCGCGGCACGACCTCTGCCCGCGCCCGGCTCTACCAGCGGTTGGCCGACGGAGACCCTGCCGCGGTCACCGGTGCCAGGCGCGGCGAGTTGCTCACCCGGCTCGGTGCCGACGTGGACACTCTCGGCGAGGTCGTGATCCGCGCGCTGGTGCCGATGGCCGTGGCAGGTCTGCTCGCAGCCGCGGCGGTGGGGTTGATCGCGACGATCGCACCCCTCGCGGCCCTGATCCTTGCGGCTGCGCTCGCGGTGGCCGGGATTCTTGCGCCCCTGCTCGGCGCCCGCGCGGCGCGGGCGGCCGAGCATGCGGGCATGGCATCTGACGCCGACTACTCCGGCCACGCAATCACCGCGCTCGACCATGCCGCCGAGCTGCGGGTGGCCGGACGGCTCGATGAGGTTGTCAGCAGGGCCGGAGGCGCTGCCCGGTCCGCGGCCGACCAGTCCGACCGGGCCGCGAGGGGAGGCGCGTTCGCCGCGGCGGCGACACCGCTCGGGATAGGCGCGAGCGTGCTCGGCGCGCTACTGATCGGCATCGTCGCCTACGGACCCGACGGGGGCACGGCGGGCGGGATGTCGCCGATGGCGCTGGCGATCCTCGTGCTGGTGCCGCTGTCGGCGTTCGAGGCGGTCGGTCCGCTGCCGGCCGCCGCGGTCGCGCTGTCGCGGGCCCGGGTCGCCGCCGGGCGGATCATGGGCCTGCTCGACCAGGCCGATGTCGCTGTCGCGCATGGTTCGCAGCCGGTTCCGCCGGGTGCTCTGGTGGCCCGCGATCTGACGTGCGGCTGGCCTGGTTCACCTGTCACGGCGGCGGTGGATCTCGAGGTGGCGCCGGGTGCACGCATCGTTGTGGTCGGTCCAAGCGGTATCGGTAAGACGACCGTGCTCATGACGCTGGCAGGGTTGCTCGCGCCGCGATCGGGTGCGGTCACCTTGGGTGGCGAGGCGCTGTCCGAACTCGAGCCGCATGGGCTGCGCCGGTCCGTGACCTTCTACGCCGAGGACGCGCACCTTTTCGACACGTCGTTGTTGGAGAACCTGCGTGTGGCGCGCGGCGATCTCGATGCGGCTGGTGCGACCGCGGCGCTCCAAGCGGTGGGCCTCGGAGACTGGCTCGACGGGCTGCCTGAGGGACTCGAGACAGTGCTGCGCGGTGGCGAGCGGGCGGTGTCGGCGGGGCAGCGGCGGCGGATCCTGCTTGCCCGCGCGCTTGTTTCGCCCGCGCGCGTGTTGCTGCTCGACGAGCCCACCGAGAACCTCGACGCCAAGCAGGGATCCGAATTCCTCGCAGCACTGCTCGACCGAAATACCGACTTGGTGGCTCCGGATCGTGCGGTCGTGGTCGTGACGCATCACCTGCCGAGTGACTCGCACCCGGATCTCGTGGTCACGATGGGTGAGCATTCAGTCGGGACCGGCGACGGTGTCAATCCCGGCGAGCCGCTGAATGTAGCGCGCCACCTCTGACCACCGGTGATCTCGGCGTTCGCGCCCGCTCGCCATATTTGGAACAGGTTTCACCTGCGCCGCAATCGTTCGCGGTTGCGGCAGCGTTACATCTGAAATATCGGTGAAAAGTGCCTTCTACCTTGCATTTCGATGCTGGACGCATGTCCACGTCCCTGTTAGGCTCCGGGCTCCCGAACTGAAACACGTTCTCTCTCCCCCGTCGGGTAGATCGAAGGAGTAATCCATGTCTCGAACCGTCAGTCGCCGTATTGCGGCGACCGCAGCAGCCGTTGCAGTCGTCGCCGGTGGAACCGTCTTCGGTCTCGGCGCGGGGGCCGGCGTCGGTGCCGCAGCGGATGCCTGTGGCACACAGGCGACGAAGGTTGAGTACAACGCCTCGGGTTCCGTCGGCATCCGATTGACGAAAGAGGTCGTCGGCGCTGCGGAGGTTGCTCCGGGTGGAACCGTCACCTATAAGACGACTGTCTCCTCGGCGACCGGAACGCCGCCGCTCCTGGGAGCGATGACCGACTACTTCCCCGCTGGGTTCACCCTCGAGTCGGCGACCATCAACGGCAGCGCGGCGACGCCGGAAGTCGCCGACGCCGCCCACTCGGCGTCGGTTAAAGCGGTCGTCGGATGGCGGATCGACGGTACGACCACCGCCACCTACGTTACGACGTACAAGGTCCCACAAGACGCGCCAGTCGGAACCGTGTACGACAGCGGTGCCTCGATGACCCCCGTAGGTCTGTGGGGCGAGCGGAAGTGGGACCCGATCGGTGTATGCGTCACGGTGCGGAACAAGTCCGTCGTTGAGTCCTTGACCGGCAGCGCGGACGCGGCGGGCCTCGGCTCGTCGGACTTGGCGATCAGCAGCGATCCTGCAGGTTTCGTCACCGACCTCCTCATGAGCGGCGTACTGACGAACGGCAGCAGCAACTAGTCCGTCACGACATGCCCGCGCCCTCGTCCCACCTGCCCGCGTGCTCCTGCTCGATGAGCCGACCGACAACCTCGATGCTGACGATGGCGCGCAGATTCTGCGGGAACTCCTGGATCGCGACGGATCACTGGTCGATCCGTCGCAGAGTGTGGCGCTTGTCACATATCAGCTTCCGAGTGATGCGCGCCTCGATCGCGTTGTGACGGTGGCCGAGGGTCCGGCCGAGATCGATGAGGTTATGGATCCCGGAGCGTCCCTGCATGCCGCGCGCCACCTCTGACCACGGTATTGGCCGGGGTGCGCGCAAACGGTTGTCTTGGAACAGGTTTCACTCGGGCGGCAATCGTTCACGTGGGCGGCCGTGTTACATCAACGGCCTCGGTTAGAACACCTGCTATCAGGCGGTCTTGCTTTATGAACGCTCGTCCATTTGGATGTCTGGAGTTTGAGCGTTTCAGTTGGGGCCGGGCGATTTGGGCCAGTCGCAGGATCGATACTGGAACGCGTTCTACCTACCCCTCGGGCCCAATGAAGGAGATTCTTCATGTCTCGAACTGTCAGCCGCCGCATTGCGGCGTCTGTGGCAGCCGCCGCTGTCGTTGCCGGTGGAACCGTCTTCAGCCTCGGTGCGGGTGCCGGCGTTGCTGCGGCGGAGCCGTGTGCCACACAGGTGACGAAGGTTCAGTACGGCGCGGCGGGCATCGTCGGCATCCGCTTGGTGAAGGAGGTCGTCGGCGATGCGGACGTCGCTCCGGGTGGAACCGTCACATACAAGACGACCGTCTCGTCGGCGGAGGGAGTGCCGCCGTTGCTGCGCGCGGTGGCGGACTACTACCCCGCCGGCTTCACGTTCGTGTCGGCGAAGGTCAACAACGTCAACACGACGCCGGCGGTCGACACCAACGCCCGTACTGTGAAGGCGCAATCCAGCGCCGGTTGGCTGATCAGCGGTGGGAACACTGTCAGCTACGAGACGACCTACAAGATCGCGGACAACGCGACCCCCGGAACTGTGTACGACATCGGCGCCTCGATGACCCCCGATCTGTGGGGCGAGCAGAAGTGGAACCCGATCGGTGTGTGCGTCACGGTGCGCAACCCGAATGCCGGTGAGACCGTGACCGGCAGCGCGGACGACAACGGATTCAGTTCGTCGGATCTTGGCATCGCTCCCTCGGACATCATCTCCGACGTCATCGCCGACCTGCTTCCGACCGGTAGCGCCTAGTCTGTCCCGGCACTTGGAAACGAGCCCCGTCCCGGTCTTCCGGGGCGGGGTTCGTTCGTTGTGGGATCACCTCACCGAATAATCCGTTGCCGACTGCATTTGTCGGGCGTAGCTTCGGGCTTACACGAGGAAGGAGGTGGTCTGAAGTTGTATGACATACGGACACGTGAGGTGGCTGCCAGCTAGCCGCCCCCGCTGACGGAAAGGATTCACTTACCGCGCGTGTGCGGCCGGCGAATCCAGGGCAGCTACCCGGCCCCCGAGCCCCCCGGTCGAGTCCAGATCGGGACCGAAGCATCAACGACGGCGCGTCCGCGATGCATTCGGAAGGCTCGGGGGTCGCTTGCTGCGTAGGCCCCCGGTTTGGGCTGGCTTCGCGGGTGCAAACCTCGTTCGTGGGTGCGAAGTTTCGCCCTCGTTTACACATTTCGCACCCCGGAAGCGATCCGGAATCCTGCACGCAGGATCTCGTGCAACCGCCACGGCGACACGAGGTCGGACCAAGTCCAACGAACTACGTGCACGCCGAGCGCGCGCAGGGAGTCTTCACGCCGCTTCTCGGCAACGACAACTTCGCTCGCGTCTTCGCGGTATTTCACCGTGCCATCGAACTCACCAACCAACTTGCGATCCCAGTCGAAGTCCGTACGTGCCACGAATTCACCTGTCCGGGTATGGAACTCGCGTTGCAGTCGTGGAGTTGGGATATCCCGCCAGCCGTGCATGAGCACGCGGGACCACGATTCGCCGACGCTCTCTGGTCGGGGATCGGCAAAGGACAGTGCGCCCCGAGCCATCGCGTTCCCGGTGCGCCGGCCCATCCGCGCGAGCGTCTCTTCCAAGTCGTCGCGCTCGACACCCGCCCGCAGTGCGGATTCGATCGCGCACACCGCCTGGGCGAAGCTTCCTTCGCGGGCGACATCGAGCGCTGTCCGAGCCAACGAGGTGACGACGACGCCCTCGACCTCGGCAAGGTCCCGGGCGTCGAGTGGTCCGCGATGACGGGTGCGCACCCTGGAGCGATGACCGTCGCGATCGTCCAGCGCGGTGAAATGGATGGTTCGCCAGGTCGGATCGAGCAGTGGCAGCCGCAGAAGCGTCGCGGCGGAGTCATGGCTGACTGCGCATTCGGCGATGCTTCGGGCGGCCGCGGCGCGCACCCGGAGGCGCTGCTGCTCGTCACGATCGAGAGCCGCCCACTTCGCGGGATCCGCCAGCGCTCCGTGCCGGATTCGGACGAGTGCGCCGGAGTGCGTCGCGGCATGGATGCGGGTATCGGTGAGCCCGAGATCGAGTGCGGATCGCCGGGTCATGAATTCGTCAGGTACGTCCATGCGACGACAATGCAGCGGCGGACCGCCTCAAAGCGGCCGCCAGCCGGTGGTTATCCACAGTCAGGGGCGCGCCAACAGTGCATCCACAGGCCTAAACGGGTGCGAAATGTGTTCCTGGGTGCGAGGTTTTGGCCCCGTTTAGAAGGTTTGCACTCGGGAGCGGGTGCTTCAGCCGATGTAGCGCTGCAGCCGCGCGGACAGGCGGGGTTCGAGCGGGCCGTCGGCCACTACTCGCTCCTCGACGTAAGCCAGGTCGCCGCCCTCGACGATGCCGTAGAGGCGCTTCGCGCCGCCGACCACCGCGGCCGACTGGCTGCGGATCACGACGTCGGTGGCGAGTTCCCAGGAGGCCTGGGTGAGTGCGCGGCCGTAGTACAGCTCGACCACGCCGGAGCTGTGGGTCAGCAGCAGTTCGAGGACTTCCTCACCGGCGGCGTCGGTGGCCACGCGCCAATATCCGCTCTCGCGGAGGTCGGGACCGATGTAGTCGCCGTCCTCGCCGAGGGTCCAGGAGCGGGCTTCCCAGTTCAGGTAGTTGCCGCCATCGTGCGAGATGACGATCTGCTGGCCGAAGCGGTAATCGCCGGCGCCGGGATTGTTGCCTTCGCCCTCGCCGCGCCAGACGCCGACCATCGGCAGCAGAGCGAGAAGCCCCGGATGCAGGTCGGGCCCGAGCCGCAGGTTCGCAGTGTCCTCGGGGAGCGGCAGATCCGGCAGAACCGGAAGGTTGCGACCGCCCGTGGTCTCTGCGCGCACAGCTGCATGCGCGACGGGGTCGCCGGAAATACCGACGGTGGCGTCGCTATGCGGACTCGGGGAGGCCTCCTCGGTCACGACTCGTCAGTGACCAGGCGGTAGACGGTGTAGAGGGCGAACCACAGGATCGCGACGGACGCGATCGCGAGCAGAACCTCGAAGAAGATGACCACGGTCGAGATTCTAGCCGCGTCCCGCCAACGATGAACGGGCGGGCAGGGCGGCCGTGAGAGCGCCATTATCGCTTGCTCGCAACTCCGCTCGGGCGTAGTGACTCGCCAGCGTGTCAGAAGTTAATCTCCTTCCACTTTCCCTTGTTACCCAGGAGTTAACTTTGTCCCCTGCGGCATCTCGCGTGCTCGCGTCTGCCCTGACATCGGCGCTGGTAGCCCTCATTTTCGCAGCTCCCGCAGTGGCCAAGCCGCACCCGTTCAACTACGCGGACGACTGCCCCGACGTCATGATCGTCGCCGCGTCCGGCGCCACCGACTCGAAGGCCGATCGCGACCCGATGGAAGAGGTGCAACGCCGCGCCTGGTCGAACTGGGTGGGCAATATCACCGAACCCGCGGGCCGGCTGTTCAAGGACGAGCCCGGCACGATCGGCTGGCTGTACGTGCCCTATCCGTCGACCTACGGACTCTCCATCACTGAGGTGCCGACCTATCAGGAGTCGACCGCACGCGGCGTCGCCAAGGCTCATGAATTGCTCGGCGAGCAGAAGCGCAAATGCGGGGCGCGCACCTCGTTCGTGCTGCTCGGCTACAGCGTCGGCGGCGAGGTGATGGAACGGGTCGCGCGCGAGATCGGCACTCGCGGCGCGAAGGCGACCGTCGATCCCGACGACGTCCTCGGCGTGGTGCTCGTGGGGGATCCGTACCGACCGGTGGGGACACCGTCCTACGACGGGCAGGTGCCGCCCGGTGGCGGATTCATGTCGTCCGAGCCCGCCGACTACGGCGAACTCACCGACAAGATCGTCTCGGCCTGCCGGCGGTGGGATATCGCGTGCGACGCGCCGCAGCGGATTGCCGTGCTGGACCTGCTGCTGAGCGTCCTCGGGCAAATCCACTTCACCGTGCTCGACCCGCTGCAAACCTTCGTCGATGCCGACGCAGTGCTGACCGGGATCGTCGGACGCACGCTGGAACACATTGTGCGCGAGCCGGACTGGTTCTCGTCGCAGGAGACGCTGCTCGACATCGTGCGCCGAGAAGCCGACCGCACCGAGCAGATCCTCGACCCGAATGCGCCCGACCCGCGAGCCTCGCCCGAGCAGATCTCGCGGCTCTACGCGTGGGCCACGGGGGAGGGTGCGCCGATTGTGCGCGAGAAGCTCGCCGCAGAGGGGGCGGGGTTCCTCGCCGACAACGCCGACTTCTTCGAATTGTTGTTGCAGCCGTACATCTTTGTGGCGTTCGCCCAGCACGTGCTGTATTGGTACGACGTCGGTTCGGCAGGCAGCGACGCAGACCATCTCGTCAGTTGGCTGGCCGATCTCGCGAACTCGTCGAAGAACCGAGCGCCAAACACGCCCGAGGCCATGCCCGTTCCGGTAGTCGCCGACCCTTGAGTCGCGTACCGGAAAACGGCGAACGGGCGGCTACCGGAAGCACATTGCTTCGGTAGCCGCCCGCTCGCAGCCGGTCGCTATCGGATCCGACAGCCGTAGATCAGACCTCGGTGAGGTCAGACTCCAACGGTGACATCCACATTGTGGATGCCGTTGGCGTCCGGGCTGATCTCGGCGGTGCCGTTGCCCGAGGAGGACAGTGCACGCACGGTCCAGTCGCCCGGAGCGGCGAAGAAGCGGAAGTCACCGGTGCCCGAGGCGACAACCTCGGCGGTGAACTCGCCCGAACCGTCGAGCAGGCGCACGAACGCGCCGCCCACCGGCTGTCCGTCATTGGCCAGCACGCGGCCGGTGATGACGGTTTCCTTCTCGACGTCGACGCCGGCCGGAATGGCCTGGCCCTGCGTGGGTGCTGCGCACATATCTATTACTCTCCTGTGGTTATAACGGGGTCGGGTTCGCTCCGCTCCTCGGGCACCGCCCGCCACGGCGAAAAACGTGCCGTGGCGTGCGCTACCCTGCGATGCTCACTCACCCAGTTCGATCGGTACACCGACGAGCGAGCCGTATTCGGTCCAGCTGCCGTCGTAGTTCTTGACATTCTCGTGGCCGAGCAGTTCCTGCAGCACGAACCACGTGTGCGAGGAACGCTCGCCGATGCGGCAGTAGGCGATGGTTTCCTTGCTGCCGTCCAGGCCGGCGTCCGCGTAGATGGTCGCCAGCTCGTCATCGGACTTGAAGGTGCCGTCTTCGTTGGCTGCCTTGCTCCACGGCACGTTGATCGCGCCCGGGATGTGACCGGGACGCTGGCTCTGCTCCTGCGGCAGGTGGGCAGGGGCGAGGATCTTGCCGCTGAACTCGTCGGGCGAACGCACGTCGACGAGGTTCTTGTTGCCGATGGCGTCGACGGCCTCGTCACGGAAGGCGCGAATCGACAGGTCCGGCGCGGAGGCCTGGTACGAGGTGGCCTCACGGCTGACCGCATCCTTGGACAGCGGGCGTCCGTCGAGCTCCCACTTCTTGCGGCCGCCGTCGAGCAGCTTCACGTCGGCGTGGCCGTAGAGCTTGAAGTACCAGTACGCGTACGCGGCGAACCAGTTGTTGTTGCCACCGTAGAGAACCACCGTGTCGTCATTCGCGACACCGCGCGAGGACAGCAGATCGGAGAACTGCTGCTGGTTGACGAAGTCACGACGAACCTGATCCTGCAGGTCCTTCTTCCAGTCCAGCTTGATGGCGCCCTCGATGTGGCCGCCGTCGTAGGCCGAGGTGTCCTCATCGACCTCGACGAAGACAGTCTTCGCCGAGGTCAGGTTCTGCTCGGCCCAGTCGGCGGAGACCAGGACGTCGGAGCGAGCCATTGGTGTTCCTTTCGTGTTTTCCTGCGGTGGAGCGTTGCTTTTGGTGTGAAGTTGTCAGCTTGACGCGGCTGTGAAGATATTCAGCTTGACGCCGATAGAGCCGGGGACCGGAACCGCGCGACGAGCGGGTAGATCTGGCAGCCGAGGCAGATGCCGAACGCCGCATTCAGGAATGCGGCGAACAGCGCGAACCCGGTGAACACCAGGCCGAGCACGGTAACCCCGGCGAGGAACGAGACCAGGCCTGCGGCACCGAAAATGAACCCGACCAACTGCGCGAAGCGCAGCGGAGCTGCAGGTTCGCGTTCGGTGACCGGGGACAGGCGCGGCGCCACGAAGGTGGAAAAGATGCGGCCGTACGGGCTGCGGCGCGGACCGACTGTGGCGCTCACGGCGAACACGACGGTCTGGATGGCGAGCAGGACGACGGCTGCGGCGGTGGAGAAAGTTGCGACAACCAGGGCCGCAACGAGGATCGCGGTGGTGATCCAGGCAGCGAACCGGGGCCCCCGCACGTCGACCTGTTCGGTCACGGCGGATGGGTTTCGGCGGGTGCCGGTGTTTGTTGAGGTGACAGACACGGTTGTGCTCCTGCGCGGATTGGCGATGGGCCGGGATGGTCCGAATGGACGCGTATCGAATCGCCGACGTAGTCGTGTTCTCCGGATTCAGCTGGTGAAATCCGAGACGACCGCCAGGGCGATCAGCGGCAGAGGCAACAACAACCACCGAGCCGGCACAGGTCAACCGTGCGGCGTCGGGTGAGCATTAGCTCCTGGGGTTGCACGTCGGGCAGTCTACCCAATATCGCGGCGAAGATAACTATTGGATTCATATCCGCAGGTAAAGGCCGGAAATGCGGTCGCGATGGCGGCGTCAGACGCTGAGTGGCGTCAGCGCGGAGCGCAGGTCGGCGGCCACCGGCACCCCCGAGATGCGGAACCGCTCGGTGAGCGACGCATCGAAGATGAAGGTGGTCGGCAGCGACAGGACACCGAGCTCCTTGGCGAGCTCCGGGTGCTCGTCGATATCGAGCTCGAGATCAGTCGGCGGGGTAGGCGCGTCCGAAAGGTCTGTGGTCACCCGGTCGACCACTCGGCGCACGGCCGCGCATGGCCCGCACCAATCGGCCGAGAAGTGGAGCACGGTCGGGCCGCTGCTCGCGACGCCGACCTTCCGCAGCAATTCGGCGCGCCGCTCGTGTGCTTCGCCGGTCGGGCTCACCTGGCGGACCTTGCCGTGGCGGGCGCGCAGGAACAGCCCGACGGCGAGCGCCGCAACGAGCACGATGAGCAGGATGATCAGTTCGGTCATGGTTTCTGCAACTGGTCCAAATCGATGGTGATGTTCTGGCCGGTGCCCTCGATCACAATCTGCGAGCCCTCGGCAGCGACCCTGGTAGGCACGACGCCGAACGGCAACTGCCGGGTGTCCAGGATCCTGCTGAATTGTTGCAGGATCGCGGGACGTACGACCTCCAACCCCGTCATATCGGTTCGGTCGCCGTTGGGGCCGTAGTAATAGTCGGTCGCTACGAGCCGCACCTGAGTGCCGTCGATGAGCAGATCGGCGCGCACGCTGATCTTGGTTTCGACCCCGTCCACCGGCACCGTGCCGGTCAGGACGATCGCGCCGTTCGTGGTGCGTCCCGAACCGCCCGATCCGCCGGTGCCGTCCGACTTGTCCGCCGGCGGCGCAGAGATCTGCAGATCCGGTATCCCGAGCAGCTGACCGAGTTCGGTTGCCTCGATACGCATCCGGCCGGAAAGTCGCTGCACGGGGACGGCGCGAACGTCGCCGTCGATGAGGCTGCCCGGCGGGATCGTCACACCCTGCAGCGAGGCCTCGACGAACGTCTCGCCGATCGCGTCGGGGAGTCGGCCCTGCGCGCGGATCTCGACGTCGTCGTAGTCGCCGCGCGCTGCCTGGGTAAGGAAGGGAAAGCCGTGGAAGATCACCGCGGGATCGGCGGACAGGTCTCCACCCACGCGCAGCGCCCGGGACACCCGGTACTCGGCGTACGCCGCCGCGCCGAAATCGACGACGACCGCGACGCCGACGAGGCACAGCAGGGCTATTACGAGTTTGCGCACGTCATCCATTCTTACCGTTCTATGCTTCGCGACACTCATCCGATCGGGGTGTATCGGGCCACGTCGCGCTAATCTGTGGGCGTAAGGACGTGTTACCTGTCCGCCGCCGCACGGTAACGACGACGTGAGGTGCGCCCTCGCGACCATAGACACGCCGTCCGCGGCGAGATGGGAGAGCCCGTGGAGCTGCTCCTGCTTACTTCGGATCCCAATCCGGATTCTGTGCTGCCCTCCCTGTCGCTGCTCGCACATACCGTCCGCCCCGCGCCCAGCGAGGTTTCCTCGCTGCTCGAAGCCGGTTCCGCCGATATTGCCCTGGTAGATGCCCGTACCGACCTGGCCGCTGCGCGCGGTTTGTGTCGCCTGCTTGGCAGTACGGGGTCTGCGGTGCCGGTTGTCGCAGTGCTGACCGAGGGCGGCCTGGTGGCGGTGAACGCGGACTGGGGCGTCGACGACATCCTGCTGCCCGGCACAGGTCCCGCTGAGCTCGATGCCCGGCTGCGCCTGCTGGTCGCGCGCAACGGCGGAATCGCGACCGCGGAGAACACCGGCAAGATCACGCTCGGTGAGCTGGTGATCGACGAAGGCACCTATACAGCGCGCCTGCGCGGCAAGCCGCTCGACCTCACCTACAAGGAGTTCGAGCTGCTGAAGTACCTCGCCCAGCACGCCGGCCGGGTGTTCACACGCGCCCAACTGCTGCAAGAGGTGTGGGGCTACGACTTCTTCGGTGGTACCCGCACAGTCGACGTGCACGTGCGGCGACTGCGCGCCAAGCTCGGTTCGGAGTACGAGTCGCTGATCGGCACGGTTCGCAACGTCGGATACAAGGCCGTGCGGCCGAGCCGGAGCTCCAAGCCCGACGCCCCACCGGACTTCGGCGACGAGGATCACGACGATGCCGCCGCAGCCGATATCGACGACGGCGGCGCCGAGTTGTCGCATGCCAACGGGACGGCCGGCTGAGGGTGGAGTGGTTCGATGCGCTGTCCGGCGATGACGCCGCGCAGGTCTCTTCTCTGATTGATACGGCAACGAAAGCCGATGGCGTAGCTCCGGTTTCGGAGGCAGTGAGGCTGTCGCTCACCACCGAATCGTCCGGTTCCGCTGGTTTGGCCGGCTCGGCCGGCGCGCGCCACCTCATTCACCGCGCCGGTGACCGTATCGCCGGTTACGCGAGCATGGTCGCCGGACACGGCGAGCACGCCGCGATGGCCGAGGCCGCTGTGCATCCCGACTTGCGTGGGCAGGGCGTCGGTACCGAACTCGTTGGCGCGGCGCTCGCGGCCGGAGGACCCGGCACGCGGGTGTGGGCACACGGTGACCTTGCGCCCGCTCGCCGAGTTTCCGCGAAGCTGGGTCTCGAACCGGTGCGCGAGTTGCTTCAGCTGCGCCGCACGGACTCCGCGGGCGAACTGCCCGAGTTGGTCATTCCCGACGGCGTGCGGTTGCGCACCTACACCGGTCCCGAGGACGACGCCGAACTGTTGCGGGTCAACAGCGCTGCCTTCTCGTGGCACCCGGAACAGGGCGCGTGGACCGAGGCCGACGTGGCACAGCGGCGCGCCGAGCACTGGTTCGATCCGTTGGGCCTCTTCATCGCCGAGGATGTGGAAGCCGAACCGGGTACACCGGGCGCGATGCTGGGTTTCCACTGGACCAAGGTGCATACCACCGGAGCGGAGCCTGCGGAGCGACCCGACAGCACCGTGCCCGAACCGATCGGCGAGGTGTACGTCGTCGGCATCGACCCGGCCGCGCAGGGCCGCGGGCTCGGCAGGCTGCTCACTCTCGCTGGCCTGCATCACCTGCGGATCCGCGGCCTCGACACGGTGATGCTCTATACAGAGGGCGACAACACCGCGGCGCTGCACACCTACCACCGGCTCGGTTTCACCCGCTATGCGGTGGACGTGGCCTACGCCGCCGCACAGCCGAACAGCGGCACTGTACGGACTGTGGGGGAGCCCACAGTCTGATCGGACATTACGGTCAGCTTTGTTCACCCCAAGTTCACCGCTATGCGGATATTCGTCCATCGAGTACCCCTACGTTTTGCGTGGGCGACGACGTCGCTCGCCGCTCGGCGCTGATCCGGGTGTGCAGGCAGATGGCGCTCATGGGCCGCAACCGCGGTCAGGGCAATGAATTTCCGGAGGACATAGGTGAAGCTCCAGCGCAGCAGTGCCCTTATCGGTGCGATCGCCCTCGGTGCGATCGCACTCGCAGGCTGTGGCAGCGACGACAACAGCGCATCGTCGTCGGCGGACACGTCGGGCTCGACGGCGACGTGTGAAGGCAAGGACAAGATCTCGGCCGCTGGTTCCTCCGCGCAGAAGAACGCGATGGACGCGTTCACCTCCGTGTACATCGCCGTGTGCAACGACAAGGGCAAGACGGTCAACGTCGCCTACAACCCGAGCGGTTCGGGTGACGGCCGCACCCAGTTCATCGCGAGCCAGATCGACTTCGCCGGTTCCGACTCGGCGATCAAGGAAGAGCAGGCCGCGGCGGCGAAGCAGCGCTGCGCCGGTAACGACGCCTGGAACCTGCCGCTGGTCTTCGGCCCGGTGTCGCTGGCTTACAACATCGACGGTGTCGACAACCTCGTGCTCAACGGTGACACCGCCGCGAAGATCTTCAACGGCACCATCAAGAAGTGGAACGACCCGGCCATCGCCGCGCTCAACGAGGGCACCACCCTGCCGGACAAGGACATCGTGGTGTTCTTCCGCTCGGATTCCTCGGGCACCACCGACAACTTCCAGCAGTACCTCACCGCGGCCTCGAACGGCGCATGGACCGGCGGTGCCGGCTCGGACTTCAAGGGCGGCATCGGACAGGGCGCCAAGGGCTCGGCCGGTGTTGCGCAGGGCGTGGCCACCACCCCGGGTTCGATCACCTACGTCGAGAAGTCGTTCGCTGACCAGAACAAGCTGAACTCGGCCCAGATCAACACCGGCTCCGGCGCGGTCGAGGTCAGCACCGAGAGCGCCAGCAAGGCGATTGCGAACACTCCGTTCAAGACGCCGGGCAGCAAGGATCTCGCGCTGGACCTGAAGAGCACCTACGCGACCACCGAACCGGGCGCCTACCCGCTGATCCTGGCCACCTACGAGATTGTCTGCTCGAAGGGCTACGACGAGGCGACCACCCAGGCCGTGCAGTCGTTCCTGACCAGCGCCGTGAACGAGGGTCAGCAGGATCTGGAAAACCTCGGTTACGTGCCGCTGCCGGACTCGTTCAAGGAGACGGTCAGCGCCTCCATTTCGTCCATCGGGCAGTAGGTCACAAGAGAGTGCGGAGTGAGGCAACTTCCCCGGCTCGTTCCGCATTCTCGCCATACCATTTATCAAGGACAGGAACCGTGAGCGCATGACTGACGCGCCAACGTCGGTGTCCTCGAGCGCCGCCTCCGACAAGCACGGAGGCGGCGCCCACCGGGCGCCCGACGCACCCATCGGCGACCCGAAGGAGGTCAAGATCGCTACCAAGACCTCCGGCTCGGTCGTCCGGCCGGGTGACCGGATCTTCAACGGGCTCGCGACGGGATCGGCAGCGCTGATCACCGCCATCATTGCCGCGATCGGCGTGTTCCTCGTCTGGCGTGCGATCCCCGCACTGCAGCGGAACACCGTGAACTTCCTCACCAGCCGTGAGTGGAACACCACCGACATCAACGACATGGCCTTCGGTGTGCTGGATCTGTTCCAGGTCACCGTGTTCGTGTCGGCGTTCGCGCTGCTGCTGGCGATGCCCCTGTCGCTCGGCATCGCGCTCTACCTCAGCCACTACGCACCGCCGCGGGTACGCCGCCCGTTGTCGTACACGATCGACCTGCTCGCGGCGGTGCCCTCGATCGTCTACGGCCTGTGGGGCATCCTCGTGTTCGCGCCGGCGATCGCACCGTTCGCTGTGTGGCTCAACGAGAACCTGTCGTGGATCCCCTTCTTCGCAGACGGGTCGAGCTCGGTAGAGGGCGGCGGCACGATCTTCACCGCCGGCATCGTCCTCGCGGTCATGATCCTGCCGATCATCACCGCCGTTTCCCGCGAGGTGTTCGCGCAGACCCCGGTGATGCACATCGAGGCGGCACTCGCACTGGGCGCGACCAAGTGGGAAGTCATGAAGACAACGGTGCTGCCGTTCGGCCGCTCCGGATACATCAGCGGATCGATGCTCGGCCTCGGTCGCGCGCTCGGCGAGACAATGGCGCTCTACATGATCCTGCGCACCACCTCGCAGCCGTTCGGTTGGTCGCTCTTCGACGGCGGTTCGACGATCGCCTCGAAGATCGCGCTCGGCTATGCAGAGTTCAACAACGACATCCAGGCCGGCGCCTACATTGCTGCGGGTCTGGTGCTGTTCCTGCTCACCTTCCTGGTCAACGCCGCGGCGCGGGCCGTCGTTTCGAATAAGGCGGACGGATGACAGTCAGTGACGTCGAGCTACAGCGCCCGATCAAGAAAGCGACCTTCCAGGGCGTCAGCACCCGGCGCCGAACCTCGGACTGGACGGCCACCGGCCTGATCACCATCTCGGTCGGGATCGCGCTGATCCCGCTGTTCTGGGTGATCGGCACCGTCATCGTCAAGGGTTTGCCGACGATGCTGAGCGGGACCTGGTTCACGCACTCGTTCAGCGGGCTGTCGGCCTCGGCCGCCGGCGGCGGCATCTACCACGCGCTGATCGGCACGATCCTGCAAGGCCTTGTGTGCACCGTGATATCGGTTCCGCTGGGCATATTCGTCGCGATCTTCCTCGTCGAATATGGCCGGGGTGGCCTGATGGCGCGAATCACCACGTTCATGGTGGATATCCTTTCCGGCGTCCCATCCATCGTCGCGGCGCTGTTCATCTACGCCCTGTGGATCGCGACCTTCGGCTTCCCCAAGTCCGCGTTCGCGGTGTCGCTGGCGCTGGTGCTGCTCATGGTGCCGGTGGTGGTGCGCAGCACCGAGGAGATGTTGCGGATCGTGCCGCAGGATCTGCGTGAGGCGTCTTACGCACTCGGTGTCCCGAAGTGGAAGACGATCGCCCGGGTCGTGCTGCCGACTGCGATGGCGGGCATCATCACCGGCGTCATGCTCGCGGTCGCCCGCGTGCTCGGCGAGACCGCGCCGCTGCTGATCCTGGTCGGGTATGCGCCGTTCATCAACACCAATTTGTTCTCCGGTGAGATGGGCACGCTGCCGGGCGTCATGGTGGCGGAAATGAACAACCCGACACAGGCCGGATCGGATCGCCTTTGGGGCGCGGCACTGACGCTGATTCTGTTGTTGGCGGTGCTCAACATCGTCGCGAAAGTCATCGGGCACTACTCCACGGTGCGCAAATGATTAACACTAATTACGCCAACCTCGATATCTCTCTGGAGCACTGATGGCAAAGCGTCTCGATTTGAAGGACGTCAATATCTATTACGGCGATTTTCACGCCGTCGCCGACGTCGGGCTGTCCGTGCCACCGCGCAGCATTACGGCCTTCATCGGCCCGTCCGGTTGCGGTAAGTCAACCGTGCTGCGTTCGCTCAACCGGATGCACGAGGTCACCCCGGGGGCACGCGTCGATGGAGCGATCCTGCTCGACGGTGAGGACATCTACGCGCCGCAGATTGATCCGGTCGGCGTCCGCCGCACCATCGGCATGGTGTTCCAGCGGCCGAACCCGTTCCCCACCATGTCGATTCGCGACAACGTCGTGGCCGGCTTGAAGCTGCAGGGTGTGCGTGGCAAGGCCCGCCTCGACGAGGTCGCCGAGCGCTCGCTGCGCGGAGCGAACTTGTGGACCGAGGTCAAGGACCGCCTCGACAAGCCCGGCGGCGGCCTATCCGGTGGTCAGCAGCAGCGTCTTTGCATCGCCCGGGCAATCGCGGTTTCGCCGGACGTGCTGCTGATGGACGAGCCGTGCTCGGCGCTGGACCCGATCTCGACGCTGGCGATCGAGGACCTCATGCAGGAACTCAAAAAGGACTACACGATCGTCATCGTCACCCACAACATGCAGCAGGCCGCTCGCGTGAGCGATCAGACCGCCTTCTTCAACCTCGAGGCGACCGGCAAGCCGGGCAAGCTCATCGAGATCGACGACACCGAGAAGATGTTCTCGAACCCGAACAAGCAGGCCACGGAGGATTACATCTCCGGCCGCTTCGGGTAGGGCACGCCCCAGACCACTCGGCGAGGACGGCCTCCGTACTGCGAACGCAGGGCGGGGGCCGTTTCGCGTTCCCGGCCATCCGATGCCCAAGCAATCGAAAGACGAAAGCGCCCCGCGGTTTTCGCGGGGCGCTTCCTGGGCTGATTGTGTGTGAAGTATTAGCGCGAGGTGAGGCCGTGCTCTTCCTCATCCGCGGTCGGCCATTGTCCGGTGGCGAGGAAGATGACCCGGCGCCCGACCTCGACGGCGTGGTCGGCGAAGCGCTCGTAGAAGCGACCGAGCAGGGTGATGTCGACCGCGCTCGCGACGCCGTGGCTCCAGTCCCGGTCCATCAGGACGGTGAACAGGTGCCGGTGCAGGTCATCCATCGCCTCGTCCTCGTCGGCGATGCGCGCGGCACGCTCGGGATCGCGGGTCTCGATGACCTCCCTGGCCGCCTCGCCGAGTGCGACAGCGATCCGGCCCATCTCGGCGAAGTAGCCGTTGACCTCTTCGGGCAGCACATGGTTCGGGTGCCGGCGTCGCGCGATGTTCGCGATATGCAGTGCGAGCGCGCCCATCCGGTCCACATCGGCGACGATCTGAATACCGCTGACGATTGCCCGCAGGTCGGTCGCGACGGGCGCCTGCAGGGCAAGTAGGCCGAACGCGCGCTCTTCTGCCTGCTGGGTCAGGACGGTGATCTCGTCGTAATCGGTAATCACCTGTTCGGCGAGATTCAGATCGGCCTGAAGAAGGGCCTGGGTGGCTTTGTCCATCGCCGCGCCCGCGATATCGGCCATTCGGCCGAGAGTCTCCGCGAGCAGGTTCATGTTCTCGTTATAAGCGACGCGCATAATACGACAGCTTACTGGCGGACGTCATGGCATTCAGTGCAGGTGGGTGAACACCTAATGAATGCCTATTGTCGGTTCGGTCGCCTTAAAGCGACTGTCGGTTCGGCCGATTAAGCGCACTTATCGTCGGCGGCGTTTGTCACATCCAGATCGGAGGGCAATTCCGTCGTCGTCGGCGCCGATCCGTAGGTCGACGACGATTCGCCCGTGGATGTCGCCGGGGTGAGCGTCGCCTCGGACAGTTCGCGTCCGGCGGAGGTCGGCGCCATGGTCGCGCCGTCGTAGTCCGATCCGATGACGAGCTCCACGATGCTGCCGAGACCGGTTTCCTTCACGATCACCGCACCCGGAATTGCCGAGGCGACCGTCGCGGCCTCGCGCTCGTGGCCCGGCGAGAAGTGCACCTCGGTGGCGGTTGCGGTGCCGGCCGAGTAGTTGCCGACCTGGTAGATCTGGAAGCCGTACGAACCCAGGTCGCTTGCCGCGGAGGCTGCGACACCCGAGACGCCCGAGGCATTGGAGACCTGCAGCGTCACCGACTCCGGCTCGACCGCGGTCTGCTTCGGCTTCGGCGCGGCACTCGACGACGGGGTGGACTTCGTGCTCGATGTCGTCGAGTTCACCGCGGGCGCGCGTTCCTCGCCCGGCAGTGGCTTGTCGTCGATGATCGCGTTGAAGATCGCATGAATGTCGTCGGTGCGTGGGATCTCGTTGCCCCACTCGGTTGTGCCGGAGGTCGGCACGGTGAGGAAGGTGACCGCGCCGGCGTCGACATTGCGCAGCGATTTGCCGAGCGTGAGGAGATCTTTGGTGGTGACCTTCTCGACGAAGGTGTCCCGGGTGAAGGCGTTGATGAAGCCGTTCAGCTTGCCCGGGTCGAGCAACACCTTGTTCGACAGCACCCCGCGCAGCAGCGACGCGAGGAAGCGCTGCTGGCGCTTGATCCGGCCGTAGTCGCCGTTGCCCTCGGCCTCGACCTTGCGGGCACGCACGTAGTCGAGCGCGGTCTTGCCGTTGATGTTCTGCTTGCCGGGGTTGGCCAGGACGGTGCCGAGTTCATCGTCGATCAGCGGGGTGGACGTGCACACCTGCACGCCGCCGATCTCGTTGACCATCGACTCGAACCCGGAGAAGTCCATCCCGACGAAGTGGCCGATCTTCAGTCCGGAAATCTTCTGGATGACCTTCACCAGGCACTTGGGGCCGCCGAGCGCATAGGTGGCGTTGAGCTTGTCGTTGTCGGCGGAGGGATAGATCTCGCCGGTATAGGTGGCGGTGTCGTTGTCCCATGCCTCGCACGACGGCCGAGTGACGTCGAGGTCACGCGGGAACGAGACTGCGACGACCCGGCTGCGATCGGCCGGAATGTTCACCAGCATCACGGTGTCGGACCGCGCGCCCGCGGCATCGTCGATGGAGCCTGCGCCGATCGACGAGTTCTGGCCCGCGCGCGTATCGGTGCCGACGATGAGGTACGTCTCGTCACCGGTCTGACCGATCGGGTCCAGGACGTCCGCCGACTCCTCGTCGAGGGCGGAGACCTGTTCGAACCCGCTGTCGGTGGAACGTAGGTAGGCCCAGACGACACCCGTTCCGGTGAGTGCGATCACCGCGATGATCGCTGTCATTACGCGGCCTGCGGCGCGGAAACGACGACGACGGCGCTCGCGGCTCAGTGTCAGACGCGACAGCTGCGGCTGATCCCCCTCGGGGTCCCGCGGCCTTCCGACGAAGCGTGGCATCGCGAACGGCGCCTTCGGAATCCGCTCCGTCTCGGCGTCGGCTGGCGACGGGGCGCGCGGAACATTCGGCGCCGGGGGCGGGGCATCCGCGCGGCGGTGGGCAGTGGTGCCAGAGACGGCTTCGAACGTGCCGGATTCCTCGGCGACCTTCTCCACGATATCGGCGACCGAGAGTCGATCGGCGGTGGATGGATCCGGTTTTCGTCGTCGGATCGGCAGCAGCTTGCGGCGTGGGCGCTCTTGATGAGACTCGGGCTCGTGGTCTGCGTCGGAACGCGGGGTACCGGCCGGTCGGCGGCGCTCTCCCAGACGGGGGCGGTCGTGTTCAGGCCCTGAGTTCTCGGAGAGATGTCGCTCCCAGGGCGCGGGGCTGTCATCCCCATGCGGGGGCGATTGCCTGTCGTCACCCACCGATGGAACCTTGCCTCTCGCCGTTTCCGCGTCCTAGCTACCCCTCGATCGCGCGGTTACGACCGGAGGTTCGGAGCAATGATAACGATTTCACCACAGCGCTCCGATCTCGAATCGCCGTCAATCGGAGAACGCCCTGCTCAGCCTCCAGAATGCATGAGGTCGGCACCGGCGGGAACCAGGCAGTCCTCGGGATCGTCGAGCCACCCGTCGGGCAGTGCGACCTTGGCCGGTGAGCCCTGCCGTCCGCGCGGACCTTCGGCGTCGGGCGGGAAGGGTACATCCGGATCGAACCGGGACAACAGCTCATCGAGTTCGGCGAGCGAGGACACCAGCGCCATCGCGCTGCGTTGGTCTGAGCCCGCCGGGAAGCCGCGCAGGTACCAGGCGACGTGTTTGCGCAGCTCACGCATGCCTTTGTCCTCGCCGTGGTGAGCCGCGAGCAGCTCGGCGTGGCGGCGGATAATGCGGGTGACCTCGCCAAGGTTGGGCGGGGTCGGCACCGGTTCGCCGCGCATCGCGGAAGCGAGCTCTGCGAACAGCCAGGGGCGGCCGAGGCAGCCGCGGCCGACCACGACACCGTCGCAGCCCGTCTCGCGCATCATCGCCATCGCGTCGTCGGCGCTGAAGATGTCACCGTTGCCGAGCACTGGGACATCGGTCACGTGCTCCTTGAGCCGTGAGATCTGCGACCAATCGGCCTCGCCCGAGTACCGCTGCGCCGCGGTACGCGCGTGGAGCGCGACGGCGGCAGCCCCCTCGGCCGCAGCGATCCGGCCGGCGTCGAGGTGCGTGTGGTGCTCTTCGTCGATGCCGACCCGGAACTTCACGGTCACAGGAATCGAGGTGCCCTCGGTCGCCTTCACCGCTGCCGCGACGATCTGCCCGAACAATGTGCGCTTGTACGGCAGAGCTGCGCCGCCACCCTTGCGAGTGACCTTCGGGACCGGGCAGCCGAAGTTCATGTCGATGTGGTCGGCCATGTTGTCGTCGACGATCATCTTCGCGGCTTCGTAGGTGGTCTGCGGGTCCACCGTGTAGAGCTGCAACGAGCGCGGTGCCTCGTCGGGCGCGAACGTCGTCATGTGCAACGTCGCGGGCTGCCGCTCGACGAGGGCGCGGGCGGTGACCATCTCGCACACGTACAGCCCGGAGACGCTGCCGGCGCGGGCGACCTCGAGCTCGCGACACAACGTGCGGAAGGCGACGTTGGTGACACCCGCCATCGGCGCGAGGACGACGGGGCTGGCGAGTTCGAGCGAACCGATGCGAAGAGTCATAGCGGGAGCGATTTTACGTGGGCGAACCCGCACATCCCGCATCACACAACCCGGGAACGCAAAAGACCCCGCGCGAACGAGTCGCGCGGGGTCTTTGTGACGAACTTTAGGAGGCCTGCTGCTCGCGCTTCTTGGCTTCGCGGGCGAGCATGCGGTCACGCTGCTCCTCGAACTTCACGACGTCCTCCTCGAGCTTCTCGAGGAAGTTGCCGAGGCTTTCGCGGGTCGCCTCGCCGCGCGGGGTGAAGTCGTTGCGCTCGAAGATCTGCCACTTGCGCAGAACCGGCCAGACGACCTCTTCGAGGTGCTGACGCAGGTCGTAGATGCCGTGCTTGGCCATCAGCACGCCGTTGCGCCGGAAGTTCGGCATGCCGGCGCCCGGCATCTGGAAGTTCTGCACGATCACATTGATCGCCTCGAGGGCCTGGTCCGGGACCAGATCGAGGGAGGCGCCGCACAGGTTGCGGTAGAAGATCATGTGCAGGTTCTCGTCGGCCGCGATGCGCTGCAGCATCTTGTCGGCGATCGGCTCGTCGCAAGCCTTGCCGGTGTTGCGGTGGCTCACGCGGGTGGCCAACTCCTGGAAGGTCACGTAGGCGACCGAATGCAGGAACTTCGCATGCTCGATTGCGGGCGTGGCGAAGCCGTTGGTCATGTGCTCCATGCGGGCACGCTCGAGCTCGACGGGATCGACGGCGCGGGTGACCACGAGGTAGTCCCGCATCACGATGCCGTGGCGGTTCTCCTCAGCGGTCCAGCGGCCGACCCACGTGCCCCATGCGCCGTCGCGGGAGAAGTTCTCCGCAATCTCGCGATGGTAGGAGGGCAGGTTGTCCTCGGTGAGCAGGTTGGTGATCATGGCGGCCCGGGCGACCTCGCCCAGCTGGGACTGCTCGATGTCCCAGTCGTCGCCACCCATCGCTGCGAAGTTCCGGCCCTCGTCCCACGGCACGTAATCGTGCGGGTGCCATTCTTTCGCCATCGAGATGTGCCGGTTGACGTTCTCTTCCGCAACCGGCTGCAGCTCAGTGAGCAGCTCGAGTTGTGTGAGATCTCGCACCATTAATAAGCCCCTCGATCGTTAAGGTTTCCGTTCCAGGCCGTGCGTCATCGCACCCGACCCTACGCCAGCGTAGGTTTCCGGCCGACTGATCGCTACTACAAGCCGCGATCACTCTGGGCAATCCGTGACGCTGCGTCAATATCGCTCGCTGTCCCGGAGCGTTACAAATCACAATTGTAAGGCCACGCCCGAGTTGCGTGGGGCTCACACATCGGCGTGGGACCATTTCGCACGTGAGCGACAACATGGTTCGCCTGGAACGGATCGCCGCCGAACTGCCCGAAGCGCAGCGGGTCGACATCGAGGAATGGGGCGACCACCCGACCTTCCGGGTTCGCGGCAAAAACTTCGTTTTCGCTGACGCAGAGGCGACTTCGTTGACCGTCAAGCTCGGCAAGCCGGAGGCGGAAGCCGTTGTCGCGACCGATCCCGATGCCACGCCTGCGGCATACGGACTCGGCCGCCACGGATGGGTGAGCCTGAGTGTTCCGCCCGGCGTGTCGGAACCGCGGTGGGAGCAACTCCGGGAATGGATCCGGACGTCCTACACGCTTGTCGCGCCCAAGAAACTCGCGCGCATCGTCGCGGACGAAGACGGCGGCAACTAGCGACGCGAAACACGGGGAATCGTGACCGTGCGTCGATACCATCTGCGCATGATTGCAGCGGCGCTGAAGCGCCTCGTTCTCGTGGGGACTTGCCTCGCGGCCTTGATACTCGGACTGCCGGCACTTGCGTCCGGCCAGCCCGCCCCCGAAACGGTCTGGCTGTGCCGCCCGGGGGCCGCGGGGGATCCGTGCGGTGGCGGCACCGGCGCGCCGGTCGACTGCTTCTATGTCTATCCGACGATCTCGGCGCAGCTTGGCGATGTCGCCGACCGGACTGTCGGCGGTGAGCAGATCGGGATTGCCGGACTGCAGGCGAGTCCGTTCGACGGCGTCTGCAATATCTGGGCGCCGATATATAGGCAAGCCACGCTGAAGAGCATCTTCACGCTGTCACCGCAGGACCGGGCCCGTTCGCAGCAGGTCGGCTACTCGGACGTGCTCGCCGCGTGGGACGACTACATGGCGCATCACAACAACGGCCGCGGCGTCGTCCTGATCGGTCACTCGCAGGGAACGGGCATGCTGCGGGTCCTGCTCCGCGAGCGGATCGAGCCGACCGCCGACCACGATCGCCTGGTGTCGGCGCTGTTGATCGGCGGCAACGTTCTCGTCCCGAAGGGCAAGGTCGTGGGTGGCGACTTTGCTCGGACACCGGCCTGTACGTCGTGGGGCCAGATTGGCTGCGTGATCGGGTATTCGGCGTACGGCGTCACGCCTCCGCCCGACGCCCGTTTCGGGCTGTCACCCGCAACCCCCTTGCGTCCGGGCTATCCGGCGGGACCGGACTACGAGGTGCTGTGCACCAATCCGGCCGCGCTGGGCAGCGACCGGTCGGCCCAGCTGCACAGCCTGATCGGTGGCCGTCCGGTAGATGCGTACTCGGGCCGGTGCACGACGACTAACGGAGCGCGTGTGCTGATGGTCGAAGGTGGCGGCAGCCTGCCCGCATCGGCACTACCCGCCGTGCCGATGGCGAACTGGGGACTGCATCTGTGGGACGTGAACGTCGTCGCCGGCGACCTGATCGAGCTGGTGCGAGCGCAGAGCAAAGCGTTCGGACACTGAAGTGTGGTGCCCCCACCAGGGCTCGAACCTGGGACCTGCGGATTAAAAGTCCGTAGCTCTACCAACTGAGCTATAGGGGCGTGGACGCTGAGTCTAATGGCCGGATTTCTCGCTGGCACACCGGCTCCCGGTGGGTCGGGTCGCGGAACCTGCGGAGCGACCCAGATCAGCCAGAGCGTGTGACGATCGAGGTGCCGGATCGAGATTCGGCAGCGGGCGGGCCAGTCGACGCGAGGAGTGGTGCAGTGGCGGAGAAACCGGTGGCGGTCGAGGAGTCCGGCCGTGATCGCAGTGGCGCGGGCATGATGCACAACCGGATCTATCGCGCCGGCGCGCTCGTTGCCGAGGACGTCGGGCCCTCCGAGCTCGCGGAGTTCCGCCGGGACACCGAGACCGTGATCTGGGTGGATCTCCTGGCTCCGACGCCAGCGCAGCTAGCAGAGCTGGCGCCGATGATCGGGGGTGACGATCCACTGACTCGGTTCACGCTCGACAGCGCACTGTCCAGCCGCGGACGCCCCCGGATCGTGCGGCTGCCCGCGCACAAGATCGTGCATGTTCGGTCGGCGGCATTCGACGAAGACGCTCGTCGGCTCGACACCACCGACATTGCCATCGTGGTGTTCGAGCGTGAGGTAGTGACGATCCGGTCGGCGCCGGGATTCCCGATCGATGAGGTGATCGACGAGTACGACAGCAACGCCGATCTCGCGGTGCACGGCGTTCCGTTCCTGCTGTTCTCTCTGCTCGATCAGCTCGTCAACGGGTTCCTCAACGCCCTCGACGACCTCGACGAGCGGATTCTGTCGGTCGAGGACGAGCTGCTCGAGGGTTCCGGTCCGGGGCGCGCCGTGCAGCTGGGCACCTTCACGCTCCGGCGGGCGGTTGCTGCGCTGGCGCGGATCGTCCTGCCCACCTCGGAGGTGCTGGCGACTATCGGCCGCGGCGGGATCCATCCGGCGGCCCAGGAGATGAATTCCTACCTGCTTGACGTGTACGAACATGCGATCCACGCCTCCGAGCGGATCGATGGTCAGCGCGATGCCATCGAGGCGATCCTGGCCACCAGTTTGTCGATGCAGGGGAACTCGCTCAACGAGATCATGAAGAAGCTCACGGCATGGGCGGCGATCATCGCGATCCCTACGGGCGTGACCGGGTATTTCGGTCAGAATGTGCCGTTCCCGGGCTATGGCGACAAGTTCGGGTTCTGGCTCAGCGCAGCGCTTTTGATTGGCCTCGGGGGCGGACTGTGGTTCATGTTCCGGCGCCGTGACTGGCTGTGACCTGCGCGAAGCGCGATCGCCATGTTGGCAGAGTTAGTGTCTCGGGTGCGCACCCCTGAGGCGCACCCGAGACGGCAGAAGCGTAGCAAACGTTGTGCTAATTTTCGCCCCCCAAGTTAAGGTCGATTCTGCTTTCGCACATGGGTTGAAAATCTGCCACCTGGCCGACTTGGCGATCTTGATACAGAATCCATGCTGGGCGGGGCCATGAGAGGCAAAGAGGCATGGCAGGGCAGCAGGAGCGTGCGCGGCGGACTCGCGCGTCAATAGTCGAATCGGCTGCGGCCGAGTTCGCCAAGAGCGGCTATGCGGCAGCGTCGCTGAACCGGATTCTGGAACGTTCGAACGCGACCAAGGGCGCGATGTACTTCCATTTCGGTTCGAAAGAGGATCTGGCCAGGGCGGTTCTCAAGGAAGCGATGATCCGCTACCGGCACACCACCGACCGCTGGGTCGCCCGCACCGAGCTGGAGCCGCTCGAAGCGTTGCACGGCATCATCGACGAGATCGCTCTGCGGTTCCAGCGCGAATCGGTCGTGCAGGCCGAGTTTCGGCTCATCGTCGAACCCGACTTCTATGCGGATGTGCAAGCGGGTGCGGCGTCTGGTTGGGGGCGAGTGGCCATTGTGCTCGCTGAGCAGGCAAAGGAGCGCGGCCACCTTCGAGCCGATGCCGATGTGGCTAAATTCACACGCGTTCTCGGCGCGGCATTGGCTGGTCAGCGGTACATGGGGGACCTGCTCACCCAGTCCGAGGACATCCGTCCCCGGTTCGAGGAGTCCATGGAGGTAATCATCCAAGCGGTGGCGACCCCCGAATGGTGGGCCCGATTCCAGCGCGATGGATGGCAGACGGGCGCCTCGGTGGATGACCTCGAATAGGGTCGTTTTAGTGGCTTGACCAGCCGATTTGGGAATATCTGAACGTCTGTCCTAAGCTAATCCTCGCTCCCAACGGACAGCCGTTGGGGGGAACTGGTCGGAGTAATCCGACGGGCCCCCTTCGTCTAGCGGCCTAGGACGCCGCCCTTTCAAGGCGGTAGCGCGGGTTCGAATCCCGTAGGGGGTACGGTTGCAAGACCAGTAGCAGTACAAGCAAGGCCCTGTGGCGCAGTTGGTTAGCGCGCCGCCCTGTCACGGCGGAGGTCGCGGGTTCGAGTCCCGTCAGGGTCGCAAGCGATGCGACTGGCACCCGGGTTTCCCGGGTGCCAGAAGTATTTCCAGTCGCTTCGCTCGACCTGGCCAGGTAGCTCAGTTGGTACGAGCGTCCGCCTGAAAAGCGGAAGGTCGCCGGTTCGATCCCGGCCCTGGCCACCAGTATTCAGCCCTTCGCTCCTCGTGAGCGAGGGGCTTTTCGTTTATAGGGCGCCATTCGCCCGACGCTCCGCGAATGGCTTCCGGGTGTGGAATCGCGTGGCCGGCCTTGATCGTTCTCGCCGTCGGAATGTCGACGCCGTTGGGGATCACTCATGTCCGCGCGATCGTGCTGATCATCGGCACGCTGACACTGATGGCTTTCGCGGTCCTCGCCAGCCGGAGGGCCGGCTACCTCGGGCGCGGTTTGGTGATTGCTGCCGTGACTGGCGGGTTGATCGGACTCATCGTCATCTCGGTACAGGTTGTGCTCAAGGCAAAGTGAGCACGCCCGCTTGCTCGGTCGCAGAAGCACAGCCATCCAACCGGTCGGCGGGATATTCTGCTGTTCCCGTAGCCGACGCGCGACTGTCAGGTGGTAGGTCCATGACCGAAGGATCGGCGAAAAGCGGTGTCGCGCGCGAAGGCCGGCAGGGACGGTTGCTCGCACTGCTGCTTTCCATGGCGATGTTCGTCCTCGTCGTCGACACGTCCCTGATGAATGTGTCGATCTCCTCGGTGGTTCGCGATCTCGACACCACCGTCAGCGGCGTGCAGAGTGCGATCGCGCTCGAGGCACTGGTGTCGGCGGCGTTCATCCTGATCGGCAGCAAGGTCGGTGACCTGATCGGGCGCCGACGGGCCTACGTACTCGGCCTGCTCGGCTACGCCGTCGGTGCTGCGGCGATGACAGTCGCACAGGACCTGACAGCGATCATCATCTTCTGGGCGGTGGTGGGCGGAATCGGGGCGTCGTTGCTACTTCCGGCGATGCAATCCCTGATCCACGGCAATTTCGAAGGCGACGAGCAGAAGAAGGTCTACGCCCTGGTCGGCGCGGCCGCGGCGATCGCCGCCGCCGTCGGCCCCCTGCTCGGCGGCTTCATCACCACGTACCTGTCGTGGCGCGTCGCCTTCGCGCTCGAGGTCGTCATCATCGCGGTCGTGTTGTCGGGTATCAAGCTGGTCCGCGATGTCCCGTACACGGGAGACCGAGGCGTCGACGTGGTGGGTGCGGCCCTGTCCGTGCTTGGTATGGGCGGGATTGTGTTGGGCATCCTGGTGTGGCAGGAGGGTGGCGAGGCCGTGGGTGCGCTGCTGGCTGTCGGCGCGATCGCACTGGCCGCGCTGGTGTACTGGCTGCTTCGGCGCAAGCGGCGTGGCGAACCGACGCTGCTCGACCCGGATCTGTTCCGGTCCAAGGTGTTCCGGTTGGGTGTCTCGCAGCAGATGCTCCAGCAGATCGCGCTGGGCGGCACGATGATCGCGCTGCCGATCTACCTGCAGATGGTGCTCGAATACAACGCCATGCAGGCAGGGCTGTCCCTCGCGCCGTTGTCGCTGAGCATGTTCGTGGTCGCGCTTCTCGCCGGGAAGAAAGCCGGCGACCGGCCACCGAGCAGCATCATCCGGTGGGGATTCGTGTTGCTCTCGATCGGCATCGCCGTGCTGATCCCGATCGTGCCCAGGGCCGAATTCGGTTGGGGACTGGTGGTTCCCCTGATCATCGCGGGTTCGGGGTTGGGATTGCTGGTGTCGCAACTGAACAACTACACGCTTGCCCCGATCTCGGAGGAACGCGTCAGCGAAGCAGCGGGGACCAACTCGGCGGCCGGGTCGTTCGGCCTATCGTTCGGGCTGGCATTCGCCGGTGCGATCATGCTCGCAACCCTGTCGTTCACGTTCACCGCGATGGCAGAGTCGAGCGACGTGCTGCCGCCGGCCGAGCAACAGCAGGTGGCGCAGGTACTCGAGGACGACGCCGAGCTCATGAGCAACAGCGCGCTCGACGAATTGCTCGTGGGCCAACCACCGCAGATCAAGGACGAGATCATCCGGATCAACACCGATGCACGGCCTATCGCGCTGCAAATCGCGTTGTTGGTTCCGCTCTTGGCGGGTCTGTTGGGGCTACTCAACTCGTTCCGGATGAGGCGGGCCGACGCACCTGCGGGCGGGGATCCAAAGCCGGACTGAACGTCGTCGTTGCGCTGAACCCGTGGTACGCACGGCGGCCCGTCCGCGGTGATCACGAGCAAATGGCCCCTCCGGAAGGCGTGTCGCGGGCCATTTGTTCGGTCTCGCGAGCACGCACATATGGCCCTCGCGCTATGACGCGCGATTTGGCTGCCACTCGAACGGGCCTTCAGGCAGGTCAAGCGTCACGCAGGGTGCCGGCGATGGCGCGGCGCGTGGTGATCCCGAGCTTTCGGTAGACCTTCCGGAGGTGGTAGTCGACCGTGTGCGAACTCAGGGTCAGTCGTTGAGCGATCTCGGCATTCGTGGCTCCTGTCGCCGCGATCTTCGCGATCGCCGACTCTTGCGGCGTCAGTAGGTGTGGCGTGGTGATGTGCTCGCCGGTCGCCTCGAGTTCACTGCGGGCACGGCGAGCAAACAAACCCGCGCCGATCGCTTCGAAGAGTTCGACCGCGCCTTGAAGCTGAGCCCGTGCGTCGCGGCGGCGCCGTTGCCGGCGCAGCCATTCGCCGTAGAGCAGGTGTGCTCGTGCGAGGTCTGCCCGGGCGCGGCCGGTGGACAAATACTCGATCGCGTCGAGGTAGTGCTGCTCGGTTCCGATATCGGCACACAGTGCCCGGGATCTGGCCAAAAGCCCTAGCGCCCAGGGTGTTCGGACCGTCTCGGCGATAGCTGCGAACTGGTTCAGTGCGTGGTCGGCTTGGTCCCGTCGGCCGGACCGCGCCGCCGCCTCGATCAGGTCGGGAAGTGCACGCAGACTGATCTGAAGGAACTGCCGTGCACAGATTGGCTGGAGTGTCTTGAACGCCTCGTCGTAGTTCGATTCGCTGATGAACAGGATTGCGTCGGCGAACTGAGTGAGTGTCTCGGCAGCGCCGAGACCGAGGGCGTGCGCGGCGTCGCGGCAGCGGTCGATCTCGGCGCGGGCCCGATCGCCGTCGACGGCGCGCCACGCGATGAATTCGGGGTTGCGGTACGTCTCGCGACGGTTGTCGGTCGCCCCGATTATGACGGCAAGCTCGTCAACCTCTGCGAGAAGCGATTCGGCAGAACATAATTCGCCGAGGACGGTCTCGGTGACCGATTCGATCCACAGTAAGGATGCCAGCGCGGGCATGGCGCCGTTTGTGCGAGCGACCGTGATGGCACGCTCGAGGAACTCGTGACGAGTCGTTTCGTCCCAAACGGCTGTGGTGACTGCCACTGCCAAGACCGCTGTGCGCACGACGTCGGCGTCGGGGACCGTTGTCGAGCGCATGAGCGCGATCGCTCGGTCCAAATGCGGCGCGGATTGTTCGAATGGCGCGGTGTGCAACATGGCGAGCGCGCTGAGCAGTAGGCACGGAAGCTCCGGACGGTCCTGGGAGAACCGGCGTCGCAACGCCAATTCGCAAAGTCGGTCCAATGTGGTCTTCGTCAGCAGCCATTCCGCCCCCAGTGCCGTCTCGAAGGCGTACAGCAGTGCATCACGCGCACGGTCGGGATCGCAGCGTTCGAACAGCGTGGCTGCCTCGACGCACGTCGCCGAGACTGTTGCCATGGCGGCCTGATCTCCGGACTGTGCCTGCAATCCGGCGCGAATCAGGGCCGCCTGCCCCCGCTGGACGTCGTCTTCCAAATGCGGTTCGGCGATCTCGAGAAACGCTCTCGCCTGCGGCGCAGATCCCGCATTTACCGCGGCCTCCGCCGCTGCGAGCGCGCGGGCGATGTGTTGGGCACCCGGCCCGGACAATTCGACTGCGCGGGCCAAGAACATCGTGCGCGCGAAGTAGCCGCCGCGATCACGGGCGCGGTTGGCTGCCGCTTCCAACTCGGCTGCGACGTCGTCGTCCTGCCCGAGCGACGCGCTGGCGAGATGCCATGCACGCCGATCGCAGTCGTCGGGTCCCGGGACGGAATCGGACAGCGCGTGGTGGACATCGCGACGCTGCGCCGCTGTGGCGCCGCCATAGATTGCGGAACGGACGAGGTCATGCCGGAATTTGATCCGGGTGCCGATCGCGATCAGCCCGTCATCTTCCGCAAGTCGTGCTGCATCGCCCGGCAGACCGAGGGCATTCGCTGCCGCCGACACCTGGTCGATCGCGCCGGTATCGTCAGCTGCCGCGATCAACAGCCACATTTGCGTGTCCCGCGGATAGGCCCGGACCTGCTGCAGGTAGTGACGCTCCAAATGCGTCCCGATCGGAATCGGCGTTGGAAGTATTGTGCCGCCGACCAATTGGTGCCTGGACAACTCGAGGCCGAGATCGGTCAGAGCGAGCGGGTTTCCACCTGTCGCCGTGACGATCCGGTCCGCGATTCGGGGATCGATCGGCCCGGGCCGCACCCGTCGAAGTAGGTCCAGCGCATCGCGGCGTGCCAATCCGCGGATATCGATTCGGTGGAACCCTTCGAGTCCGGCAGTGTCACCCCTGTTTGCGGCGACCAACGCGCCCTTCGTGGAGAGCAGGCGACGGCCTACGAATACCAGGACGTCGAATGTCTCCCGGTCGACCCACTGCAGATCGTCGACGAGGAGTAGCAGGCCATCACGTTCGGCGCCGGACCGAACAAGTGACCACGTACCGATGCCGATCAGGAACCGATCGGGCGGTGGACCGTCGATCTCACCGAGTGCGATCTGCAGCGCTTCGCGTTGACGCGCGGGTAGGTCGTCGAAGGCGTCGCGGAAGGGGAGCAGGAATCTCTGCAGCCCTGCGAACGCGAGCGTGCTTTCGGATGCGAAGCCGTCGAATCGCTCGATCCGGAAGGACGTTCGCCCGGCCACGTACTCGAGCAGTGCGGTCTTACCCACTCCGGCTTCGCCGGTCAGCACGGTAACCCCGCCCGCACCAGATCCGGCTCGGGCGAGAAGGTCGTCCAGCTCACGGCATTCGCTTGCTCGACCCAATAGCACCGCGCTCATCGCATCCGGTAACTTTCGCCGCCCCAACTTCCGAGCGTGGGGACGCCAGAAGATTATCCCGCGATACACGTTCGTGCCCGTTATGCGCACGTCGGGACTACGTGCGACACGGGATGCGGGGAACCGGACCGGCACGGGATCGTCGAAGCAGCCGATCGAGGGGAGACACCGTGAGCTTCGTGATCACCGAGGACGGATCCGAGATCTTCTACAAGGACTGGGGACGGGCCGATGGACCGGCCGTGCTGCTCAGTCATGGGTGGCCGTTGAACTCCGACGCGTGGGAGAGCCAGGCGCTCTACCTCGCCGAGCACGGCTGTCGAGTCATCGCCCACGACCGGCGCGGGCACGGCCGCTCCACCCAGACCTGGCATGGCAACGAGATGGACACGTACGCAGACGATCTCGCGACCTTGCTGGAGAAGCTCGACTTGACCGCCGTCACCCTCGTCGGACATTCGACGGGTGGCGGCGAAGTGGCGCACTACGTGGGCAGGCATGGTTCTGCACGCGTCGCGAAGATTGTGCTGGTCTCCGCGGTACCGCCGTTCATGCTCCGCACCGACGACAATCCCGCGGGTCTGCCGATCGAGGTGTTCGACGAAATCCGTGCCGGCGAGCGCGCCGGGCGCTCGCAGCTGTACCGGGATCTCGCCGACGGGCCGTTCTTCGGGCACAACCGCCGCGGCGATGTGCCGGAGGGGACGCGCGACGCGTTCTGGCTGATGGGTCTGGCCTCAGGGCACCGGGGTGCGTACGAGTGCATCGCCGCGTTCTCCGCCACCGACTTTCGCGAAGACCTGGCGAAGATCGACGTCCCTGCGCTGGTCGTGCACGGCGACGACGACCAGATCGTGCCGTTCGAAGTTGGCGGTGCACGCTCGGCGAAGCTGATCGCCGGTGCGCAACTGAAGGTCTACGAGGGCGCCGGGCATGCACTGCCCGACACCGAGAAGCATCGGCTGTCCGAGGACCTGCTCGCTTTCGTCCGCTCTTAATACCTCGAAACAGAATTGGAGAGAGCACATGACCACCAACACGAGTGGCGGAAAGCCACCGATCGTTCTCGTCCACGGGCTGTGGATGACCCCGTCGAGCTGGGACACCTGGGCCGAGCGTTTCCGGGGACTCGGACACGAAGTAATTGTTCCGGGCTGGCCCGGCATCGGTGACCGAACACCGGCCGAAGTCCGGGCAGACCCGAGTGCGTTGAAAGGCATTGGGATACGCGAGATCGTGGACTCCTACGACGAACGCATCCGCGCGCTGCCCGAGAAGCCCGTCATTATGGGCCACTCATTCGGCGGCATCTTCACTCAGATGCTGCTCGACCGTGGCCTCGGCATCGCCGGTGTCGGCGTTGCTCCCGGCCAGCCTGCGGGCGTGCTGACCCTTCCGTTCTCGACGCTGAAGACCGGCCTGCCGATCCTGTGGAATCCGTTTGCCGCGCGCGGCGCAAACGCGTTGTCCAAGAGGCACTTCCGCTATACCTTCGGCAATGATCTGACGCGCGCCGACTCGGATCGCGAATGGGAGGCCAGCGCGATCAACTCCTACAATCGCGTCTTCTTCGAGGGCGTGTTGTCACTGCCGAAGCCGAAGTCCGGAATCACGAAGGTTGACTTCCGTAAGCCTGATCGTGCACCGCTGCTCTTGATCTCGGCCGACAAAGACCACGTTGCGCCACCCGCCATCCAGAAGGCTGCCCTGCGCAAGTATGCCAAGGGCACCGCGCTTGTCGAGCGCGTCGAGTACCCCGGCCGGACGCACCGCCTGGTCAGCCAGGACGGGTGGGAGGAAATCGCGGACTACGCGTTGTCGTGGGCGCTCGAACATGCCGCGGCGCGGACCGGTTCGACCGATTCCGAAGGGGCGGCCAACTGATCAGCCCTGCGCGGCGGGCCAGGGCCCGCCGCGCTGGAAGCGATGCTTGCGGGCTTCGAGCCCAGCCCGGCTGCGGTTTAGTCGGCCTTCGCGTACGAGGCGGAGGATCACTTGGCGTACGGAATTCTCGAGCCGCTAGCCGGCCAGCCTCCGATGCTCGCGCGGACTCACCCCGCGCACCCGCTTGAACGCCGCACTGAGCGCGAACCCGTTGCTGTAACCCACCTTTCGCGCCACCGAGTCGACGGTGGCGTCAGGCTCGTGCAGCAAGTCCGCCGCGAGGGCAAGTCGCCAGCCGGTGAGATAGGACATCGGCGGCTCCCCGACCATTTCGGTGAAGCGCCGGGCCAGTGCCGCTCGGGAGACGCCGGATTGGGTGGCCAGCGACGCCACCGTCCACGCGTGCGCCGGGTTGTTGTGGATCAGCCGCAGGGCGTGGCCCGCCACCGGGTCGCTGTTCGCCCGGAACCAGCCCGGTGCCTCGCCCTCCGCCCGGGCGAACCAGGCCCGCAGCACTGCGATCAGCAGCAGATCGAGCAGCCGGTCGAGCACCGCCTCCTGCCCGGGCTCGTCCTTGACGATCTCGTCGGCGAGCAATGGGATCAGCGGGCAATCCCAATCCTGCGCCCGCAGCACCGCCAAAGTCGGCAACGCCCTGAGCATCCGGCGGCTCACCTCACCGGCCATCTGGTAGGTGCCGGTGAGCATGGTCGTCTCGCCGTGCGGGGAATTGCCCCAGGTGCGTACGCCCAGGCTCATCTCCTGGGCCAGATCCGCGCCGTAAAGCGTCGTGCATCGCTGTCCTGGGTGGATGATCACCTGCGCCGGCGTGTCCAGGTCGTCGGCCACCAGGTACGGCGTTGGGCCGAGGGCGACCGCCACATCGCCCGGTTGCAGGTGTACGGCGTCGAGGCCGTCCGGGCGGATCCACGCGCTGCCGGTCACGATCGCCACGACGGTGAGGGGTGCTTCGTCCTGGATCCGCATCGACCACGGCGCGTCCATGATCGAGCGGAGCAGAAAGGCGCCCTGCGCGCGGGGCCCGGTGAGCAGGCTGACCAACGCATCCATGTCGGCGACACTACCCCCCAAGGAATAGACGTTTGCGTATGTAATCAAGCAGCTGGACTATGTTTCGTCTCACTCGGACGGATTTGACTGGAGCCAAGAAGCCGCCAGCCAAAAGCGAGGAGCTGCCATGTCGGCGCTGCGTACCGGTTCCCTGATCGGAGCCATCATCACCATGGGACTTACCGCAGGATTGTTCTGGGCGTACGCGTACTCGGTGATGAATGCGCTTGCGAACGTGGACGACCGAACGTTCGTGGACGTGTTCAACAAGATCAACGTTGCGATCCTCAATCCGTGGTTCGCGTTCTGCTTCGGCGGCGGACTGGTGTTCGCGGTCATCGCGGCCCTCACCCACCTCGACGCGGACCGCCGGAAGGTGCTGCTGTGGGTTGTCGTCGCCGCAGCGTTCTATGTTCTCGCCCTTGCTATCACGATGGGAATCAACGTCCCGTTGAACAACGGCCTGGCCCAGGTCGACCCCTCCGACAGTGCGGCGATGCTCGCCGCGGCCAGGCAGGATTTCGAAAGCAAATGGGTGACCTGGAACATCGTCCGCGCAGGAGTGCACACCGCGGCGTTCGGAGTGATGTGCTGGGCGTTGTACCAGGCCGGGCGCCACGCGCATGACGTGACGGGAGTTGGCGCGTCCGGCCACGTGGCAGCGATGGCCGGTCTGGGCTGAGCCTCCGCGTTTCGTACCTGGCGGGAGGACGGACTTACACGTTCGGCCGCATGCGTCAGCTTGGCCACGTCGTCGAGCGCTGAACCGGCGAGGAGTAGCCGATCAGCCGCATGAGATGGATTGTGCACTAGCCGCCGTCTGGCAGGGTGTACACCCTGCGTGCAGTTTCACCGAAGAAATCGGCTTCCCCCTTCGCAGACATGTCGCCCAGGGCAGCCTGGATGGTCTGCACCATCGTTTGGCAATCCCACAGCAGGTGGTCGATGGGGTAGTGCGAGGCGAACATGCAGCGTTCCGGCCGAAATATGTCGATTGCCTTCCGGATCCACGGGCCGATCTCGTCTACCGACGTTCCGAAGATGAGGGCAATTCCCTGCAACTTGAGGACGACATTCGGATACTCGCTCACAACCTGCAGGCGCTCGTCCCAACGGGCGAAGCCGTCGCTGGTGCGGTCGAGCGGCCAGCCCGTCGCTTCCAACACGAACGTCGTGTCCGGAAAGGACGTAATGAGATCGTGCGTCTCGGGTAGCTGTTCGTCGTACACGAGCAAATCCCACACCAGTCCCGCGTCGGCGACGTGTTCGAATCCCCGAAGCCACACCGGATCCGACAGATAGTCGCCTCGCGCGCCCAGTCGCCTGCGGGGTTCGGCCGCCCAATAGAGCGGCTGGCGCACCGCACGGACTATCGGAAGATCGCGATATCGCGCCAGAACATCGCGCAGATCAGGCGAATCGAGCTGGACGGCCGCGATGGCGGCGTTCGGAGCACCAAACCGGTTCGCGTACTGCTGAACCCACGTCGCTTCGGCGACACCGTCTGCGGCTCCGAACTCGCACGCAATCGAGGCTTTGACGGGCACCTCGGCGACATCTGCCCAATAGTCCTGGGGCAGGTATCGGTGCGCGGCGTCGTAATAGTTCGGCAGCAAGGCCGTCAGCACGGGTTGGCGATTCTCGATCCAGGGGTAGACAAGATCGGTCGAGTTTATGAAGTGCTGATGAGCATCGACGATGTCCACGTCACGCAGCGTATTCATGGTTTACCGCACGCATCGACGCACTGCTGAAAGTGACATTCGATTGGTGTAACCCAGACGCGGTGAGCTCTGGACCCGGGTCCTGCCGACGAGGACAATTATCCCCAGCCCCTGCGGAGAGGAGACGGCCGGGCCGACGCACGACGACGATTTAGACGGAAGGGAGTCCAGTCATGGCGTGGCAACTTCGAGGTGAGTACTTCGAGAACTGCAACTGCGACATCCTGTGTCCGTGCATCACTTCGTCGATGCAGGGCCCGGCGGACAACGATCGCTGTCTCGTTCCCCTCATCCTGCATATCGGTGAGGGCAACAGCGACGAAGTGCGACTGGACGACCTCAACGTGGTGATGGTCGTCGACGCGCCGGCAGTGATGGCCGACGGCGGTTGGCGGGTGGCCCTCTACATCGACGAACGTGCGGAAGATTCGCAGCGCGAGGCGCTTGGTGCGGTGCTGTCCGGCGCGCAGGGCGGGCCGCCGGAGATGCTCGCCGGATTCACCGGTGAGCAACTGGGCGTCAAGTTTGTCCCCATCGCGTTCACCTCCGATGGCGACCGCAAGCGGGTAGAGGTGCCGGACATCATGGAGTTCGAAGTGGAAGGCCTGCGCGCGCCCGACACCTCGGCAGTGATGAAGATTGTCAACGTGTTTCACCCAATGGGCGCCGATCTGCCGATCGCGCGCAGCATCATCGGCAGATACGACGATCCCGACTACGGGCTGGCGTTCGACAACACCGGGAAGAACGGGCACTTCCGCGAGTTCGCCTGGCAGGGTTAGAACTTGGCCTGACCACCAGCGGTCAACGGTGGGTCATGTCGCCCTACATCTGCATGTCGTCCATGTGCATCTCGTCTTCCATTCCGCCGACACCCGGGACGACAAGGCCCGGTATGTGACTGGGCACGAAGGCGACCGCCAGTCCCAACGTCACCAGCACTACCGCCACTGCGGTCTTGGCGATCCGTTTCGAGGGCAGGAGTTTCTCGACGGCGATCATTGCGGTGACCAGAAGCATCCACGTCACGCTCATCACGCCGAGCGCGAACAGCGACGCCATCAGCGCCCAACAGCAGCCGATGCACCACAGTCCTTGCCGCGTGCCCATATCGGCGGCGCCGCGAACTCCGCCGCGCCAATGCTCCATCACGAACGCCACCGGGCTACGGCAGTGTGACAAGCACGCGTCCTTGAAAGGCGTCGCCTGGTAGATGCCGGCACCGACGAGTACCCCGCCCGCCACGTACAGCGCTGCTCGGTCGCCGGTGGGGGTCGCGCCGAGTCCGCGCGCGAGCGCGAACAGCGCGTATGCGGCGAGGCCGAACAATGTCCAGGTGACCAGATACCCACCCACGAACACCGAGGTACCACCGGGCACGGCGCGGCCGCGGGCTCGGTTCGCCTGCTGCACGCGCTGATAGGCGGCGACCATGGGAATGATCGACGGGAACATCATCGCGGCCATCATCACCACCCACGCGCTGACGTAGAAACTCAGCGACCCCAGATCAGTTCCCGGCCCGCGGTCCATGCCCGACATCCGGCGATCGACCACCAGCCAACTCCCCGCCGCGAGCGCGAGCAGGACACCGATCAGGGCGGCCTGCCTCGGGTCACTGCGCATGCTTTGCGCGTTAGCGCCCCGCATCTCGGAGCCTCCGATCGCGAACGGCGACGGACCACAACGGCCCGTGATTCGATTGGCGGCGCGGATCGCGGCTGAAACCATCCTCCGATCCGGCTGCGGCCCGGAAGCCCGCCAGCAACCTGATCCCCCCAAAGGGCAGGTACACCATGAACTTCACCGACGCCGAACTGGAGTACTTGGCCCCACAGCGACTGGGTCGGATCGCCACCGCGCAACCCGACGGGACCTGCAGGTCAGTCCCGTCGGCTTCCGTCACAACGATCGCACCGACACGATCGACAGAGACGGGCATGCCATGGCCAAGAGCCGGAAGTTCCGCAATGCGCTCGCCAACAGCCGGGTTGCCTTCGTGGTGGACGATGTCGCCTCCATCGACTCCTGGCAGCCGCGGTCAATCCGTCGGGGATCGACACCCGCGACATCGGTTGATGCTGTGCTTCCTCCGGTTCTTTCGTTGGTACTACTTGGATTTCGCGTAGTTGCTCGCGGTCGTGGTGTCGAACTCGTAGGCGACGAACGCCTCATCGCCAACCACCCACGCGTCGTGACCGGGTTCGATGGCGTAGGCCTCGCCGGCCCCCGCCTCGCCCTCGGTGCCGTCATCGCACTTGATGTGGATGCGCCCGGCAACGATCACTCCCAGATGGCCGGCCTGGCAGCTGTCGCCGCCCACCACCGGCTTGATGCATTCGGACCAGCGCCAGCCGGGCTGGGCAGTCAAGCGAGCTACCTTCGCTCCATTCAGGTCGACGACGGCCATTTCTGTTTTTTTCGGGGGTGCGGGTTTCGTCGGGAGAGTCGAAGTTTCGTGAAACCAACGTGGCCATGGCATTGCTCCTGGTGTGTCAAGAGACGTGCGGGAATTGAGTGTGTGAAAGCGCCGTTGGGAGCCGTTGTTCGTCGGGCTGCAGCTACCCGCGCTTATGCGACCCTGCGATTGATGTCAGGGGCCCCTAGCTGCCCTTATTCTCCGCCCAATGTGTGATTAACCGCAACGAAATGGTGTGCTCGGAATTAGCTGACCGCGGTACGCAACGACGGCCCGCAGTGCACGTCGAACCGCTCGCGCACGGTATCCAGCGTCTGCTTGTAGTGCTCGCGATGCCTGCGATACGTCATCCGGTACTGCACCTGGCCGGCGATTTGGCGGGGCAGCGGGTACCAGCGGTCGAAGTTGAGGCCCCACTCCAGGAACGCCTTGGCAGGGAGGGCGTCGTAGATCAATCCCAGGTTGTACTGCAGCAGCGTCGCGACGGCGTACGGGAACACGCCTGCCGACTTCCTGCGCAACTCGTCGTAGTCCAGCTCGTAAAGCGGCGTGGTGGCGAGCTTGTCGAGGAAGAACAGATGCGCGTGGAAGTACCCACAGAACGAGGAGAAGGCCAGAGTCAGCGCTCGGGAGTTGACCGACATGACCCGGCCGCCCGCGGATAGGACCGGTTCGTAGGGGAAGTCCTTGGCGTTGAGGTAGCCGGTGCAATTGACGAACCAGCTGCCCGGCTCCACTGGGCGTGAGTCGCCGCTGCGCAGGTTGAGGACAGGCGAGCCGCCGTCGTCGGTCACGTCCACGCAGTGGTCCGTGAGCACCTCGTTGATGCCCGCGCGCACGAACTCGTTCTCGGCGTCGGAGAGAAAGGCGAAGAAGTAGTTGCGTGGGTCCGGAGTGATCTGAAGGGCGTAGGTGCGGCGGAACCAGTCGCGGACCTCGGTTTCGTTGGTGCCGTCGAATCGGCGCGCCATCTCGACGAACACCTTGTTCGGCCGGGTGCCGCCGAACCAGCGCTTGCGTCCGGCGGGCAGCAGCTCATCGCGGCGGGTGAAGAACGTTCCCGATCCGGCGATGAGATTCACTTCGCGCCCGGGGAATTCGGTCAGGAGGGCGTTCGCCGTGTCCATCCCGGTTTTGCCGCCGCCGATCACCCACACCGGAGCGTTGTTGGACTTGATCTGTGCCCCGCGCATATCGCAGTAGTCCGGCGATACCGAATGCACCTGGTCGCTCGACAACTCCAGCGGCTCATTGGGAATCACGCGGGCGCCGTAGGCGGTGATCAGCTTGTCGGCGGTGATCCTGAGCGTGCGGTCGCCGTCGTGACAGGTGATCTCCACCCTGTTGCTGTGCTCTACGAATCCGTCGTACGTCCAGCCGAGCCGCACGTCGATCCGAATGCGTTTGCCGATCTCCCCGAGGCAGTGGTGCAGATGCGCGAGAACCTCGTCTCGATCGGCGAGGTACTCCGGCTCGCGACCGATGGTCCATTTGATATTGCCCGCGGTGAAAAGCGGATGCGGCTGGTGCAACCGCACGTAGGGGTAGGTGTCCACCCACATCCCGCCGACGCTGGAACGTCGGTCGACGAGCACGACCTTCTGCTCGGGTTTCAGATATCGGCTCGCCACGAACAGCGCATTCAGTCCGGCGATACCCGCGCCGACGATGCATACGTCCGCAGAAATGTGGTCGTCCGTTGACATGACGGAACCCTCTCGACGCCTCTGCCAAGGGTATCGCTGGGCAGGTGGCCGAACCGAGCTTCGAACCAACTAGACCGGGACCGGCTCCGCGAGCTCCTCCGGCTGCTCGACCGGCTCGGTGGTGATCGCCTTCGGCGCCCACCAGGCCAGCAGGGCACCGCTCGCGACCAGAACTGCGCCGAGCGCGAGGCTGGCCTGCGCCATCGGGTCGAGGAACGCCTGCTGCGCGCCCTCGGCGATCTGGGCCGCGAGTCCGGTTTGCCCCTGAGCGGCTGCCTGCTCGGAGACGGCCATCGCCTCGGGCAGGGAGCGCGACACGTACTCGTGCATCTGATCGGCCTGGGCCGAGATCTGTTGGCCCTGTTCGGTTCCCGCGAAGGCGGCGGCGGTGCGGTCGACCTGCTCGCGCGCGGTGTCGGCGGTCTCGACGATGCGGCTGCTGTATCCGGCGGCAACGATGCTGCCCGCCAGTGCGATGCCGATCGCTGCGCCGAGTTCGCGGGCGGTGTCGTTGATCGCCGATCCGACGCCGTGGTTGTCCTCGGGCGTATTCATCATGATCGCGGTGGTGGCGGGCGCGGAAGCGAATCCGATGCCAACCGCCATCACGCACAGCGCCCCGCACACCTGCCAGTACTCGGTGTTGTCGAACGCACCGAGGCTGATGAGCCCGACGCCGGCGATGAGGATGCCGCCGGCCAGCGTGCTGCGCAGGTTTACGTGCACAGCGAACCAGTTGCCGACGAGCGTCGAGACCAGCATGACGATGACCAAGGGCAGCAGAGCGACCGCGGACTTCAGCGGCGAGTAGCCCATGACCATCTGGAAACGCTGCAGGATCAGGAAGAACGTGCCGAACGACGCGAGGTACTGCAGCGTGACGGAGAATGCGCCCGACCCGAATGCGCGATTCAGGAAGAGTTTGACGTCGATCAGCTGGCGGGATCCGTTGATCTGCAGCCAAATGAACGCGGCGGCGAGCACGACCCCGCCGAACAGCGCCGCGAGCACGATCGGATCGAGCCAACCGCGCTGCGGTGCCTCGATGAGGCCGTAGACGAACACGGCGACGGCGAGTGCCGACGTCACCGAGCCGAGCAGGTCGAAGGCCTTCGGCGTGCTGTCCTTGGACGTCGGAATCGTGCACGACAGCACGGCGAGCAGAGTCGCGGACGCGGCGAAGGTGATGAAGATCGAGTGCCAGCTGAACGCTTCCAGCAGCATGCCGGTCACGAAGAACCCGGCGATCGCGCCGATGCCGGCGACACCCGCCCACACGCTGACGGCCAGCGGCCGCTTGTCCTCCGGCACGCCGGACGAGATCAGCGACAGGGTCGAGGGCATAACCATCGCCGCGCCGACACCGGCAAGGCAGCGCGTGGCGATGAACAGTGTCGGGTCGTTGACCCAGAGCGGCAGCAGCGACGCGACCGCGAACACAACCATGCCCGCGACCAGGACGCCGCGCCGGCCCCAGCGGTCACCGACCGCGCCGGCGGGAAGCAGCAGCGCGGCCAGGACGAGTGTGTAGCCATCGATGATCCAGGTCATCTGGATCGTGCTGGCCTGCAGATTCGGCGCGATCTCGGGCAGCGCGGTGTTGAGTGCCGCCATGGCAGCGACCACGATGCTCAGCGCGGCACACGCGACGCCGACGAGCCACACGGTTGCGAAGTCGAGTCGGGTGGCAGGCGCTGCCGTCGGTGTCTGCATGTGCTCGCTTCGTTCTCGGGGGCCGATCCTGTCGCGAACATACACCGGGGAAGATTTGTATGGTCAATCGTCCAGCTGTGGTCTTGAATACACCCTGACCTGCATGTGTTCTCAGACACTCGCCGGTCTCAGGAGATGCGCAGCGGCAGGTATTCGTGCCGTCGGACCATGATGCTCGGCACCCAGCGCGGCTCGTCGCTGTGGATGAGCGAGACCCGGCTGCTGTTCTCGAGCAAGGCAGCGATTGCCGCGTGGGCCTCCATGCGTGCGAGCGCCGCGCCGATGCAGAAGTGTGCACCCTTGCCGAACGCGACGTGTGCCCGGCTTCCTTTGCGGTCGAGATCGATCCGGTCCGGTTCGGCGAAGTTGGCCGGATCCCGGTTGGCCGCACCCCACATCAGCATGAGGTGGCTATCCGCGCGGAGGTCGACACCGCCGAGGCTGGTGTCGGTCGTGACGTGCCGGTGGTGGGCCCGGAACGGTGATTCGAGCCGCAGCGCTTCCTCGAGAAAGTTGCCGATGAGTGCGGGCTCTGCGCGGAGTCGATCTTGCAACTCGGCATCGGCAGCCAGCATGCGCGCTGCGTTGGCGGTCAGCGCAGCGGTGGATTCGCCACCGGCACCGACCAATTGGACGAGTATCAGCACGGCTACCTCGGGGGCGATCTCACCGGCGTCGACCGCGCTCGCGAGGACGCCTGTCACGTCATCGCGCGGCTCGTCGCGTGCGGACTGCAGACTGCTGTACAGGTACCCCGCCAACTCGACGGCTGAGGTCGTGAGCTGACCCATCCGGTCGGATTCGACGAGACCGCTGAGCATCTCGGTGCTGTCGTAGGCCCAACCAAGCAGCTGCGGGAGATCCTCGTCAGGCAGCCCGAGCAGCCGAGCCACGACGGCGAGCGGGAGTCGGTCCGCCATGCCCGACACCCACTCGATTCGCCCGTCGCGCAGATTCTCGGACCACAGTTGTTCGACGAGTTCGGTGACCATCGGCTCGATTGCCTTCAGCCGTTGCCCGACCGCGGGCGCCACGATGCGACGTTGCGCGGCATGCGCCGGGTCGTCGGCGGTGGCCAGCACATGCATCGCGGACCCGAGCACGTCCATCTCGAAGACGGATGACGTTCCGTCGGGCCCGCGGACCAGCGCTGCCGTGAGGTTGGACGAGAAGTCATCGGTGCGGCTTACAGCCTCGGTCACCAGATCCCAGCTCGACACCAGGTAGAAGTTCGTCTCTCCGACGCGGTGCACCGGTGCGGTCGAGCGCAACAGGTCGTACAGCCGGTTCGGGTCGTCGAGGTGGCGGGGATCGAAGACGTCGAGGCTGTCGGGCGGCGCGGAGGTCATGGGCTGCTCCTCATTGGTGGGTACCTCCAGACGGTCCGACATGTGCGATACGGGTGTCAATCACCGTCTCTACACGAGACGGGTAACTCCGGACGGCAGGCTCCAATTCCGAGAAGGTGCTGGTGAAAGCTATACAGAATCAACTATCTGTCTCACCATGAGATGAATGCGCGGCCAGAGTGATCGGAGAGCGTCATGTCGGACGAGCGCGCCGATTGGCTTGCCGGCGGGAGTCGCCGCGCGATGGCCGAGGACCGGATCTATGCGGTGGCCACCGAACTCTTTCTGGAACGCGGCTTCGGCGACGTGAGCATGGACGACGTCGCGGCCCGGGCGGGATGCTCGCGCGCAACGCTCTATCGGTACGTCGGTGGGAAATCGGCGCTGGTGGACGGGGCGATCGCGCGGGCCGCAGTGGCGGTGACCAGTCGGGTTGCATCGGCGACGGCGAAGCTGTCGGGACCGCGGCGCATTTCCGAGGCGATCCTGGTGGCGGTGGCGATCATTCGGGCCGACCCGGTGGTCTCGCATTGGTTCGCGAATGTTCGGTCTGGTGGCAGCAACGCGTACCTCTCGGGATCGCCCGTGGTGGCGCAGATGGCGTCGGCCGTGCTGGGTGGGCACTCCGCGGGCTCCGCGCCGGGGCTTGGTGGGCACTCCGCGGGCTCCGCGCCGGGGCTTGGTGGGGTACCCGACGACGATGCGGCGAACTGGATCGTCCGGGTCGTCCTAGCCCTGGTCGAATGGCCTTTTCCGGATGCTGCCGCGGAGCGGCGGGTGGTCGAGCGGTTCGTCGCATCGGGGCTGGCGGGGTGACGGCACCAGATATGTATGTAACGATGAGTACCAGATAATCTCGGACGACGGAGTCGGGGGAGTGAAGGCCATGGTCACGCGGCACACGGTGCGCAACGGCGATGTCGACATCGCGGTGTTCGAGGAGGGCAACCCGGACGGCGAGACCGTCCTGTTGCTCCACGGCTGGCCTGACAGCCACGAGCTGTGGCACAACGTGGTGCCAATGCTGACCGATCGGTTCCGGGTCATCCGCGTCGACAATCGCGGCCACGGTGAATCGACAGCCCCGCCCGGCAGCCATGCCATCACCGTCGCCAAACTGGCCGCCGACCACGAGGCCGTGATCGACGCGATCAGCCCGGACCGCCCGGTCCACATCCTCGCCCACGACTGGGGCAGCATTTCTGCCTGGGAAGTGGTGACGGGTCCGGATGCCACCCGTCGCGTCGCGTCGTTCACCTCGGTATCGGGCCCGAGCCTCGGGCACGCCGGCGCCTGGGCCAGGTCCCGGTTGCGTCGTCCCACTCCACGCAACATCGCGCTGCCTCTTGCGGCAATCGGGTCGTTCGCGTACTCGATCTTCTTCTCACTGCCGGTGTTGCCGGCGTTCGTGTTGGGCCGTGGCGACGCCGCGGGACGGTGGAAGCGTTTCTTGTCGACCGTGGAACGGATTCCCATCGACCAGATTCACCTTGGGCCGAACTTCCGGCACGATATCGTCAGCGGGCTCCGCATCTACCGCCGGGTGCTGCTGGATCGACGCACCAATCCGCTTACCGCCCAGGGAATGTCGACGAAGATCCCAGTGCAGATCATTGTCGGCACCCGCGACCCGGCAGTGCGGCAGTCGCTCTATGCAGACGAGGCGCGCTGGGCGGATCGGGTGTGGTTTCGGGTGGTCAAGGGTGGGCACTGGCTGCCGTTCTCCCATCCGGAACTGCTCGCGAACGCCGCCATCGAACTCATCGACGAGGTGACCGGTGCCGCCACCTCGTCGACGCTGGAGCGCATTCGCCTGGCCGCTCAGGCGTAGACGCCTTCGAGCCACTCCTGCCACGCGGCTGCCTCGGCCTCCGCGTTGACCTCACGACCGAACACGTGGTGCGCGGCATCGACTGTGGCGCCGAAGCTGTCTCGGCCGTAGAAGCGGTAGAGGGTATCCGCTGACCGCAGTCCGAGGAACCACTCGTTGCGGTAATCGATGACCGCGTCGATTCGCCCGATCCCCGGAATATTCAGGGCCACAGCATCTCCCGCAGATGCAGCCTCGGCTATTCCGAGTGCCGGTGCGAGTCGCGCGAATGATCCTGGCGCACCGGAGCTTTCGGGACCCTCGGTGGCGACATAGGTCACCGGCATTCCGGCGAAGTGCTGCAAGTACTCGGCGAGGCTGTGCAGGTAGAAATCGGTGTGCTTGCTCGCGCCGTCGTACTGCGATTCCCAGTCGTCGGTCATGATGCCCGAGTGCACGTACCGCACCACAGCGGTGCCGCCGTCGCGCGCCTCGATGATGTGTTCGAGGGCGTTGAACCAGCCGTCCGGGCCGTCCTGGCGGACCGCGAGATGATGCGGCGGATCCCAGGTCTGCACCGGGTTGTCCGGGCTCGGATCGTTGGGATCGGCAGGCGGCGTGGGGAACATCCACCCGGCGGTGCCCTCGGTGACCGCCGCGAACACCTGCTCAGGACTCGCGGGCAGGACGACTTCGCGTTCGATCCGGAATTCGTGCGCCATTGTTTCCTCGTCTAGGAGTAGAGGGAGTTCAGCCAGTCCTGCAGGGCAGTTTCGGTTGCGGCCGTATCGGTTTCGGCGAAGATATGCGCAGACATCCCGACCGGGCCGCCCCACGCGTTGCGCCCGTAGAAACGGTACAGCGCGTCACCGGTGCGCAGCCCGATGAAGTTGGCGTTGGCGAAATCGACCGTGGCGTCGAGCGTGCCGAGAGTGGGGATGGTGAGAGCGATTCGCTGGCCGACCGATTCGACCCCGAGGCTGGTGCGTAGCTTCTCGAACCCATCCGTCGTGGCCGAGCCGTCCGGCCCGTTGACGTTGACGTAGGCGACGTCGCGGCCGGCGAAGTGATCGACGTACTCACCGAGGGTGTGCATATAGAAGTCGGTGTGGTTGTCGCAGGCGGCGAACTGTACGTCCCAAAGTTCGTCGGGGAGCACGCTGCGGTGCTGGTAGTGCAGGACGCTGCCGGTTCCACTCGGCTCGATGCTGTAGTCGAGCTTGTTGTACCAGTCGCCCTCGTCGCCGACCTCGATGGTCAACCGGCGGCCAGGCTCCCATGCCGCGACCTTGGCCTCACCATCGTCGCCACCGACGGCGGGTTCGATCTCGCTTGGGAACATCCAACCGCCGGTTCCGGTGCTGACCGCCTCGAACACGGTCTGCGGATCAACGGAGAGTTCGACGGTTCGGTTGAGTTCGAAGGGCTTCCACATGTCAGTTCGCCTTCTCGATAGTGGTTTTCGGGGTGGGGTGCAGCGCAACGGCGAGTCGATGACGTCGCCCGCCGGCTGCGTTCTCGCGGTGATACTTGCCGACCAAGGTCGCCACCTGCGTGCCGAGCTCCTCGGCGAACGCGGCCCGATCGGCAGCGGTGGCAAAGTTGATCTCCGTGTCGATCCCGTAGGTGGCCAATGGTTTTCGTGCGGCATCGGCACCGGCGATGAGGGTGCCGAGCTCGCGGACCAGGCGGGCGCCGAGCGCGAGCAGCCATCGTGCAGACAGCTGGTTCGGCGCGCGTGCCGGGTCCGGGGCGACGGCGGCCAGTGCGGCGGGGGAGATGACGTACGAGGCTGCGGTCGCCTGAAACACGCGTTCGACGACGTTGCCCTTCTTGCGTTCGGCGACGAGTTCCACCAGTCCGTGCTCCTCGAGCGCGCGCAGGTGGTAATTCGCCTTCTGCCGGGTGAGCCCGAGCTGCGGCGCCAGGCTCGACGCCGAGCCGGGGGTGCTGAGGGCGGCAAGGAGGCTGGCGCGAATCGGGTCGAGCGAAACCTCCGCGGCGGCCGGATCCTCAATGGCTGCGATCTCGTGCATGAACTTAGCGTCTCACCGACAAGAAGAACTGTCAAGACAAAATTTACTGTCGGTAACCGTGGCGGGGATGCGGTAGGCCCCGTCTGGAAGTGTGCTCGCGTGTGGCCTGCTTCCCGGGTGCAAATTGTGTTTGTGGGTGCGAAGTTTCGCCCCCGTTTGCACAATTCGCACCCGTTTGGCGGTCCTAGTCCGGCCAGTCGAGGGTGCGGCGGCTGGTGAAGGTGCGCGATTGGCCGGTTCGGGGGTCGTCGAAGGTGAGCCGCCGCGCGAGCAGTCGGAGCGGGTTGCGGTAGTCGTCCGGGGCAATGTCGAGCACGTCCGGGTAGAGCGGATCGCCGACGATGGGAATGCCGAGCGAATTCAGGTGCACGCGTAGTTGATGCGTCTTTCCGGTGGTGGGCAGCAGGCTGTACCGGGCCAGCGCGTCGCGGGATTCGATCAGCTCGATGCGCGTCTCGCTGTTGTCCGGACCGGGGATCTCCTGGGCCTGCAATACGCCCGGTCGTTTGACGATATGGCTGCGCACCAGCAACGGCAGCGGTGCTGCGGGGTCGAAGCCGGCGATTGCCTCGTACTGCTTCTGAACGAGCCGCTGCGCGAACAGCATCTGGTAATCCCGGCGCGCGGCTCGATGCACCGTGAAGAGCAGTACGCCGGCGGTAAGGCGGTCGAGCCGATGCGCGGGCGAGAGTTCCGGCAAGTCCAGCTTGCGGCGCAGTCGCACCAGCGCAGTCTCGACAATGAACCCGCCGCGCGGCGTGCTGGCCAGGAAATGTGGTTTGTCCACGACGAGCAGGTCATCGTCACGATGCAGGATCTCGACATCGAACGGCACCGGCGTCTCGACCGGCGGGTCGCGATAGAGGTACACGAAATCGCCACTGCGGTAGGGGGTTTGTTCCGATATCGGCGCCCCACGGCCGTCCACTACCTCGTCGGCGGCGACCTTTTCCCGCAACCGGACCGCGTCGGACGGGAAGCGCTCGAGCAGATAAACCAGAACCGTCGGCCAGTCGCCCGGCGGCAACCGGAGACGGCTCGGATTGAGACCGTCACGAACGGGGAGCACGTCAGCCCTTCGGCCAGTCCAGCAGGGTCTCGAAGAATAGCTGTCGTACCTCTGCGACGTTCGAGTCGAGGTGCGCGGGATCCCACTCGCTGACATCGATCGGTTCGAGCACCGCTACATCGATGGTGCCCTGCCGGATCGCTCTCGCGTTGCGCCAGTAGATCTCGCCGGCATTGCGGATCACCACGGGGACGATCGGCACCCCGGCCTGTATCGCGATATGGAAGGCGCCCTTCTTGAACTCGCCGAGTCGTGGGCTCAGCGAGCGCGTGCCCTCGGGCGCGACAATCACGGACACACCGGATTTCAACGTCTCGACGACGGGCTTGAGCTCCGATTTGGCCTTGTCGGTGTTCTTCCGGTCGATGAAGGTCGCACCGCCGAAGCGCAGCATTGGCCCGAACAGCGGATTGGCGGCCATCTCCTTTTTCACGATGCCGGTGAAGCCGCCGTGGAGGACCTCGCCCATCACGAGCAGGTCGAACTCGCTCTGATGGTTGAAGATGAACACCGCCGGGCGCGGCGCCCGCGCGTGCCGTTTGCCGACGATGTTGATGTGTACGCCGGCGCCGAACAGCGCGAAGGTCGACGCGTTCGAGATCATGCCGTCCACCATGTTGCGTTGGCTGCGGCCAAGATTCGTCGCGATCCCGAGGGCCGCTCCGCCGAACAGGCCGGTGTAACCCGCGGCGGTGCGCACGAGCTGGCTGACACCGGCACCGCCGCGCGGGCGCAGCCGAACGATCGGCCAGTCGTGCTCCTCGGCGTGCCTGGTCAGTCCCCTGTCCGGGTTGAGCGCGGTCGGGGTTCCGACCGAGGAAAGAAACGCGACGTCCTCGGTGCCGTTGCCGTAGGCGTAGCTCTGGTCGAGGTCGATGTCGTTGTTCCGCGCGAAGTCCGTGACCGCTGCCGCCTTGCCCTCGGCCCACAGCGTGCGGCCGGTGATCCGCCCGGTCGCGACGCCATCGCGCATCTCCACCGGTGTTGCGAGAATGTTGGGAATGCCGAGTTCTTCTGCAGCAGGCGCGATTTGGAACCAGGTGGCCGAGGAAGCCACCACGAGTGTGTGGCCTGCGGCCTCGTGCGCACGCAATAGCTGCCATGCCTGCGGATACATCTGCCCAGCGATCTCCCGGGTAAAGATTCGATTCGATAGCTCGTGGAGCTCATCCTCGGTGTGACCCGCGTAAGCCTTCAGGGCCGACCGGACGAACCGTTCGAAATCCGCCTCATTCGATGTTCCGCGGATTCCGGCAACCACGGTCTCGGCCAGCTGGAGAGGGGAAACCTTGCGGGACATGATGAGGTCGCGATAGAAGTTCGCGGCGGAGAAGCCGTGGATCAGGGTGCCGTCGTAGTCGAAGAATGCGCCGATGTGCGGTCCCTCGGGCCCTTTGCGGACCCGCTCGAGCGCGTTATCGAAGTCCACCGGTCAGCCTCCGATTCGACTCGTCGAGCAGCGCTGCCTTGGTGATTCGGCTGGAAATATCACGCAGGTCGGCGGCGAACTGGTCACGCCGCGCGGCGAGGTCCTCGCCGCCCCCAGTGAGCAACCCGCGGTTGTTCGCAAGCCGGATCGCGGAGGCGAACAGTTCGGATGAGACCGACTCGGGGCTGTGCAGCCGGGACTGCAGAAGCATCTGCTGGCCGACGCCGACGCATTCTGTGATGAGCGTTTTGCGGTCGATATCCTCTTCGGGGCCGCGCAGGCATAGCCGCTCGGCGACAACGAGTTGCGCGTCGAAGAACGACCGCAGCGTGCGGTGCACCATCATGAAACCGGTCTTGGTCAGGTAGTCGAGCAGTTCCAGTGCGGTGACCGATCGCGTTCGCCAGTCCGGGTCGATGAGGTCGACCTCGATCTTCATTTGCTCACGGAACGTCTCGCGGTCGGGGAAGAAGAACTCGTACTTCAGCATGTCGCGGAGTCGCTCGGCCTCCGCCCACCCCTTCTCGAACGGGAGTGCCGCTGGATTTTCCGATGCGGCGAGCGCACTGAGTTCGAGCAGCGCGCGGTTGACGAACCAGTGCATGGCGCTGTTGCGGTAGAAGGCCGCAATCAGATGCTGGCCGGGCTCGATCGAATAGACCGGCTCGTCACCGCCGGCATAGATCGTGACGACCTTCGCCGCCGAGAGTTCTTCCAGCACGCTGACCAGTCCCGCATTGCTGCGCAGCAGATCGAGGTCGCCCTTCGGTATGCCGCGCTTCTCGATGTAGTCGAGCACCGGCCGGACGACGGCGCGCACCTCGCTGCCGGTGAGCGCACGCGACTGGACGCCGAGCAGGGCGAGGGTCACGACCGCATTGACCGTGACCGGCGTGACGTCATTGATGCCGACCGCGAGTTCGAAGGCGACCTTCTGCACCGCGAGCCGCGCTTCGCCGTCGTCGTCCGGCCCAGTTGCGCCTTCGATGACGGAGGCCGGCATTTCATTTCCGCCTGCGGCAACCAGCGGATCGCCGTTCGCAAAGAGGCGACCGCGGGCCGACAGCGGCTCGCCGAAGCGCACGTAGACCTTGCCAGCCGCTTTCTGCTGGCTGCGAATGTAATTGACGAACCAGCTGATCCCCTCGGACTTCTTGCCGCCACCAAGTTGCTCGACAGCAATCGCGCCGAGTTCGTTGAGCCGTTCGTAGGTGATGGACACCGGCACCAGGAGGACGTCGTCCACCTTGTTCGTCCGCACCGAGGCGGCGAGGTAGTTCAGCAGGCCGTACCGAGGTGGGCGCAGCTTGCCGGTCCTGGTGCGGCCGCCCTCGAAGTACCACTCCAGGTTGAAGCGCTTGGCGAGCAGGTAGCCGAGGTACTCGGCAACGCACGCCTTATAGATTTCGTCGTCTCCGAAGCTGCGGCGAATGAAGATCGCGCCGCTCAGACGAGCGAGCGGGCCGATCGGCCAGAAGTTCAGGTTTGCGCCGCCGATGAGATGGCTTGGTGGGAAATCGTTGCGCGCCAGCACCTCGTCGAGGACGAACGGGTCGACGTAGGACCGGTGAGACGGAAGGAAGATCAGCGGCTGGCGCTCGTTGAGCCGCCGCAGCTTTGCGAGGCTGGATTCGTCGGCGTCGATCTGCCATGCGGACCGGTGCAACGGACGCATTACCTGGTTGAAGAGGTCGGAAACCAGCGCGGTCTGGGTCGCGACCATGTCCCGCAGGTTGTTCTCGGCGCGCCGGTACGCCTCGCCATGCTCGATGCCGAGGTCGTCGGCGAGCCCATCGAGCTGTCGTCGGAACTCGATGGACTCCAGGATTTCCTCGGCCACGTGCTGTGGCACTTTGTAGCGGGCGCCGATGACCGCACGTTCCGAGCGATCCAGCGATAACCGCGCGGCGCGGATGATGGACCGGGCCAGCGCGGCCCTGGTTGGCTCGCGGTCGGCGTAGCGGGCGCACAGTTCGCTGAGCCGGGCAGGCCGGCCGGTGAGTACGCGATGGCGGTCCGGAGCATTGCGGACGATCCAGCGCTGCATCAGCCGGTGCGGATCCCGCGGATTGGAGAACACGAGGTCGGAGAACCGCGCTCGCCGGATGCCATCCCGCTCTGGCGGAAGCCAGAGCACTCGCACGGGCACGATCAGAGGGTCGTCTTCGCGGCGGGTCAGGTGGGTCGCGACTTCGTCGAGATCGAGATCGAGGCGGGAGTCCGGTTTCGGCAGCCCGAGTGCCGTGTTCAGGCCTTCCGTGGCCAGCCAGCGATCGATGACGTCATGTTCGACCGTCGTGGACGCGTCGATGAGGACAACGATGGGAGGCTGATCGGAACCGGACGGGCCCGCCGACGGACGAGACGTGAGTTCCTGGGTCATGGCGCCTCCGAGTACCGGTCCATGTCCTCCATTGTCCTGCTGTCAGCGGAATCGGCGCAGCGATTTTGCCGTCCGGCCAGGTTCTTCTGCTCACTGTGATCGGTGCGCTCCCACAGCAGGCAAGGTAATGCTAACCTCATCAACGAATTCTAAGGTCGCCCTTATCTGGAGGATAGTTGTCGCCCACGGACGCACACCTGCGCATCGACGTCGCACTCGACCCCGCTGCCGTGGTCGCGAATCTGGCCGCATCGGGGCTCTTTGCCGACTACGTCGTCTACGAACGCCTCGGGGAATGGGTATTCGCGGGCGAGGCACGCGGCAGCGTCGTGCTCGACACCGAGCAGGTGCGCACCACGTGGGATGACACGACGGAGTCTGCGACCTGGACCGGGCGCCCCGCCGAGGTCATCGGCGCCGCGCTCGCCGCGCTGCAGGAAATCGACCCTGCCGCGAGCGATCACCGCGCCTACGGCTGGCTCGCCTTCGAATCGTGCGCCTACGCGCTCGGCGCCGAGCGGTACCTGACCGAGCGGATTCCGTTGGCGCACCTGATGATTCCGCGCGTGGAAGTCCGGGTGACGGAGTCTGCGCTGGAGATCAGCGGCGGCACTCCCGATGAGCAGGAATCGATCCGGGCACTCGCCGCGCAGGCAGGCACCGGCGAACTACCGACGGCCCGCGAACTCGATATTCGCCAGGACCCGACGAACTACCGCGACCGTGTGGCCGCGGCCGTTGCCGAGATCGACCGCGGCGACTACCAGAAGGTGATTCTGTCGCGCCGCGTCGAGGTGCCTTTCCCGATCGATATGCCGGCGACCTACCGGCTCGGCCGGGCGAACAACAGCCCGGCCCGCTCGTTCCTCTTCCGCCTCGGCGATCTCGAGGCCGCCGGCTTCAGCCCGGAACTCGTCGCCTCGGTCGATGAGCTCGGCGAAGTCACCACCGAACCGCTCGCCGGTACAAGGGCATTCGGACTCGGCGAGGATGCCGACAGTGCGGCACGCCGCGACCTCGAGTCCGACCCGAAGGAGATCGTCGAGCACGCGGTCTCGGTGCGCACGTCGTTTGCCGAGATCGCCTCGGTTTCCGAGCCGGGCACCACGGCCGTCTCCGATTACATGACCGTGCGCGAGCGTGGCAGCGTGCAGCACCTCGCCTCCACCGTGCGCGGGCTGCTCGCGGCCGACCGCACCGGCTGGGAAGCACTCGACGTGCTGTTCCCGTCCGTGACCGCGTCGGGAATTCCCAAGCGGGACTGCGTGGATGCCATCTTCCGGCTCGACGGCGAACCGCGTGGGCTGTACTCGGGTGCAGTGCTGTCGGTCGGTCCGGACGGATCCTTCGAGGCGACGCTAGTGCTGCGCGCTGTCTACCAGACTGCACAGGGCGCCTGGCTGCGTGCCGGCGCCGGCATCATCGGCCAGTCGCGCCCCGAGCGTGAATTCGAGGAGACCTGCGAAAAGCTGGGCAGCGTAAGCCCGTACCTCGTCGCGCGGTAGACACGCACCAACGCGAAAGCCCTTGCTCGGATCGCCGAGCAAGGGCTTTGGCGTGTATCAGAACCACAGGGCCACGCGGTCCGGATCGATTCCGGGCAGCTTCCGGGCTTGCTCGATCGCGGCTGCGACGCGCAGAAGCGATCGATTATTGGTCGATCATCGGGACGAGCTTTCGCTTGTCGATCTTCCCCACGGCGGTGACGGGCAGCGCGTCGAGCGAGGCGATCCGGTCCGGCAGCTTGTAGGTGGCCAGCCCACGACCGAGCAGGAATTCCTTCAGCTCCGCGAGCGTCGGCAGAGCGGTATCCGCGGGAACCAGTGCGGCACAGACTCGTTCACCAAGGGAATCGTCGGGAATACCGACCGCGGCGGCGTGGCGCACGGCCGGATGTGCGAGCAGGTGGTCCTCGAGCTCATCGCACGAGATGTTCTCACCGCCACGGTTGATGACGTCCTTCACGCGACCGGAGACGATCAGATGTCCGCTGGGTAACTGCCGCACGAGATCGCCGCTGCGGTAGTAGCCGTCGGCGGTGATCGCGCGTTCGTTGTGCGCCTCGGCGCGGTAGTAGCCGCGGATCGTGTACGGACCGCGCGTGAGCAGTTCGCCTTCCTCGCCCGCGGCGACCTCGTTGCCGTTCTCGTCGACGATGCGGAGCTCGTCGTGCGGAGAAAGTGGCCGGCCCTGCGTGCGGAAGACCAGCTCGTCCGGATCATCGAGACGGGTGTAGTTGAGCAGGCCCTCGGCCATGCCGAACACCTGCTGCAGCTGCGCGCCGAGCGCGGGGCGGACCTCGGCGGCATTGCTGTCCGCCAGTCGGGCGCCGCCGACCTGTAGCAGCCGCAGCGAAGAAAGGTCGGCTTCCTCCCAGTCGGTTGCGGCACACCAGAGTTGGGCCAGGGGAGGCACCACAGCGGTCACCGTGACGCCGTGCCGCTCGATCGCGGCGAACGCGTTTTCCGGGCTGGGATCGTCGACGAACGCGATCGAGCCGCCGGTCGCGATGGTGCCGAGGATGCCCGGGCAGGCGAGGGGGAAGTTGTGCGCCGCCGGCAGCGTCACCAGGTACACGTCCTCGGGGCCGAGCGCGCAGACTTCCGCGCTGGCCCGGGCGTTGTAGGCGTAGTCGTCGTGGGTGCGGGCGATGAGCTTCGGCAGTCCGGTTGTGCCGCCCGACACCAGGAGTACCGCGATGTCGGCCGGGTCTGCTTCGGGCAGTTCGCGCGCGGGGCGTGGAACCTCGGACAGGGCAGTGAACTCACTCGGATCGCCGAGGACGAACACGTGCTCCAGGCTCGGCACCCGTTCGCGCACGGTTCGCGCGAGGTCTCGGTAATCGAAGCCGCCGAAGGTGTCGGCAATGACGTAGCCGACGGCCTCGGACAGCGCGGCGAGGTGGCCGATCTCCGCGCTGCGATGCGCCGGCAGGCACAGCACCGGAATCGCGCCCGCGCGCAGCAGGCCGAAAAACACGACCGCGAACTCCGGCCGGTTCGGCAGTTGCACTACCACGCGGTCGCCGGGTGCGATGCCCTGCGCGATGAAACCGGCGGCCATCTCGTCGGCGGCCTCGTCGAGCGCGCGGTAGGTGCGGGGTTCCTCGTCGGTGAGCAGGGCCGTCGCCTCGGGACGCCGCCCAGCCGCGTCGCGCAGCAGCGAGCCCAGCGTGCTGCCCCGCCAGTAGCCGGCTGCGCGGTAGTCCGCAGCAAGCTCGTCGCGGAAGGGGATGAACCCGTCTCGGTGCCCCCGCGGGGTCGCGGCGTCGGTTACGGGTTCCGATTGCATGGTGGCCTCACGATCGCGTACTGAATTGGCGGCTGCTTTGGACTAAGGTAAGGCAAGCCTACCCACGCGGTTATGCTTTCCCTCAAGCCCGTGCGGTTCGGCGGAATCATATTGAGGAGCAGCGTTGACGTACTCGAGCCCGATCAGCAAGACCGAGATTCGCGAGCAGGTCGCCGAGCTGTTGGCGCAGCCTGTCGACGATATCGGGGACGCGGACGATCTGATCTCGCTCGGGCTCGACTCCATCCGCATGATGAAGCTGGCCGGACGCTGGCGTAAGCGTGGCTTCGATATCAACTTCGCCCAGTTGGCCGCCGAGCCGAACATTGAAAGCTGGATCGCCGCGCTTGGCGCGGAGGAGGACGCGGCAGCCGAACCTACGCCCGAACCGGTCGGTGCCGAGAGCGAAACCGACCCGGCCGCCGAGTTCGAGCCATTCCCGCTCGCACCCATGCAGCACGCGTACTGGATCGGTCGCCAAGACAGCCAGGAACTAGGTGGCGTCGCGGCCCATCTCTATGTCGAGTTCGATGGTGCCGACGTCGACGCCGAGGCGCTCGAGCGGGCAGTGGACCGACTGGTCGAGTTGCACCCGATGTTCCGCGTGCGCTTCCTGCCCGACGGCACTCAGCAGATTCTGGCGCGTCCGGTGGTCCCGGTCTTCGGTGTGGTCGACCTGCGCGACGAGTCCGCGGAAACGGTCGAAGTACGGCTCGCCGAGCTGCGCGAGGACAAGACCCACCAGCGGATGAATGTCGCCGACGGTCAGGTACTCGAGATCGTGCTGACCCGATTGCCCGGCGGCGCGTCGCGGTTGCACGTGGACGTCGACATGCTCGCCGGCGACGCGATGAGCTACCGCGTCGCGATGGCCGATCTCGCGCGTCTCTACGCCGGTGAGGAAATCCCGCCCGCCACCTATTCGTACCGGCGCTTCCGCACCGAGCAGTCCGGCACCGACGACGCTGCCGCCCGCGAGCGCGACCGAGCATGGTGGCAGGACCGGCTCGACGACCTTCCCTCAGCTCCCGCGCTTCCGGTGATCGCCGACGCAGGGCTTCGGACCCGCACCGCGGCTGCGTCCGCCGCGTCACACCGGACTGTCCGGATGCACCACTGGATCGACCCCGTTGCGAAGCAGCGGCTGCTCACTGGCGCGCACGAGCGGGGTGTAACGCCCGCTATGGCGCTCGCCTCGGTGTTCGCCGAGACCATCGGCGGCTGGTCGTCGGAATCGAAGTTCCTGCTGAACCTCCCCCTGTTCCACCGCAACCCAGTGCATCCCGAGATCGACCGCCTGGTAGGCGATTTCACCTCCTCGGTGATGCTCGACGTCGATGTGTCGGCGCACGCGAGCGTGCTCGACCGCGCGCTCGCGTTGCAGAAGACGTTGCACACCAATGGTTCCCATTCTGCATATGCCGGTCTCGAGGTGCTGCGCGACCTCGGTCGCCGACGCGGCGAGCAGGTGCTCGCGCCGGTCGTTTACACCAGCGCACTCAACCTCGGCGAACTGTTCGACGAGCGCGTCACCGCGGCGTTCGGTGAGCCGGTGTGGATCATCTCGCAGGGTCCGCAGGTGCTGCTCGACGCGCAGGTCACCGAGGTTCGCGGCGGGCTGCTGCTCAACTGGGACGTACGCGAATCCGCCTTCCCCGCAGGCCTGATCGCGACGATGTTCGACCAATACACGGCCGCCATCGGCCGCCTGTGTGACGGCGACGCGGGCTGGTCTGCCGAAGCCGCCGTACGACTGCCGCTGGCCCAGGCAGCGGTTCGGTCGGCGGTGAACGCCACTGACGGCCAGGTCAGCGGGCGTGCACTGCATGAGGGCTTCTTCGCGAACGCGCTGGCGAAACCCGAAGCCCCCGCGGTGGTCTGGGGCCTCGACGGTACTCAGGGCGGCTGGACATACGGCGAGCTCGCCACCCGCGCCCTGGCCGTCGGCGGTGCGCTGCGCGCCGCGGGAGTTTCCGTCGGCGACGCCGTCGCCGTGCAGCTACCCAAGGGCCCGGACCAGATCCTCGGTGTCCTCGGCGTCCTCGCCGCAGGTGGTACCTACGTACCGATTGGGTTCGACCAGCCTGCCGGCCGCCGCGCCGAGATCCTGCGCACCGGCGGCATCGCGGCGGCGCTGTCCGTCGAGGGTGCCGACCTCGGCCCGAACGTCACAGTCGTCGGCATCGACACAGCTCGGTATTTTGCGGAACCGCTGACCGCGCCGGAGATGCCCGCCACCGACAGCATCGCGTACGTCATCTTCACTTCCGGCTCCACCGGCACCCCGAAGGGTGTCGACGTCCCACATCGCGGTGCGATGAACACCATCGACGCTGTGAACGAGTGGTTCGCAGTGCACAGCGGTGACCGGGTGCTCGCCCTTTCCGCGCTGGAGTTCGATGCGTCGGTCTACGACATCTTCGGCATGTTCTCCGCAGGTGGATCGCTGGTAACCCTCGACGCGCAGCAGCGCGCCGAGCCGACCACCTGGGTGGAACTGCTGCGCGAGCACCGCGTCACCATTCTGAACTGCGTGCCGAGCATGCTCGACATGATCCTCGAGGTCGGCGGCGATCAGCTCGGCGACTCGCTCCGTGCGGTGACCCTCGGTGGAGATTGGGTCGGCGCGGACCTGGTCGCGCGGTTGGCCGCCCAGGTGCCCGGTGCCCGGTTCGCCGGCCTCGGCGGCGCCACGGAGACCTCCATCCACAACACCATCTGCGAGGTCACCGCGCCCGCGCCGGCGCATTGGGCAGCGGTGCCGTTCGGTGTGCCACTGCGCAATGTGCGGTGCCGGGTGGTCAGCCAGATCGGTCGCGACTGCCCCGACTGGGTGTCCGGCGAGCTGTGGGTTGGCGGCGCGAACGTCGCTGCCGGCTACCGCAACGACCCGGAGCGGACTGCCGAGCGGTTCGTTGAGCACGACGGCATCCGCTGGTACCGCACCGGCGACATGGCTCGCTACTGGCCCGACGGCACCATCGAATTCCTGGGCCGTGCCGATCATCAGGTGCAGATCCGGGGCTACCGCGTGGAACTCGGCGAGGTCGAAGGTGGACTTCGGTCGCTGCCGGGCGTGACCGGAGCGGTCGCGGCCATCGTCGGTTCGGGCGCGCCCAAGCTGGTAGCGGCGGTGACCGTCGATCCGGAGCGCGCGGCTTCGGAGGCGCTCGGCGCCGACCACGGCGCAGCACTCGCCGCCGAACTTGCCGAGGTGCTACCGACCTATATGGTGCCGACCCGGATTGTGGTCCTCGAGCGGTTCCCGTTGACCCCGAACGGCAAGCTCGACCGTAAGAAGATTCAGGCCATGGTCGAGATCGGCGACGCCGACGGCGGATTCGTCGAGCCGCGCACCGATCTCGAGTCCGCGCTGGCCCGGATCGTCGGGGAAGTTCTGGGTGAGCAGCGGGTGGGTGTCGAGGATGACTTCTTCTCCCTCGGCGGCGATTCCGTGCTCGCCACCACCGTGATCGCACGGGTCCGGGACTGGCTGGATGCGCCGCAGGCAATCGTGTCGGACATCTTCGCCGCCCGCACGGTCGCCGCGCTGGCGACCAGGCTCGCCGATAAGGATGCCGTGCCCGGCCGCCTGGATCAGGTCGCGCAGATCTACCTCGAGATTGCCGACCTCGACGACGCCGACCTGCTCGCCGACGCCTGACGGTCGACCGCGGGTGTCCCGTTCACTATGTGGGACGCCGCCCAAGCCGTGAACGGAAGTTCAGTTGCGCTCAGCGGGGTGAACGGATCGTTCACCCCGCCTAACGCAACATTTCTTCCATTCACAGTGTGGGATTCGCTCACTATGTGGGATCGGCGGTCCGGGGACGGCTTACGGGACGCCGAGACCCGGACCTCCTCGATGCGGGGCGGCGGTGGTTAGGCTAGGCTTACCAACCGGTCGTGAGGCTCGCCCTCATGCTGTGCAATTGCTCGTCCGCATTTGCAGTACGGGCGCGCGAAAATCGGTTTGAGAAGGGTCCGCGGTACATGGTGACGAACACCGAAACCAGGTCAGACGCCGATTCGAATCCGGAGGGCGCAGGCTCGCTCGAGGATCGCAAGCGGGCGCTGCTCCGCCGCCGCCTCGCCGAGCAGGGCCTCGCCGCATCGACCCAGGTCACCATGGCACCGCCGCGTGACGCCGCTCAGCGCTACCCGCTGTCCGACGGTCAGCGCCGGATGTGGTTCGTCCAGCAGATTGAACCCGCCGGGACGACGCTCAACATCTGCGTCGGGTTCGTCCTCGAAGGTCCGCTCGATCCGGACCGGCTGCAGCGTGCGCTCGGCCGCGTCGCTGCGACGCATGACGTGCTGCGCACGACGTACCGCGCCGATGAGGCAGGCGAGCCGTACCAGTCGGTGGCCGACGACGCTGCGCCAGAGTTCGCCGTCCACGATCTGTCCGATCTCGCCGCGGAGGACCACCCGCATCGCATCGAGGCCATCGCGCGCCTCGAGTTCGGCCGACCGTTCGACCTGAGCACGGACCTGCCGCTGCGCGCGACGCTGGTTCGTGAGTCTGCCGATCGTCATGTCCTTGTGCTCGTCGTCCACCACATCGCGTGGGACGACGACTGCTGGGACCCGTTCTTCGCGGAGTTGTCGGCTGCCTACGACGCGGACTCCGTCGCGGGGGCCTACGACGAGGACGCCGGTGCGAAAACGGAACTGCGCACCCGCGTCGCTCACTACCTCGACCTCGAGGTCCTCGGTCGCCCCGATTCCTCGGCCGCGGACGCTGCCGATCTCGCCTACTGGCGCGAGCACATCAGTGCACTGCCCGAGCCGCTCGAACTGCCGGGGGAGACCGGTGTCTCCGCCAACCCCTCGCCGGTTGCGGCTCATGTCGAGGCGCACGTGCCGGCCGAACTGATCGGCGCCGTCGGTGACTTTGCCCGCAGCGAGGGAGCCACCACCTTCATGGTGCTGCTCGCCGCGTTCAATGCGGTCGTGCACCGCTACACCGGTGCGGACGAGTTCCTCGTCGCCACCCCGGTGGTGCAGCGCCGTGCGGGAGCCGAAAAGGCGCTCGGCTACTTCGGCAATACGCTGGCCCTGCGCGCCCGGATCGGCCGCCGTGAGACCTTCCGCGAGCTTGTCGCCGCGACGGTCACCGAGTGCACCGGTGCCTTCGCGCATCAGGGCGTCGGCCTCGACCGGCTGGTCGCCGAGCTGAACCCGGACCGCAGCGCCGGCGTCGCGTCCCTGGCCCGGCTCAGCTTCGCTGCTCGCAGCGGCACCGGAACCGGTTTCGCGGCAAAGGGATTCAGCTCCCACCGCGCCGACTTGCATGCCGGTGTCGCGCAGGTGCCGCTCAGCCTCATCGCCGAGCTCTCCACAGTGAACCCGGGTCGCTCCGCAGGCTCCGCTCCCGCCGGCGGCACGATCGACGCCGAGTACCTCACGGACGTGCTCGATGAGGCGATCGTGACCGACCTTGTCGCGCACTTCGTCCGGCTGCTTGCCGATGCGGTGGCGCGACCGGATGCCGAACTGTGGCAGCTCGACATGCTCGGCGATGCCGACCGCGCCAAGCTGCTCGGCTACGCGACCGGCGAAGATGCGCCGGCCGCAACACGCACCCTCGCCGGCATTGTCGAGGCGCAGGTGGCCCGCACCCCGGACGCCGTCGCGCTGATGACCGACGATGGCGATATCACCTTCGCCGAACTCGATGCGCGAGCAAACCGGCTGGCGCACTGGTTCATTGCGCAGGGTGTCGGACCCGACGACCTGGTTGCGCTGTCGTTCGGTCGTAGCGTCGACATGGTCGTCACCGCACTCGGCGTGATGAAGGCCGGCGCCGCGTACGTGCCGGTGGACCCGACCTATCCCGAGGACCGGATCGCCTACATGCTGTCCGACTCGGCGCCGAAGGTCGCGCTGAGCGCCGCGGACAACGCCGAGGACGCCGCCCGCCACTATCCGTCCACGGCCCCAACCGATGCGGATCGCATTGCGCCGCTTCGCCTGTCGAACCTGGCATACGTCATCTACACCTCCGGATCCACGGGTCTGCCCAAGGGTGTTCCGGTTGAGCACCGCGCCATCGTCGAGTACCTCGAGTGGATGGCCGGGGAGTACGAGGTCGGCGCGGACGACGCGTTGCTGCAGGTCGCATCGACGAGTTTCGACGTATCGGTCGGCGAGATGTTCGGCACCATCGCCGCCGGTGCCCGCCTGGTCATCCCGAAGCCCGACGGTCTCGAGGACATTCCGTACCTCACCGAACTGCTGCTGCGCCGCAACATCACCTCGATGCACTTCGTGCCGTCGCTGCTCGGGCTGTTCCTGATGCTGCCGGGCGTCTCGGAGTGGAAGTCGTTGCGCCGCATCCCGATCGGTGGCGAAGCCCTGCCCGGCGAGCTGGCCGACAAGTTCAAGTCGACCTTCGATGCGATGCTGCACAACTTCTACGGGCCGACCGAGACGACGCTCGCGGCGACGCGCTACAAGGTCGATGAGCCGCAGGGCGTACGGATCGTGCCGATTGGTTCGCCCAAGCCGAACACCCAGACCTACCTGCTCGATACGTCGCTGCAGCTGGTGCCCGTCGGTGCGGTCGGCGAGGTCTACATCGGCGGAACGCAGCTTGCGCGTGGCTATCTCGGCCGCGCGGGCCTTTCGTCCGAGCGTTTCGTTGCCGACCCGTTCACCCCGGGCGGACGGCTCTACCGCACCGGTGACCTCGCGCGTTGGAACAGCGTGTCCGATGGTCGCTCCGCAGGCTCCGCTCCTACCGGCGAACTCGAGTTCGTCGGCCGTGCCGATGAGCAGGTGAAGGTCCGCGGCTTCCGGATCGAGCTCGGCGAGGTCGAATCGGCCGTGGCCGCGCATTCGGATGTCGCGCAGGCCGTCGTGATTGCTGCCGACGTGCCGAGCGTGGGCAAGATCCTTGCCGCATATGTCGTCCCCAACCGCGACGTCGAACTGGATATCGACGCGGTGCGGGCGCACGTGTCCGGTGCGCTGCCGGAGTACATGGTGCCATCGGCGTTCACCGTCATCGACGAGGTGCCGATCACCGCCAACGGCAAGCTGGACCGCAAGGCGCTGCCCGAGCCCGTCCTCACTCGGCGCAAGGCCACACGCGATCCGGAGACGCCGACCGAGATCCTTCTGGCCGAATTATTCGCCGGTGCACTCGGTTTGGATCGAGTCGGAGCCGAGGACTCGTTCTTCGATCTCGGCGGGCACTCGCTGCTCGCGACCAAGCTCATCTCGCGCGTGCGCACCGAGCTAGGTGTCGAGGTGAACATCCGCGAGGCGTTCGCGTCGCCGACGGTGGCCGGCCTGGCCGCCTTGGTCGACGATAAGCTGGCCGACCCGCAGTTCAGCGATCGGCCGGTGCTGCGCCGCGCGGACCGCAGCGGAGAGCTTCCGCTGTCGTATGCCCAGCTGCGCCAGTGGTTCCTGTACAAGCTCGAGGGTGCGAACCCGACTTACAACATCCCGTTCCAGGCACGCCTGACCGGCACCATCGACGCACCGGCCATGGCCGCGGCGCTGTCGGATCTGGTTGGCCGGCACGAGATCCTGCGCACCACCTACCCGGATCGCGATGGCACGCCGTACCAGCGGATTCTCGATCCGGCGCCGGTCGAGGTGCCGATCATCGGGCTCGGCCCGGGCGAGGCGGTCGAAGCGGCGCTCACCGCGGCCAAGAATCACTGCTTCGAGCTCGACTCGGAAATCCCTGTCCGCGGCCGGATCTTCGACTGCGGCAACGGCGAACACGTGCTCTCGGTGGTGATCCACCACATCGCGGGCGACGAGTGGTCGACCCCCGTGCTGTTCGGTGACCTGCTCACCGCTTACTCGGCTCGACTCGACGGTCAGGCCCCGGCCTGGACCGAACTGCCCGTGCAGTACGCCGATTTCGCGGTCTGGCAGCGCGAACTCCTCGGCCTCACCGGTGGGGACGATGCCGAGAACAGCGTTGGCGCGCGACAGGTCGAGTACTGGCGAGGGAAACTCGCAGGTGTCCCGGAGGACACCACGGTGGTCAAGGACCGCCAGCGACCGCAAGTGGCGTCCAACCGCGGAGAGACCGTGCCGTTCAAGGTCAGCCCCGGGGTGAGGGCCGGGCTGGCCGAGCTGGGACGGCAAACGGGTGCAAGCGATTTCATGGTGCTGCAGACCGCGGTTGCGGCGCTGCTGCACAAGCTCGGGGCCGGCGCTGACATCCCGCTCGGTACGCCGATCGCCGGCCGCACCGATGGCCACCTGGCCGAGATCGTCGGCTTCTTCGTGAACACGCTCGTCGTGCGCAACGACCTCGCCGGTGACCCGAGCGTGCGTGACTCCGTCCTACGCGCGAAGGACACCGCGCTCGAGGCGTACGACCACCAGGAGTTGCCGTTCGAGCGGCTCGTGGACGCGCTCAACCCGGAGCGTTCGCTGTCCCTGCACCCGCTGTTCCAGGTGCTGGTGCATCTGCGCGAGTCCGGCGAATACAGCCAGGACATCGCAGGTGGTGGCCACCTCGAAATGATCGTGCCCGAATTCGACACGGTGAAGTTCGATCTCGCGTTCGACTTCTTCGCCGAGGGCTCCGGCTTCGGTGGCGGTATCAGCTACCGCACCGACCTCTACGACCGCGGCACGGTGGAGCTGCTCGCGGAGCGTCTCGGACGAGTGCTGGCTGCGTTTGCGCAGCAGCCCGATCTGCGCCTCGGCGAGATCGAGGTGTTCGGCGCCGATGAGCGCACTCGCTTGCTGGGCGAGTGGACCAACGGTGGCCCGGTCGAGGGTCTGAATGTGAACTCGATTCCCGAGCTCCTGGAGCCGAGTAGGGAGTTCACCGGCACCGCGATCGTGTGCGCCGGCGAGAGTATCGATTACCCCGAGTTGCACCGCCGTTCGGACCGGCTCGCGGCGGCACTGCAGGCGCGCGGCGCGGGCGTCGAGACGTTCGTGTCGATCGCGCTGCCGCGTTCGATCGACATGATCGTCGCGCTGGTCGCCGTGCTGAAATCGGGTGCGGGATTCCTCCCGCTCGATATGCGCTACCCGATCGAGCGCCTCACCCTCATGGTCGAGGACGCGAATCCGGTTGTGGTGATCGCTGATTCGTCGACTGCGCCCGCGCTGCCGGAGATCGCGGTGAAGCGCGCGCTGCTGCTCGACGATGCGCCGGTGCGCGACGAACTCGCGAACATCGAGGTCCCGGTGTTTGTCATGCCGCACGGCGACAACCCGGCATTCTTCATGTTCACGTCGGGCTCGACCGGTGTTCCCAAGGGCGTGCTCGGCACACACGAGGCGATGGCGAATCGCCTTGCCTGGCAGCCGGTTCGGTTCCCGATCGCCGCGCCCGACGTGCGCCTTGCACAGGGCGCGCTGAGCTTCCTCGATCCCTGCCTGGAGTTCATCGCCGGCCTCGCCGCGGGTTGCACGCTGCTGCTCGCCGATGACGCCGAGGCACGGGATATGGAGGCCATCGCTCGCCTGATCCGGGACAACCCGGTCGCTCAGGTGACCGCGGTGCCGACGACCATTTCGGCGCTGATGGACATCGACCCGGACGCGGTGGGTTCGGTGCGGCGCTGGGTGAGCAGTGGTGAGCCGCTTACGCAGCTGCTGCTCGACCGGCTTCGTCGGGTCGCGCCCGACTCGGAGGTCGTGAACTCCTACGGCGCAACGGAAACCGCGGGCGGCATCGTGCGAGGTGTGCAGGGCGAGCGCCTGCGCGTCGGTACACCCGTGCCAGCGGCTCGGGTGCTGGTGCTCGATGAGAATCTCGCCCCGGCGCCGATCGGCGTGGTGGGCGAGGTGTACGTCGCGGGTCGCCAGGTGGCGCGCGGGTACTGGAACCGGTTTGGGCTCAGCGCAGCTCGGTTCATTGCGAACCCGTACCCGGCCTACCCGGGTGAGCGGATCTATCGCACGGGCGACCGCGCCCGCTGGAACGCTATCGGGGACCTCGAGTTCACCGGCCGCACCGATCACCAGGTGAAGCTGCGCGGCTTCCGCATCGAACTCGGCGAGGTCGAGGCCGCGCTGCGGTCCACGCCGGGTGTCGCGCTTGCCGCGGCCCGGGTGTACGACTCGGAGAACGGGCAGAGTCTCGCCGGTTATGTCACCGCAGTGGATGCCGACGTCAACGAATCGGAGTTCGTCGCGACAGTGCGTGCGCACCTTGCGTCGTCGCTGCCGGGGTACATGCTTCCCTCGTCCGTGACGCTGCTCGAGGCGATGCCGCTGACCGCATCCGGCAAGCTCAACCGTGTTTCGCTGCCCGTACCGCGGGTGGTCACGGTGCGTGACTACCAGGCGCCGGCCACCGATACCGAACGAGCACTGGCCCGGGTCCTGGAGGATCTGCTCGGCGTCGAGCGCGTCGGCCGCCACGACGGTTTCTTCGCTCTCGGCGGCGACAGTATCGTGTCCGTGCAGTTCGCTGCACGTGCCCGCGGCGAGGGTCTCGAGCTCACGCCGCAGTTGGTCTTCGAGAACCCGACCGTGGCCGAGCTTGCCGAGGCACTCGACCGGGCCGATGCGACCGAGACCGTTGTGGCCGACACGGAAGCGGCCCCGATGAGCGGATCCGGCCTGGACGCGGATGCACTCGCCGCGCTGCAGTCGTCCTGGGAACAGCGATGACCACTGCGGCGACCCCGCCCGCGATCGAGGACGTTCTTGCGCTGAGCCCCCTGCAGCAGGGGTTGTTCACGCTGGCGAGGATGTCCGACGGACTTGGCGATCCGTACGTCATCCAGTTCGTCGCCGACATCGAGGGACCGCTCGATATCGACCGGCTCCAGCGCGGTGCTCACGAGGTGCTGCGTCGACACCCCAACCTGCGGGTGTCGTTCTGGGACAAGAACGTCCCGAAGCCAGTGCAGATCGTGCCGAGCACTTTCGAGATCCCATGGGAGTTCGCAGAAGCGACGCCCGATGAGTTCGAGGCGGCGGCAGACGAGCACCGCCGCCGGCCGTTCGACCTTTCCTCGGGGCCCGCGCTGCGATTTCTGCTGCTCGACACGGGTGAGGGCCGGCGCCGGCTGATCGGCACTGCGCACCACCTGATCATGGACGGATGGTCGGTTCCGGTGTTCGTGCGCGAACTGGTCGGTGCCTACCTGTCGGGTGGTTCGCTCGCCGAGTGGCCGGCGCCCCGGCTGTACCGCGACTACATCGTGTGGTTGGCCGGGCGGGATCACGCCGAGTCCGAACGAGTTTGGGCGCAGCATCTCGACGGCGTCGAGACGCCGACGAAGCTGGCGGTAACCTCCGCGCAGGACAGTGTCGCCGCCGATCCGTTTCCGCAGTCGCGCGAGCTCAGGCTCGGCACGGAAGACACTGCGACGCTGCTGGATTGGGCGCGGCGAAATAACCTCACGGCCAACACGCTCGCCCAGTTCGCCTGGGCAGTGGTACTCGGCAGGCTCACCGACCGCCGGGACCTGGTGTTCGGCAACACCATTTCCGGTCGACCCGACGAGATCGCGGGCATCGAATCGATGGTCGGCCTGTTCATCAACACGATCCCGCTCCGGGTCCGCCTGGACGATCGCAGCGTGCTCGAGCACTGCACCGAGTTGCAGCGCGAGTCCTCCCGCCTACGCGGTCACGGCTATCTCGGCCTGTCCGCCGTGCAGAAGAACGCCGGGCTCGGCGAACTTTTCGACACCCTGATGGTGTTTCAGAACGCACCGCGCGGCGGTGGTTTGACGGGCCGCTCCGGAGGCTCCGCGTCCAGTGCCCCCGAAGTCGTCGAGGCACCGGATGGGGTGCGGTTCATCCCGGTTCACCTGCAGAGTCTCACGCATTACCCGCTCGTCGTTGTCCCGTATCTGCTCGATGACGACCTGGTCCTCGGTGTCGAGTTCCGTCGCGAGTTGCTCGGTGACCTGGACCCGGAACTCGTCGGACAACGGGTTCTGCATGTGCTGCGCCAACTGCCCGCGCTCGCCGATGCGAACCCGGACCGGATCGACGTGCTGCTTGCCGGCGAACGCGACCGCATCGTCGCTACGAGCCATACCCCGCTCGGCCAGACCCCGCCGGCCCGGACCGTGCACGCCCTGTTCGAGTGGCATGCCCGGCAGAATCCCGACCGCGTCGCGATCGGCTTCCACGGGCGCACCCTGACCTACGCGGAGGTGAACCGCGAAGCGAACCGCATCGCACACCGCTTGCGCGCACTCGGTGTTGGTACGGAAGACACTGTCGCCCTGGCACTTCCGCGCACACCTGAGTTCGTCGTCGCGATCCTCGGCATCGCCAAGGCCGGGGCCGTGTCGGTTCCGCTCGACGTCACCGCCCCGGCGAATCGGATCGAGGTGATGCTGCGCCGGTCCGGAGCGCGGCACGCCGTCACCGACGCCGAGTCCCAGGCACTCGTGGCCGGCCTGACCACGCTTCGCGTCGACGAGCCCTTCGAGGCGCCGGTCGAGAACCCGGGCATCGCGGTCCACCCCGATCAGCGGCTCTACATCATCTTCACCTCCGGATCGACCGGAGAACCCAAGGGCGTGATGGCCAACCACCGGGGCGTCGTGCAACTGCTCGCGCACCACGCCGAGCACATTCTCGGTCCGGTGGCCGCAGAACTCGGTCGGCCGCTGCGGGTGGGGCATGCCTGGTCACTGGTCTTCGACGCGTCCTGGCAACCGACGCTGGCGCTGCTCTCCGGGCACAGCATCGAACTTTTCGATGCCGATACCCAGCGCGACGCGCACCAACTTGTCGAGCTGATCACCTCGACGGGGGTGGACATGCTCGAGACCAGCCCGTCGATGTTCGCCGCGCTCGCCGCCGCGGGGCTGATGTACCGCGACGAGAACGGTGAGAGCCGTTGTCGGCTCCCAATTCTCGGACTCGGCGGCGAGGCGATCGGCGACGCCACGTGGGCACAGCTCGGTCGCCTGCGCGACACCAAGGTTTTCAACTTCTACGGCCCGACCGAGACGAGTGTGGACGCGGTGTGCGCCCCGGTGGGGACCACTGGCCGGCCCGCCATTGGCCGCCCGCTCGCGGGGATGATCGCCTACGTGCTTGATTCGCGGCTACGCATGGTGCCGGACGACACCATCGGCGAGCTGTACCTTGCGGGTGACCAGCTTACCCGCGGCTACGTGGATCAGCCGGGGGAGACTGCCGCTCGATTCGTCGCCGGCCAGGAGCGTGGCGGTGAACGGCTCTACCGCACCGGCGATCTCGTGCGCCGGCGCAGTGGTGACGGTGCGATCGAGTACCACGGCCGCGCCGACGACCAGGTGAAGATCCGCGGATTCCGGATCGAACCGGCCGAGGTGGAGTTGGCGCTCGCCGACCTGCCGGGCGTCCGTACGTCGGTTGCGATTGTCGTGCGTCGTGCCAATGCGCCGGTGCTGATTGGCTTTGTGGTGGGCCAGGATGGGACTGCCCCCGACGTCACCGGGATGCGCTCCGCGCTCGCCGGGCGCCTTCCGGCTTATCTGATTCCGAGCCGGATCATCGCGCTCACGGAGTTGCCGCTGACGCCGAACGGCAAGCTGGATCAGCGCGAACTCGCCGCGGTTGCGGCGAAGGCGCTCGCCAGCCGCGGTGCAGCGACCGCTCCGAGCACCGACACCGAGCGCGCGCTGTGCAAGGCGCTGGCGGCGCTGCTCGACGGTGCCGCACCGGGAATCGATGACGACTTCTTCGAACTCGGGATGGACAGCATCGCCGCGATCGGTCTGGTGAGCGGGGCTCGCTCGGCGGGACTGCGGATCAGCCCGCGAATGGTGATGACCAACACCACCGTTCGCGATCTCGCCGCGGCGATCGACTCCGCCGTCGAAGAGGCCGAGACGGTCGCCATGTACGGTCCGCTCCCGCTCCTACCGCAGGCACGTGAACTGTTGCGCCGCGGCGGTTTCCGGCGACACAGCCTGACCCAGCTGATCGAATTGCCCGAGGGTGTTGGTGATGACGATCTTGGTTCATTGCTCGAGGCGGTGCTGGACAACCATGACCTGCTTCGTGCCGAATTGCGCAGCATCGGAGACGAATTCGAGCTGCATACTCGGCCGCCGGGTTCCGTACCTGTCGAGCAGGTGCTGCGGTCGGTCGAGGTGACCGGTGCGGTGGGGCCGATCCTTGCCGAGCAGGCGAGTGCTGCAATCGACCGGATCGACCCCGCCCGCGGGTCGATGGTGCAGGCGGTCCGCTATGCGCGGACGGACGGCGCGGATCTATTGCAGCTTTCGGTACACCGTCTCGCCGCCGATGCGGTGACCTGGCCTGTGCTGCTTGGGGATTTCGCCCTCGGCTGGCAACAGCTCCGGGCCGGTGAGCGAATCCGGCTCGACCGCGAGATCACCGGATACCGCCAGTGGTCGGAGCTCGTTGCGCGACGCGCCGATTCGGCAGAGATCGCCGGACAGGTCGAGTTCTGGTCGGCGCAATCTGCGGTTCAGGAGAGCCCGTTCGGTGCACGGCCCCTGGAGCCGACTGCCGATGTGGCCGCCGATGTCCGGACCCGGAGTGTCACGGTACCGGCCGCCGAACTGCTCGATACGGCGGCGCGGCGCGGCGACGGGCAACCGCGCGACTACCTGCTCGCCGCAACGGGATTGACGGTGGCGGCGTGGCGGTCCGAGCGCGGCGCCGACCCGGCGATCGGCGTAGCCGTCGCACTGGAGCATCACGGCCGCGCCGACGATGTCGCCGGCGAAGCAGCTACCGACACGAGCCGCACCGTCGGCTGGTTCAGCACCGATTTCCCGATCCGCGCCGGTGCCGTTGCGACACCACACGATCCGGCGGCCGTACTCGCCGATGTGCTCACCCGGGTGGGTGCGCTGCCGAATGGTGGCTTCGATTTCGGGCTGCTGCGGAACCGTCACGAGTTGGCGGATGCGCCGCGACCGCAGGTGCTGCTCAACTACCTGGGCCGCTTCGATCGCGCCGATGCCGCTCTGTTCGCCGGGGGACCATGGTCGATGGTCACCAATCCGGCGCTCAACGCCGCACTCCCGGTCGCGCCCGAACCCGATCTGCCGCTGACATACGCACTCGAAGTCACCGTCGCGGTGGTGTCCGGTGCGGACGGCCCCCAGGTCACCGCGGGATGGCGCTGGCCGGCGGCGCTTTTCACCGACTCGGATATCGACGCGATCATCGGGGCTTGGCAGCGGGCCGTGGCGGAACTGGCCAAGCTCTGATCGCCGCGTACCTTGTGCGGCCAGCGCGCACGCCCAGGCGTGCGCGGCGGCGCCGAAAGGTGCGCGCTGGGGACTACTCCGAGGCCGCGCGGCGATAGCCACGGACCGCGAGCACGCCGAATACGACGACGAACCCGACGGTCCAGGCGAGCGACTGCAGCAGCGGCGTGAGCACGGGACCGCCGGCAGACAGGCCACGCATGGCCTCGATCGCAGGGCTCATCGGCTGCGCGCGCACGACCGGCTGGAGCCAGTCCGGATACTTGTCCACCGGGACCAATCCCGAGTTGAAGAACAGCATCAGCAGGCAGATCGAGGCCAGCAGCTCCAGTGCCGAGCGCCCGGAGGTCACCACCGCTATCGCGAGAATCATCGTGGCGAAGCCGATGATGAAAAGCACCGGGACAGCGATGAAACCGAGCGCAGAGACAAACCCTTGCTCGAAACGGAAGCCCAGCGCGTAACCGACCGCGGTGAGGATCACCGTCGTCGCCAACGTGCGGACCGCCTCGGCGAGCAACCGGCTCGCCAGCCCGGACGCACGATGCACCGGCAGCACCCAGAAGCGGGTGAGTAGACCACTGTCCCGTTCGGCTGTCAGCGCGATTCCGGTGGTGATCGTGCCGAACATGCCGGCCAATAGCGCGGACATCGGCACCAGGCCGAAAAGGCTGTCCTCGCCGCTGAACAGCGTGACGGTCTTGCCCAGCACCCAGTCGAAGACCACCAACAGGAAGGCCGGGAAGATCAGCGACTGCACCAGGATCGCGGGCTCGCGCGTCCAGCGCCGCAGCAACCGGCCGGACTGCAGCATCGTCGCCGAGCCGAATGCGCGAAGCGAGGTCTCGGCGGGCAGTGTCGTGATGGGGAAAGAATTGGTACTCATCAGCTCAACGCTCCTTCGTCGCGATGCGAAGAGTCAGAGCGACGAATACGGCCAGCATCCCGATCGTCCACGCCAGCGCGATGCCGATCTGCGCTCCCGTCGAAGTGCCCTCGGCCAGCCCGCGCAGGGCAGCGGCGATCTGGGAGATCGGCTGGTTTCGCGCGAACGGCTGAATCCACTCCGGGAACGATTGGGCGGGAACGATTCCGGTGGACACCATGGTGAGCAGCAACTGCGGCACCATGAGCATCTGCCCGGTCGCCTCGCGATTCTTCGACACCGAGCCGAGCGCGTCGGTGCCGAGGGAAAGAGCGAGTGCGAACAGCAGGGAGATGGCGACGAATCCCAACGTGTCGACGAGATCGCCGTTGAACCGGAAGCCCGCGATCAAGCCGACCACGATGGCACCGATCAGTGACAGCACCGCGCGCGACATCGTGGCGCTCATCCGGGCGAACAGCGGCACCAACGCCGGCACCGGCAGAGCGCGCAGTCGGGTGCCCATACCGCTCAGCGAATCCGCGGCCGAGCGTTCTGCCGCCGCGATGGCGGTGAACAGCATCGACTGCAGCACGATCACCGGGACCAGGTACTGCGCATAGTTGCCGCCGGTGAACTCGAACATCTCGTGCAGCGGCACGTAGAAGCACACGAAGAAGATCACCGGGGTGAAGATCGCGAAGATCAGTTCGCCTTCGCGGACTCCACCGGCGATCGAGCGCACGGAAAGCGCGCTCCATTGCGTGAATCCGCTGGCGGACTCGCGCTCGTGGGTGGCCGTCATGCCGATGCTGTCGGTGCGTCTTGCGGCGCTTCGGTGCGGTGACCGGTTAGCGCCAGGAACACGTCGTCGAGCGAGGGGCGGCGCAGCGCGAGATCGGCGAGTTCGATTCCGGCCGCATCAAGCCGGCCCATCACGTCGCCGAGTGTGGTCACGCCGTTCGGAGCGGGCAGGGAGAACCGGTCGGAACCCTCGACGAGTTCGGCCGGCTCCAGATCGGCGAGCAGCTCATGCGCCAGCGGCACCTGGCGCGGATCAACAGGAACAACCTCGCAATGGGTGCCGCCCGTGCGCTGCTTGAGTTCGGCGGCGGTGCCCTCGGCGACAACAGCGCCATGATCGATGACCACGATGTTGTCCGACAGCACGTCGGCCTCCTCGAGGTACTGCGTAGTCAGCAGGGTCGTGATGCCGTCCGCCTTGAGGTCGGCGATCAGCGACCAGACCTGCTGGCGGCTGCGGGGATCCAGGCCGGTCGTCGGCTCGTCGAGGAACACCACCTCGGGCCGGGTGACGAGCCCGCACGCAATGTCAATGCGTCGGCGCATGCCGCCGGAGTAGGTGCCCACGCGGCGCCCGCCGTCCTCGGACAGATCGAACTGTTCGAGCAGTTCGGATGCACGCGCGGCGGCCGAGGATCGGGACAGGCCGAGCAGCCGGCCGAAGAGCTCGAGATTCTCGCGCCCGGTGAGCATCTCGTCGAGCGCGGCGAACTGGCCGGTGAGCATGATCGACCGGCGCACCGCGGCGGCCTCGCTCACGACGTCGTGCCCGGCGACGAACGCCCGTCCGGCATCCGGTTTGCGCAGCGTGGCAAGGATGCTCACAGTCGTGGTTTTGCCGGCGCCGTTGGGGCCGAGCAGACCGAGGACGGTGCCGCGTGGGACGGTGAAATCGACACCACGCAGTGCGACGTGATCACCGAAGGATTTCTGCAGGCCCTCGACGACGACGGCGGGTTCTGACGAGTTCGACACCGGACCTCCTCGGTCGGTCGGCGGGTTGAGGCGAAATACGAAACGGGCCCGGCGTCAACCCGCGCCGGGCCCGATCGAGTTGCTACTGCTGGCCCAGCTTCTCGAGCGCCGGCTCGAGCTTGTTCAGCACGTAGGGCAGCGAAAGGGCCGTCGGCATGTTCAGCCCGGTGCCCGAGACGATGTCGAGGTACACCAGCGTGCCGTTGCGGGCCGACGGCAGGTCGTTGTATCCCGGCAGCGACTGGAACGTCGCGTCTATTCCGGGTGCCGCGGTCGCGACCATCATGTCCGAGTTCAGGTCACCGATTCGTTCCGGTGACAACGGAATTCGTCCACCGGACGGGCCGGCCTCATCGACCAGCTTCTGCGGCAGCACCATGCCGAGCTCGGTGAACAGCGCGCTCGCGCCGTCCTTCGGGTCGGCGAGCACCATCAGCTGCGTCGGCGACGCGAGGTAGGAGGTCAGGAAGGTCTTGCCGGCAATGCCCGGGTTGGCTTCCTTGATCGCGTCGATCTTGCCCTCGACGTCGCCGATGACCTGCTGCGCCTGATCTTCCTTGTGGTAGATCCGCCCGAGGACGTTCACCTGGTCCTGCCACTTCTCGATCTGCGCCTTGCTCAGGCTCGGGATCGTCGGTGCCAGCTGGTTGAGCTTGTCGAACGTGGTTTTGTCTGCGCCGAAGCCCGGCGCGAGGATCAGATCGGGATTCAGCGCCGCGACCTGCTCGACGATGTCGCCCTGCGGGTTGACCTTCGTCGCCTCCGACAGTTCGGCGGGTTCCCACGGCGCGGCCTGGCCACCGGTGCTCATGCCGAGGAGATCCAGATAACCGACGGGTGTGACGCCCAGCACTTGCGATGCATCGGCCCACTGCGTGCCGAGCGCGACGACGCGCGTCGGGACACCCTCGATCGTGGTCTGGCCGAGTGCGTGGTCAATGGTCACCGAGCCACCGGATCCGGCCTGGTCATCGGCGCTATCGCCGCCACACGCGGCAAGGCCGAGAGTCATGGATGCGGCGAGCGCCGTGAAAGCGAGACGACAAATAACTCGTCGTCCACGGTCGCGTGAAGTCAACACAGCTCCTATCTGATAGAACGCTATCTTTGCATAGCCTTACCTGACTAGGCTTAGGCTAGTTCCGCCGCAGCGGGGGGTTTCGGAAATAGCCACTGCGCGGTAGGACATTGGACGCCTTTCTGGAGCGTGTGGCCAGGGGTGGAACTCGAAATTCAGCGAGGGTGCGATGAGTGGACGTGAAGGCTCGACTTCGGCCGTGACAGTAGCCGTTTCGGCAGGTGTTTCCGCAGTGGTGTCGGCGATCGTAGTGACGATCGGTGTCGTGGGAATGATGCTGGTCGATAACGACAACGGGAACAGCAGCCCCCAGACCGTGGTGGCACTGCCCGCGGCGCCGGCCCCGGCCGCCGTTTCCGCCTCGGCTCCTGCGGCACCCGCGCCGGCGCCCGCCCCAGCTCCTGCGCCGGCCGCGGCTCCCGCGCCGGCCGCCGCCCCTGTTGCGGCGCCCGCGGCAGAGCCGGTTGCCGAGCCTGTTGCGGCGCCGGTCACCGCCGAGGAGATTGCCGCTCCGGCCGCGCTGAGCGAGGGCGAGCTCATCAACAAGCTGAGGGTCGTGCTCAATCCAAGCTCTGCGCCCGACGCCAGGGCCGCCGAGCTCGAGTCCGGCAACGCAGGGCTGGGGACGGTAAACCAGATTGCGAACATGCTCGCCTCGGCGGGCCCGATCTTCACCTGGACGGTCGCCGGTCCGGTCACCGTCAACGGCGACCGGATGGATGCGCAGCTGAAGATGTCGGTCGTCGGCATGGGTGACCGCTTCCTCCCGCTGTCGTGGACGTGGGTCGACGGTACTTGGAAGTTGTCCAACAAGAGTTCGTGCGATATCGCCGGATACGCGATGGTGCCCTGCAACATCTGAGGCACTACAAGATCTGACGGGAACGGCCTTCCCGGCGGGGGCATGTCGGTGGCAAACTCTGCGCGTGACGAAATGGACCGCCAGCGACATTCCCCCGCAAAATGGCCGGACTTTCATTGTGACCGGCGCGAACAGCGGCCTCGGTGAGGTAACCGCCCGCGAACTCGCCAAAGCCGGCGCCGCCGTGGTGCTTGCTTGCCGAAATACCGACAAGGCCGCCGCGGTGGCCGAGTCGATTGGCCCCAACGCCACCGTGGCGCAGCTCGATCTCGCTGACCTCGCGTCGGTGCGTAGCTTCGCCGAGTCTGTCGATCGTGTCGACGTTCTCGTCAACAACGCCGGCCTCATGGCGGTGCCTCAGCGCAAGACCGCCGACGGCTTCGAGATGCAGTTCGGCACAAATCATCTCGGGCACTTCGCGCTGACGGGTCTGCTGCTGCCCAAGGTCACCGACCGAGTGGTCACGGTGTCCAGCGGTGCGCACCGGGCCGGCAATATCTCTATCGACGACCCGAACTGGGAGAAGCGCAAGTATGAGCGCTGGTCGGCCTATGGCCAGTCGAAGCTGGCGAACCTCATGTTCGCCCGCGAATTGCAGCGGCGACTGAGCCGCGCAGGCTCGAAGGTGACCTCGTACTCGGCCCACCCCGGGTACGCGGCGACGAATCTGCAGTCGCATACGGAGTCGATCTTCGACCCGCTGATGGCGGTCGGTAACAAGATCTTCGGCCAGAGTGCCGAGATGGGGGCGCTGTCTCAGCTTTTCGCGGCTACCTCACCGGACGCCGAGGGCGGCGAGTTCTACGGCCCCAAGAACTTTTTCGGGACGCGTGGCTATCCGGCGAAATCGGCATCGTCCGGACGGTCGAAGGACACCGCGATGGCCGCGCAGTTATGGGAACTCTCCGAGCGGCTCACCGGGGTGACCTACCAGCTCACCTGAGCCCTTCCCGGCGGGGCATGTCGGTGGCACACTCTGCGCGTGACGAAATGGACCGCCAGCGACATTCCCCCGCAAGATGGCCGGAAATTCATTGTGACCGGCGCGAACAGCGGCCTCGGTGAGGTGACCGCTCGCGCCCTGGCCAAGGCCGGTGCCGCAGTGGTGCTTGCATGCCGAAATACCGACACCGCCAATGCCGTAGCGGAATCGATCGGACCCAATGCCACGGTCGCAAAACTGGACTTGGCGGACCTTGCCTCGGTGCGTAGCTTCGCCGAGTCGGTCGACCGCGCCGACGTGCTCGTCAACAACGCCGGCGTGATGGCGCTGCCGCAGTACAAGACCGCTGACGGCTTCGAG